>JBEKEQ010000110.1:0-14182 GCA_050013735.1 Occallatibacter sp.
ATCAGCTGCTTGCGCATACGCTCGCCCCCGTACCGGTTGCGCCCTTGGCCTGGCTGACAGCCCGGAACACCGTGATGGCACCCGGCTCGGGGCAGGCCATGAAGCAGATTCCGCACCCGGTGCAGCCAGTCCCGGCATACAGAGCGGTTCGATAGCCGTAGTGATTCAACCTCTCGCTCAGAGCGATGACCTTGGGCGGGCAGGCTTCCACGCAGAGCCCGCATCCCTTGCACTCCTCCGCGTCCACCCGCAGCACGCCACGATCCTGTTTTTTCTCATCGCTCATTTGCCCCCCGTTCCCGGTCAACCGCGGGCCGCAAGTTACACACAACTGCTTTGCGTTTTGTGAAATGCAAGCATCAATTCAGATACGTCAAAGCACTTAGGAAAAGACGGATCGCCCATCGACCTTAAGGTCTTTGCCGGACTGAAAACTGCCCGATGAACCGGAATTATGGTAGGCTCAGCCCTCTTCAGCCACAGTGATCCCCGTCACTCGTTCCGAGGTTGGGCCATTGCGGCAGTCAGGAGTCAATAGGGGCAAAACCAAAATCGATCAGGAGATTTCGGAGGCCTTTGGCGGGAGATGGTACCTGAGCAGAATGGCTGTGCCCGGGCTAAACACCTGGCTGGAGGGTTGAGCCTCGGAACGGTGAGACGGTAAGGGAATTGTACTTTGCCGGGATGGTGGTGGAAGTTTGAAATTTATGGGTGTCGCTCCCGGTTCGTGATTTTGCATTCTTCTCGTGAGGAGCGTTAAGAGGGCGGGGAGCATAAGCGCCGTCCCTAACGGGACTCCGGCGTCTGTGAATGGGATTGGCTTTCCCCACGCTGAAGCGCGGGGCTAACAAACGTTGCGCCTACGGCGCGGGCGATAGGTGCGGGACAATAGGGTGCGGGCGACAGGCGCGGGTCAACACAACGCGGGCGCCGGGGGCTGAAGAGGTTTCTTTTCGCGGGCAGTTCATAGCGACCAGTGAGCCTAAATCGTCATCCTGGCGTTGTGGACGACCACGCCGGCGTGGAAGAGGGTGCAGCTTCCATTCAGATCGCATCTGAAATGGACATTGCCTTGAGCTTCCTGCCAATGCTGCGCTGCTGTTTCGCTAACGGTGGTTCCGATGAGGAACGTCTTTCCCTCCTGCGTTTCAATCGTTCCCGCGGTGGCATCGAAGTTGACCAGGGTCAAATCCCCCTCGATGGTGAGGATGACCGGAGCGGGTGTGTTGATAGGAGTTGCGGCCTGGGCAGCCACAGTGGGGGCAACCGCAGGCGAATGGGAGAAGGTGCGAGGGTGGTGGAAGAGCGCCGTGTGCACCGAAGAGCGCGTCCAGGTGGCAGACAGCAGGCGGGCACCGCGGTGCTTGTGGGTTGAAGATTTTGATACTACGGCAGTTGTTTTGACGGCCGGGGCTACCTGGGCAAAGGCCGGCTGTACGCTCCATTGGCTAACTGCCTGGACTTGCACGGACGCAACCTGTCCAGCGCTGGCTACGGGATTGCTGTTCGCAGGCGCAGCAGTGGAGTTGACCTGCGCGAAATCGAGTTGCGGCGTGGGCGTGCTTGCGCGCCAGGGCGCGGCTGCAAGAGTGATTCCAACAAGAATTCCAAGGGTGGCCCCTACGCTGGCGTAGAGCAGGGTTTGCACCATGACGACGGCCCCTGCAGGTCCAGCAGCGGGAAGTGGCCGGAATCCGAGTGCGATCTGGCCGTTGCCAGTCAACTGGTATGTATCGATCATGGGTTGACCCCCTCCGAGTAACTCCGAAACGCCTCTTTGATTTCAAGCAAATTGAACCATTCTTCGAATTCCGTCTCAATACCTCAAATGGGGCATTCCTGGCCGCAGAATGTGTAGGGCCGTTTCGTGGTGAAGATTGCCCGAAATGGCGCTTTTTCGGCTAATATCGGCATTTTTCGCGGCACTTTTGGAGGGGATTCGCAAGCAGGTCCGCGTGTGGATGTTTTTATAAATCTTTGATTATAAACAGTTTATCGTGGAATGAGGGTGAGAAAGCCGATCGAGGAAACGGTATTTTCAGGGGGAGGGGGTGGGGTGAGGCAGGATTTAAAGGCGTGACTTGCCGGCGCGTGATAGGAATTCGGTTTTTTACCTGGAACTATTATGCGCTGTTCGGCACTATTGCTGCGCAAGACGCGCGGAGGCGGCAGGCGGATGGCGGCGATTGGATGAGGGCCGCGCGGCTCAAGATGATGAAGTACGCAGAGGGCGTGATTTGGCCGCCATTTGAGCGGTAGATAGAACCATAAATCCATGATTCTAAACCTACTCGGGATGGTCTGGGGTCATCAGGCAGATGTCGGGCAGGTTGCGGTATCGCTCGGCATAATCCATCCCGTAACCGATGACGAAGAGGTTGGGAATGGAGAAACCGATGTAATCGGCCTCGATTTTTTCCAGGCGCCGCGAAGGCTTGTCAAGCAGCGTGGCGATGCGCAGGGTTTTGGGGCGTTGTTGCAGGAAAAGCTTGCGCAGATAGGCGAGGGTGAGGCCGGTATCTAGAATATCTTCAACAACAAGCACGTTTTTCCCCTCGATGGGCTCGTCGAGGTCTTTGATGAGCTTGACGGCGCCGGAGGAGCGCTGCCCCTTGCCATAGCTTGAGGTGGCGACAAAGTCGAAGGTGGCGTCAGCCTCGATGGTCCTGGACAGGTCAGACAGAAAAAACGCCGCGCCCTTCAGAACGCCCACCATGACCAGTTTTTCACCGTTCAGATCACGGGTAATCTGGGCGCCCATTTCGGCGACACGTTCGGCAATCTGCTGGCGGGTATAGAGGATCTCCAGACCTTTTTGAGTTGTGGTGGACATGCAGACAGTATCGCGCGAAAAAGGGCCGACGGGCGAGGAATCTGTGCAAATCGTGAACAAAGCCGAAGCCGGCCGTTGATCAGGCTGCCGCGTCTATACTTAAGTCTGCATGTTCCCTTATTTACATTTCGGGCATTTCAATCTGCCTATGTTTGGGCTGATGCTGTGGCTGGCTGCTGTGGCTGGCGCATTTGTGATGGAGCGAGGCTTCAGGCGGGCGGGCATCGACGCGGACGCGGTTGGCATGGTGGCCGTTGCGGTGGTGGCGGGGATTGTGGGCGCCAAGCTGTGGCACGTGATCGACACGCCGATGGAATTCCGCGAACTGGGCTGGCAGGTGCTTTGGGATTCGGCCGGTTTTGCCTGGTTTGGCGGGCTGGTCTTCGGCATCTCCGCGCTGGTATTTCAGGGTTGGTGGGCAAAGATCGGCGGGTTGCGGACGCTGGATCTTGGCGCGCCCGCGGCGGCCATTGGGTATGGGATCGGGCGCATCGGCTGCTTTTTGTCAGGGGATGGCTGCTACGGGCTCCCAACCAATTTGCCCTGGGGCATGAGCTTTCCTAAAGGGATTGAGCCGACCACGGTGCGTGTGCATCCTACGCCGCTTTACGAGCTGGGAGCGGGGTTGTTGATCGGCTGGTGGTTGTGGTGGCGCGGGGGAAAACCGCACCGGACAGGCACGATTGTGGGTGAGTACCTGGTGCTGAGTGGAATAGCTCGTTTTATGGTTGAATTTATACGTCGCAACCCAAAGGTATTATGGGGTTTATCGAATGCGCAATTGGCAAGCGCCGGGTCGGTAATTGTGGGAATTGCGCTGATTTTGTGGGCGGCTATGCGGCCTGTGGGCGGACCGGGCGAAGCCTTGACGGCGGTGAAAAAGGCGGCGTGAGTCACATCGCTCTTAAGGCCATGGATTCAACAGTTGGACTCCACTTTGCTCAAAATCGGCCGTGTTGCGCGTGGCCAGGATAGCGCCGGCCGCCAACGCCGTGGCGGCGACCAAAGCGTCCATCTGGTTGATTGGTCGACTGGCGGCTTGCCGGTTTTTAAGTATCTTGCCGTAGGCTCTTGCGGCCGATTGATCGAAGCCGCAAATGCGGCCGGCAAACAGCGTCTCGAACATGTACTCGGCCTTTTCGAGCAGCTGCAGTTGACGCTTGCCCATTGGCATCAGGTCCAGGCCAGAGAACACCTCCGCGACGACAATTGTGCAGGTCCAGAGCCCATCTGGTTTTTCTGAATCGATCCAGTCCATGACTGCTCGTTCCGGTCGAGGCTTCATGGCTTCGGAGATCACATTGGTGTCGAGCAGAATCATCAGTCAAATGTAGGAATCGGGCGATGCGATTTACGGCGCGGCGGAATCTGGAGTTCCACGCCGCCAAGGGGGGCGAAGAGATTGTGGATGGCTGTTCCCAGGCCGCCGTCGCCCGCTGGTTTCTCTAGAGGCTGCCGCGCCAGGTTTGCAAGCACTTCGCGCGCTTCTGCTTCCATAGAGCGGCCATTGAGCGCGGCGCGCACTTGCAGCCGGCGCTTTACGTTTTCGTCGAGATTGCGGATGGTAAGAGTCGCCATGGAAACAGCGTAGCATGAATGTGCTGTCAATGCTAGCATTGACAGCAAGCTCAGATTGCTGACAAAGTCCAACGAGATTCGAAAGACATCCCTCAGCGGCTAAAGCCGCGCTCATTATTTGGATCTTAGCGGCACGGATGAATCCATGCCCTTTCAAAGCGGCGGGTTTATCAGCAGCCTGAATGCGCTGTCAATGCTAGCATTGACAGCAAGCTTCGGGAGGCGCATGGCGGCAGTCCCCTAGCGGCTTGTCAGGTTGTAAATCAGGCCGTTGGGATCCTTGACGTAGCAGCGGGGAAAATCCGGCTCGTCCTTGATCACTTCGCATCCGTTCTTTAGCAGCCGGCGTTTTGCCGCTTCAATATTGTCAACCGTGACTTCCAGAACCGGTCCCAGGGCCGGGCCGGGCTCGATGAACAGGTTGATGTGCGCTCCGTGAAGACTGATCATCTGGGGATCCTTGGCGGTGATTTCGAACCCGAGATGCTCCACGTAGAACGCCGCTGCCTTTCCCGGGTCGGGCGCCTGGATCAGAATATCTGTACCGAAGGTGTTCGCCACTCTGGGTTCCTCCTTGCCGGCGAGGGGGACTGATTGAGAGAGTTTACCTCTCTACAGGCGTTTGATAAACGCCAGGGCTTCTGCCAGTTGGGGAAATTGGGATTCCTCGGCCTTGAACTCGCGGGAGTGGACGCAGCGGCGGAGGCCCCGCATCCTTACCGGGTGCTTGAGGTGAAGCATCTCGTGGAAGAGCAGGTATTCGATCGCATAGCGGGGGCTGGAAGGTCGGTCAAAGACGCGGCTGACGACAATGGTGTTGTGGGCTGCGTCATAGTGGCCGAGAGAGCGTTTCGCCATGTGTTCGCTCCAGGTGAGCTCGGGGCGGCCGAGGAGGCCACCGAAGAAGCGAAAGTTGAGAGTGTCAAAGACCTCTTCGAGGTGGTAGAAGCGGCCCTCCGGACCCGAGAAGCGCTTGGTGCCTCGGGCGTGGCGGACGAGCTCGGTTTGGCGGGTGACTGCGGCCGAGGAGGCGAAACGCTTGTAACGGAGGTTGTGGGCAGGCTCGATGGGCTTTTTATAGAGTTTGGCTAACAAAATGTGAGCGATGGCGTGGATGACGGACTCGGGCGCGCCCTCGAGCAGATCAGAGAGATTGACGAAGATTTGCCCCTCGCGGAGGCGGATGGTGGTGTTGAGCGAGGTGAACCGGCGGAATCGCACTGTGATGGGCGGCATGGGCGCCCTGGGACGCAAGGCTCGGTACTCTTGCTGGAAGATGGGTAGGAAGTCGGGTGGCACGAGATCAGTTTACAGTTTGCAGATGTCAGTGTTCGGTGTCCAGTGTTCAGTGTTCAGTTGCCGGGTCGAGTCTCCTGGCTGATAACTGAGAACTGAGGGCTGACTACTGGCCTTATTTCGGTTCTGCCCGGTCCTGGCCGGCTTCGTCCTTGTGAAGTTTGAAGTAGTCGGTCTGCTCGCGTAGAAGACGTTGAGCCTGGTCGGCCAACTCCTCGCCGCTCTCGATGGCTTCCTTGCGGGACAGGTCAAAAGGTGGTTCACCAGCCAGGGCGCGCAGAATGACAGCCCAGCGCTGGCTCGCTTCTGTCAGCGGTTTCAATGACTTGCGGATATCGGCGTGGCGGTCAGAGTAAGTATCGAGGTTGGAGCCGAGCTCGTCCATAAGGGCGGTTATGTCCTGGAGCTCCGAGTCGAGGCGCCGGCTGCGCGCGGGAGATTTAGCGCGATTGGTGAGCCCTTTAATCACGTCAGCATGCTCATTGAGGAACTTCGTGTAAAGGTTGACGCGGGCAACAGGGTCAATGCCGGCTTCGGCGATCTGCTCGATCTGGGTCTCGGTCAGGGGCTCGCGCTTGTCTTTCTGAGAATGCAGGGGTGCTGCCACGAGCAGGCAAAGCAGGAATGCGGCAATAGAGCGGAACGTACGCATCATTTCTCAATACGCATCAGGGTCGCTGGCCGAGCCTCGTTCTTCCGATGGTTGAGGCCCGCAGTGAAGTTGGGTCAGTTATAGCACGGATTCTGACCGGCTTATAGCGCCGATGGCCGAACGAAGCCGGAGCGGAGCGATTTCCGGCGTGCCGGAATCGGGGCGGGGAACCCGTCGTCGAAGCGCTGCTTCCGGCTTTGAAAGTTATTTTGACGGATTCTAAGACGTGGATTGCCGACTACTTGCTGAAGACCTGCAACATGGCTTGATTTTGGGCCTGGCTGACCTGGGCAAGAGTCTGCTCGACCAGGGGGCGGTCTTCAAAACTGCTGGAGTGCAGCATTTCTGTCAGGCGAAACGAGGTGTGGCGCAAAAGGATTTCGGCATCCTTCAGCCGCTTGTCCCCGCCAACCATGGAGGAGTGAATTTTCAGGGCGAGGGGCTGGATTTGTTTGAGCAGATTGGTAGCGTTGGATATGTCGCCCGCGGCGTATTGGCGCACACTGAGCTCGGTCATCTCGTGCACCAGCTGGGCGTAAAGGAAGCAGAGGTCGCGTGGTTGGGCTAGGCGGACCTTGGCTTGCAAAGCATCTAAGCTCTGTTGGTCGAATACTTTATCGTCGAGTCCGGAGGCACAGGCCGGTATCGGCACGAGCGTGAGAAGAGCGGCGGCTACTGCCGGTAACATGGACCGCATGAGGGACCTCCTCCGTTGCGGCACTTGCCTTAAGCACCATATTGGAGCGGCTAAGGGAAATGCGCAAGAAGAAAATTCTCGCGATCCCCTCACCCCAACCTAACCAGCGGGGCCTGCAAAATTGGAGGCACCACCTTGAAGGACACATCATTGCACGGTTTAATGCTTGTTTTCGAGCAAAAGGAGACGCTGGCGAGCCTGCCATTCCTGATTTGGGAATTTCCCTGCGGCGGCATCCAAGAAATGATGGTAGTAGGTGATAGCCGCTGCCTTTTGGTGCAATGAGTCGTAGGATGTGGCCCAAAGGAAATAGGTTGAAGGCAGTTCTGGAAGATACTTTGACCGCATGGTAAGAGCGTGGAGTGTGACGGAAGGCTGATTGATTCGGGAGGCGGCGAAGGCCAGGCCGCTCCAGCCGTCAGGATTGGCGGGGTCAAGCCGGGTGGCCTTGTCGAAAACCGCAAAAGCCTGTGTGTACTGGAGCAGGCGGATGAGATTTTGGCCGTGATCGACCAGCAGGACCGGGTCATTGGGGCTGGCGGCGAGCAGGCCTTCATATAAGTGGTCAGAGGCAGCCGACTCGCCTGCGTCGGCCAAAACCGCAGCCAACATACTGGTTATGTGAACGTCGGCGGGGTGAGCGTCGTGGAGTTTTTGGAGGAGCGGGAGGGCCTCAGCTTTGTCTTCGGCGACGAGGACAGTGGCCAGCTGCGCGGTGAGCACGGGATCACCGGGGGATTGCGCGAGCGCGGCGCGGAGGATGGTTTCCGCCTCGGGAAACTTCTTTTGTGAGATCAACAGGTGAGCCAACCCGGCATTTGCGGCAGAGGAATGGGGGTCATTGGCCAGTACGCGGCGGTAAGCGGATTCGGCTGTGTTGTATTGGCCAGTGGCATCCGCGAGGTCGGCGGCGAGAAGAGTATCCGCGGGGGTCTCTGGCGAGAGCTTGAGGGCTTCAAGGAGATCGCTGGAGGCCTCGGAAGGATCGGTATCGCGATCAATTTGAGCCAGAGCGCGCCAGGCGCGGGCCTTCAGGAGCGGCCCGGCGTCACCGGGATCGAGGGCGGTGGCAGCGGCAAGCGGGGGACGGGCATCTTCAAGCTTGCCCTGACGGGCCAACAGCAGGCCAAGCGACAATTGAGCCTCAAACGACTGCGGGTCGGCTTCGACGGCGCGGCGGTAGAGCGCCGCGGCTTCGTCAAGGCGGTTCTGTGAATCGGCCACATAGCCTGCGTCGAAGAGGGCGCGAGCATCGGAGGGGTGAGCAGCCAGCCAGGTATCCAGTTTGGATTCAGCGGTTTTCCAATCGGACTTGGCGATGGCGGCTTCGGCTTCCTGGACCGGGCGGGGAACGGCCTGGGCCGAGGGTGCCAGCGAAGCTGTGGGGAGGGCGGGTTTTGAAGCAGGATTTTGAGCGGAGCCAGACACCGATGCGGCGAGCAAGAGAAAAATGGCAAAACGAAGCACGGATAAACCTCATCTAACAGTTTAACGGGGTCGAGCTTGCCGGAGGGCGGTCGAGAGTTTGACGGGTGACAGCGAGAGTTGGAATCGAGTGGAGTGCAATATCGAACATCCCAAGCCTGGCAAGGCACCGCAATGTTGAAGCAGGAGGAAAACCTAATGTCCGATCAATTTGAAAACTCGAATGAGGAAAAAGTGGAGAACGAAACCGATCCCGCACCGACAACGGTGACGAAGATTGAACGTGTGGCGGAGAAGGCGGCGGAGAAGTCAAGCAAGACCGTGCAGAAATTTGACCAGGACCATACGATCTTTTCAAATTAACGCGGTCGGCGGGTCGATTGCGGGCAGCGCATTGGAGCCGTCTTGCCAATTGGCGCGAAACGTCGACACAGGCTGCGGGAAACAACTTTCAGGGTGTGGTCCGCATCCATCAAGAGGGTAGAAGAGCGCTCGGGCGCAAGTGCAGTTTGCACTCTTGCCACTTTCAGCCATGGGGGCTAATCCAATGACACTCATAGCGATGCAGCATATCCCCTTGTCTTCAGCGTATCTCTGTCCTGACTGCAATTGCGTGGGTAATTGTGCGCGGCAGTGCCCGGCCTGCGCGGGAGCGGTTCTGATGGCATTAGCCTCAGTGCTCGATCGCGAAGCCAAGGAAACTGTCAAGCCCATGCACTCCCGCCCTTCGCAGCTTGCGGCTTAGACAAGACAGAACTTGCTCAAAATGCGCTAACATTTGGGCACGAGCTATGATGAAGCGCGGCGGGTTGCGTTTTTGGGGGCAGGGGCGACGTCGAAGGACTTCTGCCCGGTGCATTCCCATTCGATGCCTTGAACGATTCATCGAGGGCTTAACGCGGTAAAGACTCGTCGTCGTAATGGAAATGATCCCCAACGAAAAGAAAGGAACTACTGAAATGCGAATTCTAAGACGTATCCCTTTGGCGGTTTTTGCGCTGCTGTCGACTGTATTGTTTTTCCAGGGAGCGCCGGTGAGCGCCCAGATACCTGCGTACCTGAATGCGCTCTCTAACCTGCGTGCGGCGCGCGCATGCGTTCAATCGGACAACCGGCCAACATTTAGAGTTCACATGAAAATCGCCACGAACGAGATGGATAAGGCGATAAACGACCTAAAAACGGCGGTTAAACTTGCAGGAGCTAATCCCTACCAGACGCCACCCCCTCAGAATGCGGGAGATGTCAACGGCAACATCCATCAGGCGTTGCAGCTTCTTCACGATGCACGCAGCAACATCGAGCACGAGGCGGATCCCCCCGGATACCCCGGTTTGCAAGCCAACTCACTGCGGCATATTGAAGCCGCGCGGCACGAGCTTCAGCAGATAGTGGACAACGTTCAGTAAACGAATCTGAAGACCACACGCGGCACGACAGCGAATCTTTGAGATCAGCTGTCGCGCCGCGTTTGTGCGTGGTCGAGAAACGGCAATCGGAATTCTGAGGATTCAACCTATTTGTTCCCAATCTCTATTGGGTTCAGCGGGTTGTTGCGCGGCGGATACAATGCGCGGGCGCTCCGCCGGCAGGCGGCCGGGCCAGCTTGCGGCATGATTTACAATGAAGAATGGCCGGTTGCGTCCTGAGTCTCGCTGAGCAGACAGAGGCGCCGCCGGACAACTTCTGCCCGGTGCATTCCCATTGAATTCCTTAAACGATGCCATCATCATCCGCGGTGCGCGGACCCACAATTTAAAAAACATTTCCTGCGAGATACCCCATGGGAAGCTGACGGTGGTCAGTGGGGTTTCGGGGTCGGGGAAGAGTTCGCTGGCCTTTGACACCATTTATGCCGAGGGACAGCGGCGGTATGTTGAATCGCTGTCGGCATACGCACGGCAGTTTTTGGAGCGAATCGAAAAGCCGGACGTGGATTTTATCGACGGACTGGCGCCGGCGATCGCCATCAAGCAAAAGAACACCACCCGCAATCCGCGCTCGACAGTGGCGACGGCGACGGAGATTTACGACTACCTGCGGCTGCTGTATGCGCGCTGCGGGACGGTGCACTGCGTCTATTGCGGCGGCTTGGTGAAGCGGGACTCGATGGACGAGGTGGCGGAGGCTACGCTGGCGCTCGGCGAGGGTACGCGGCTGAATGCGATGTTCCCGGTGGCGACCGCGACCGCTGAGATAGAAACGGGCACCAAGATCTCGGCGAAGACTGTTGGGCGGCCGGGAAAATCGGCGGGCAAAGGCAAACCGGTGGTGAATGGCGGGGATTCGCCGCACACGCAAACGCTGAAGGCACGGCTGACTGAGTTGCGCGGGAACGGGTTTAACCGGCTATATCAGCAAGGCAGGATTGTGGAGTTTTCAACGCCGGAGTCGCTGCTGGACCTGGACTTTACCCTCCCCGTGTTTGTGCTGCTGGATCGAATCGTGGTGAGCGCGGAGAACCGATCGCGGATTGTGGATGCCGCGGAGACGTCTTACCGCGAGGCGGGCGAGGTGGTATTCGAGGAGGTTCCGCGAGAGGAGACCGGGGAGCGGAAGCGGCATCGTTTTTCCGGGGCTTATGAGTGCAAAAGTTGCCACCGGCCGGGGAAGGAGCCGGAGCCGCGGCTGTTCAGCTTTAACAATCCATTTGGGGCTTGCCCGCGCTGCCAGGGCTTTGGCAACACGGTGGATTTCGACCTGAACCTGGTGATTCCTGACAAGGGGCTGACCCTGGCGGATGGGGCGATCGATCCGTGGAACCGTCCGAAATACCGGCCGTGGTTTACTGAGTTTCGCAAGCTGGCGGGGGAGCTGGGCGTTCCACTGAATGTTCCGTGGCGCGAATTGCCGGAGCAGGCACGGGAGACGGTGCTGCACGGTAAAGGCGGATTTGCGGGTGTGCTTGGATTTTTTGCGCAGATGGAGCGCAAGAAGTACAAGCTGCACGTGCGGGTGATGCTGAGCAAGTATCGCGGCTATGCGGAATGTCCGGATTGCCGGGGACAGCGGCTGCGGGCTGAAGCGCGGTCGGTGCGGATCAACGGGAAGAACATTTGCCAGGCGACAGCGCTGACGATTGCGCAGGCCAAGGAGTTTTTTGGCGCTTTGCGGCTGACGCCGATGCAGGAGGAGATTGCCGGGCCGATTCTGGACGAGGTGCGGCAGCGGCTGAGCTTTCTGGATGCGGTGGGGCTGGAATACCTGACGCTGGACCGGCTGGCTTCGTCGTTGTCGGGCGGCGAGGCGCAACGGATCCAGCTGGCGACCTCGCTCGGTTCGCGCCTGGTTGGGGCGCTGTATGTACTGGACGAGCCGTCGATCGGGTTGCACACGCGGGACACGGCGCGGTTGATTCACATTTTGGAAGAGCTTCGCGACCTGGGCAATACCATCCTGGTGGTGGAACACGATGCGGACGTGCTGAGGGCAGCGGATCACTTGCTTGATCTGGGGCCGGGAGCGGGGGAGTTTGGCGGCAAGTTGCTGGCCGAGGGTGTTTTGGCAGAGATCGAGGCCAATCCGAACTCGCTGACGGGACGGTATCTTTCCGGCAAGATATCGATTCCAGTGCCGGCACGACGCAGGGCACCGGGAAAAGAACGATTGGTGCTTCGGGGGGCGGAGGCCAATAATTTGCACGGATTGAACGTGGAGATTCCGCTGGGGTCGCTGGTGGCGATTACCGGGGTTTCCGGTTCGGGCAAGTCGACGCTGGTGCACCAGGTGTTGTACCGGGCAGTGGCGCGGGCGCTGGGCCAGACCGATGGAGCGGACCCTTCGAGCACATACAAATCGCTAGGCGGGGTGGAACGGCTGAACGACGTGGTGCTGGTGGACCAGACGCCCATCGGACGGACGCCAAGGTCGAATCCAATTACTTACATCAAGGGATTCGACCTGGTGCGGGAACTGTTTGCCGCGCAGCCGGAGGCCAAACGGCTGGCGCTGACGCCGGGGCATTTCTCGTTTAACGTGCCGGGCGGGCGGTGCAATACGTGCGAGGGCGACGGGACGGTGACCGTGGAGATGCAGTTCCTGGCTGACGTGGAGTTGCCGTGCGAGGACTGCAACGGGACGCGCTACCAGGCGAAGGTGCTGCAGGTTGAGTACAAGGGAAAGAACATCCACGACGTGCTGCAGATGACCGTGAAGGAGGCGCTGCGCTTCTTTGCCGGCCAGGCGAAGCTGCTGGAGAAATTGGCGGTCCTGGACGAGATTGGGCTGGGATATCTGCGGCTGGGGCAATCGGCCACCACGCTTTCGGGCGGCGAGGCGCAGAGGGTGAAGCTGGCTGCTCACCTGGCGCAAGTGCGGGCGGCGAATGCGAACGCCAAGCCCTCGCAGGCCAGCCGGGTGCTCTACATTCTGGATGAGCCTACGACGGGGCTGCACTTCGACGATGTGTCCAAGCTGCTGACGGCGTTTCGCAAGCTGATTGACGGGGGTGGGTCGCTGGTGGTGATCGAACATAACCTGGATGTGATCAAGAGCGCGGACTGGGTGATCGATCTGGGTCCGGAGGGCGGCGAAGGCGGTGGGCGGATTGTGGCCGAGGGGACGCCGGAGGAGATTGCGGGGAATCTGCTCTCGCACACGGGCAAGTGGCTGGGACGGGTGCTGTGAGGGTGGTTCGCAGGAGTAGTTCGGGGGCGGTTTATACCTGGATCACTAGCTCGCTGTATTGCCTGAGCTGCGGATCGACGGTGAGCAGATGCAGGGGTTCGCTTATGGCTTGAGCGATGAGCAGGCGGTCGAATGGGTCAGAGTGGAGCAAGGGCAAATTGGCGACCAGCGCGGTGTGGCGGGAAAACACTGGAAGCTCGCGCATGCCCGACGCATCGATTCGCTGTACCAGCCGCTCCGGGTCCGCTTTCAGCTTGCCAAGTTTCACCTTGATGGCGATCTCCCAGATCGAGGCGGCGGAAACATACACCGCACTGGCGGCATCGAGATGCTTTCGGGCCGCTGGAGGTAACTTCTCCGGCTCAAGGAAGAACCAGTAGACGATGTGCGTATCGGCAAGGAGCCTCATTCGCGGCCTTCAAAATACTTCTGAATTTCCTCCGGCAATGGACCATCGAAGTCGTCCGCGATCCATCCCTCTCCTTCAAGAAGGCCATAGACGAGCGGACGTTTCTCTTCCTTGATCGCGGTTAGCCGCGCCACCGGTTTGCCGTTGCGGGCTATGACTACGTCTGTGCCGGAGGAGGCCAGATCGACGAGCTTGGAGAGCCTGGTCTTGGCTTCGTAGATGTTGACGGTTTGGACTGCGGAACTTACGGTTGGCATCGCAGGTCTCCTTGATTAGACCAGACCTAGTCTAGCATATTCCAGGTTGATTGCCACGCTTTGACCGGGAGGGCTCTTGCGGGTGATTCTGCCCGATTTGCCATGGAAGGTGCGGATTGCGTAGAAAGGGTGGAGCGATTTTCCAACAGGTTGATCGAGGCTGGAAGCGAGATCGCTTTCAGCGAAAACGACTGCTTTGTCTGCCAGATGCTTTGAGCTGACCAGCAGCAGGATAAACCGGCGACTGAACCGCATAGATCAAGGGAGTTCTCCGTTGAATAGCATTCCGATTGCGCCGGCCGAAGGGCCGGGACTCACCAAACATGCGCCGCTGGTTCCGGCGGGGCGTTTTCTGCCGTTCTTCCTGGTGACAGCGCTCTTTTTTCTGTGGGGAATTCCCAACAATCTG
>JBEKEQ010000111.1:0-14166 GCA_050013735.1 Occallatibacter sp.
CAACCCCGGCTACGACGACGAGAATGTGAATCATAAACCCAAAAACAAGAACCCCAAAACCCGGACAAATGTGTAAAGCATCCGCCCGGTCTGAAATGTAAAGGAACTGCCCGGCTGGACATGCGAGAAGATAAGCTTCGGCTTTAGCCGCCGAGGGATCATTTCCACGACCTCTCCGCGCCTGAGCCTTTCGTGGATCTTATAGCAGGGATTTGCCGGGTGCGGGATCGCGAAGTCCCTTGGCAATCCCGTTATTGAAACCCCAGCGGCTTCCAAGCGTCCCCATCCTTCATCGCCAACTGGATCGGCCGCGGAGGCCCTTTGGGCGGCGCCGTCACTTCAATCCACAACTCCTGTCCAGCCTTTACCGGCAGCGGGCTGGCCGCATTCTCGGCTATATAAAAGTCCACCGGCTGCTCAAGCCGCAAATTCTCGCACGACGAACCCGGCGACGCAATCACCGTCTGCCCACCCGCGCGGTCATCGCTCTCCGGAATCCGGATCGCGACCAGCTTGTTCCCTTCCACCTTGAGCCGGGCGGGAAAATCAAACTGCTGCGCCGAACGGATTGAAAAGGTCTTGCCCACCTGCACGCCCTCCACATTCCGCGGCATCGCCGCCTGCTCGGCTGAGGGCAATGTGCTCTTGCAGCCGTCCACAATCAACTGCAAGCTCAGATAGCGGCCCCGCATTACCAGCTCCGGGTCGTAGGACGCCGCGCGCGTCCATACCCTGGGGCAGCTCCAGCGCTGGTAAAGATATTTGGCCGCAATCGACGACACAATCGCCAGCTGAATCACCAGCAATACGACGGAAGCCCCGGAAAGCGAAGTTTTGCCCAGCTTCATTTTGCCTCCTTCGCCGAAACGCTCTTCGGCCCCATCCGCGCCACCAGCCCGCGCCTCGTCTTTTCCAGAGCCCATCCACCGGCCAGGAACAGCACGCCCAACCCGATGAGCCCTAGCGAGCGGCCCACCTTGTCGAAGATATCGCTGAAGTAGAACCACGCCACCGCGATAGCGAAACCCACAATGCCCAGATTCACCAGTGCCTTGCTCGCCTGCCGCACGCCCCACCAGATGAGGAAGACCGCGTAAGCCGCAACCAGCACGTGGGCTGCAATATTCGGCTCATTCCTGGTCCACGCCTGGTGACTGTTCCCGTAGTCGTAATGCTCCGTCCACATTCGCTGGCACCACGGCAGCGCAACGGAAAAACAGATCGCGGCCAGCACCGGAATCATGCTCTTGCGGAACTTGAAGGCCGCGAAGAGAATCGGCGCCACGGCAAAATCGATCCATCCCCACACCCGCAGGTGGAAGGGCAAAAAACTCTGGCTCCCCCACGCGCGCCATCCCTCTAGCGCCATCGCAATTCCCACCACCGAAGCCACGGCCGCAACCGCAAACAGAATCCCCTGCACCACCTTGTGCTTCGAGCCGAGGAACACCGTAAGGTAAAGAACGGCCCACACAATCAGGAATCGGCCCCAATAGACCTGCTGGCCGATGTGTCCCTGCGCGGCATACAAAAATTCCGCCACAATCCACGCGGGAAACAAGAGCAGCGACAGCGTCTCCTGCGCCTCGTCGCGCAGCAGAACCCATCCCGCCAGCGCGGCCACCGCCCAAAGCAGAATCGCCGCCGGCCAGTGCTCCTGGATATTGAAGATCTGCCCTACCAGCGCAATGGCCGCGCCCACTGAGACCGTCCCCACCGCATGCAGCGCCGTCGAAAGCCCGTGATACACCCGGCGCGCCCAGGCTCCGCCCAGGTGAAAGACAGCCACCATGGCCGCGACCAGCGCAAACCGCGCGCCCGGCCCCAGCTCGTCCCAATGGGCAGAGACAAAAAGCACCACCCCGCAAGCCAGCAAAAGCGCGCCAAGTATCAGCGCGACCAAACCCTGCCAGCGCAGCCCGGTGGGCTTTGTCTGTTCCAGCTCAAACGCGCGGATGCGCGCGGCGGCCTCCGCATCCAGTACGCCGGCCGTTTGCCAGCGATTCAATAACGCTTCATGGTCAGCCATGACAGTTGCCCAACATTAAAGCACAATCCTGCGAACCCGCGCCGTGATAATGCTGCTGGCCAACACAAACCGAGGGCGCATGTCCTTTCCGCTTCCTTCTGCGGAAATGCGGGAAGCAATACGCCCGTGCGAGCCTCCCGCGAGCGCCCGCCCCGCCGCAGGTGGTTATCATCGAAGCGTATGCGCTTTGAGATCGTCACCATCTTCCCGGAGTTTTTCTCGAGCATCTTCGAGCACGGCATCCTGCGCCGCGCCCTGGCCGAGGAACTGGTCGAGGTGGGCGTGCACGACCTGCGCAACTTTACCCACGACCGGCACCGCACCGTCGACGACCGACCCTTCGGCGGCGGCGAAGGCATGGTCTTGAAACCCGAGCCGCTGGCCGAAGCCCTGGCCTCGCTCGGCATCGCCCCGAAGTCCGCCCGCCAACCGTCTCAGGACGCAACTTTCCAGGGTGGGGAAAATCTCCGCTCCCAGCCTGCTTTGTATCAGGGCACGACTTTAGTCGTGCCGCAAGCGCCGCAAGAGGAAGCCGGGGCTTTAGCCCCTGCGGGAATGCGCCCCACCGTTATCCTGCTTTCCGCCCAGGGCCGTCCCTTTACCCAGGCCGTAGCTCGTCAGCTCGCCACCCGCGACCGCGTCATTCTACTCTGCGGCCGCTACGAAGGCGTGGACGAGCGCATCAACCAGCTCTATTGCGATATCGAGCTCTCCATTGGCGACTACGTTCTCAGCGGAGGCGAGCTGGCCGCTGCCGTGGTCATCGACGCCGCCGTTCGCCTGATTCCCGGCGTGCTCGGCAACGAAGCCTCCGGCGAGTTTGAGAGCTTCGGCGTCGCCGACGCGGAGATCGCGTCCGGCGCGGACGGCGTTCCCCGCTCCCAGCACGGAGCCGGCGGCCTCCTCGACTACCCCCACTACACCCGCCCCGCCGAATTTGCCGGCCTGCGCGCGCCCGATGTATTGCTCAACGGCGACCATCTGCAAATACGCCGCTGGCGCCGCGAGCAGCAGCTGCGCAAAACCCTCTTGAACCGCCCCGATCTACTGGAAAACGCCGCGCTCAGTAAAGAGGACCTAAAAACGCTCGAATCAATCCAACATGATGAAAGCCATTGACGCGTCGGGGCCGCAAATTTATACTGGATACATGATTTGCTCCCCGCTCGATTGCCGTAAGGCTTCGGGCGGGGTTATTAGTTAACCTTACTACTTCTCTTGAAGATAAAACACGTAGACCCAAGCTGAGTTCCTGGGCCTAGAATCATTACAACCCTCCCAATCGAGCGGACCCGCTCAAAATAAAAGGAGCCTCTATGTTTGAACCAGCTTTAAAAAGGGTCTTCGCCTTCATAGATGGGCAGAACCTATTCCACCAGGTAAAGGACGCATTCGGGTATCGATTTCCAAACTACGACGTTGCAGCACTTACTCGTGTGGTTTGTGGAGTGAATGGATGGCAACCCACAGAGGTGAGATTTTACACTGGAATTCACGACGCAACTGCAAATCCCTTCCAAAATGCTTTCTGGGTAAGTAAAACAGCACAAATGGGGCAGGTCGGCGTAAAGGTGATCACACGGCCTTTGCGCTATCGAAATAAGAGTGTTCGTCTCCCTGACGGCACGGAGCATACCTTCCTGGCGGCCGAAGAGAAAGGAATTGACGTCCGAATTGCTCTGGATGTGATAGCGGGAGCTCGCAGTGGTGCCTATGACGTTGGGATCATCTTTAGTCAAGACCAAGACCTCGCCGAAGTCGCCTCTGAAATCCGCACAATTGCCAGAGAACAAGGCCGCTGGATAAAGATTGCTAGCGCCTTCCCGGACAGCCCCACGGCACGCAACCGAAGAGGGATCAACAACACGGACTGGATCCGAATCGATCGTGGAACGTATGACCGCTGCATTGATCCGAGAGACTACCGACCCTAGTTGATTGAGAAAAATGGGCGGTGGCGATTGAGAGTTCCTTTCTTTCGCTCCCGCCCAATCAACTGTGGAGAATTCCGGGACCATACTACTTGAACGGCCTCACCGCCGCCGGCTGCTCCGCGCCCACCTGTCCCGCCACAATCGCGGCCACATAAAAGTTCTCGCCGCGCGTGGGTGCGCCCGACAATCGCCGCAACATGGCCAACTGTCCCACGTGGGTCAGCGCGTCGGCTACCGGCCCCTGAAACAGCTTTTCAATCGGCGCGTGCAATGGCACATCAGAGGCCAGGTATGCGTCAAAGGCGCCAAGCGCGGCAAAAAACCGCCGCTCTTCGTCCGCCCACGCCAGCGGCTGCGAGTTATGCCATGCGGGTTTCCCAACGGCCATCGCAAGCCCCCAATCCATCAGGTCGCCCATGTGCGCCAAAATCTGCGCCGGCTGCCTTCCCGCTCCGTCAAAACCGGCAAATTCTGCCGGCGCGCCCTCCAGCGCCCGCGCCGCCCTGTAAGCGACCGTCGCTAGCGTATGCCGCAGCAATACTCGCGTCTCATCCATATGCGAAAACTATAGCGCAGAAACCGGCTACAACGGCGCTGCAACCTCCCTGGCCGAGCGGAACCGGACCCGCTGCAACAACCTGGTGAGTGGGCGTTCAATCGCAAGATGAACCGCCAACCCTAACAGGTTGGCCGCAATTACACATCCAATCAGGAACAACGGCAGCGCGTAATTTTCGACGTGCAAGTGCGCCGCCACGTATGCAATCGGCGCCACGGCCACTCCGTAGATCCAGCCATGGAAGAGATATGTGCAGTAGGAAGCATCCCCCAGCAGGACTGCAACCCGTCCCGCCCTGCCCAGCTCCCTCGCCTTCGCAAGCGTACAGAGCAACACCACGGCCACCGCGAACCCCGACAGCGGCAACCCCCAGCCATGAAAACCTCGCCTGTTCACCGCAGCCGGGAAAAAGAGAAGCGCCAGTGCCAGACCGAGAAGCAATGCGGGAGATATTGGAAAACGCCACCTTCCCAGCGTCACCCGCGTCTCTAAAAAGCCAAGCAGCACCCCCACGGCAAATAAGAGGATGATCGGGTCAGTATAGTACTGCAGAAGCAAAGCTGCAGTTGAACCGGAAGGATGAACCCTCCCTCCAACCAGATACATTCCCACAATCGAAAAGAGAAGCGCTCCAATCCCGCGGCTCTCGGGCAGAAGCAGGACCAGCGAAAACAGAAGATAGAAGCCCATCTCAAAGTTGAGTGTCCATCCCGGCTGCAAAATCGGCAGCATCAAACCCCGAGTCGAAAGAAAATTGGGAATAAAGAAGAGCGAAAGGGCCGTCTGCTCCCAAACGTTGTCCAGCTTCTCGTGCCACATCATCAGCGTCCCAAGCCACAGCCAGGTTGCAAGCCAGTACATGGGCACGATGCGCGTGATGCGGCGCCAGGCAAAGATCAATGAGCCCTTTTGAGACCCGAAGCGGCCCGCGGATTGGCGCACCATGATCAACCCGCTGAGGACAAAGAACGCGCGCACACCGAGCGCCCCACACAGATCTCCCGCGACCAGGTACCGGCCGTAAGGGAAATGCCAGGAAGGCAGTCCGATGATCGTGTGATCCACCACCACCAGCGACGCAGCCACCGCCCGCAATATCTGCAGATCGGCGATTCTCGCGTTCGCAACGCCGGCCGTGGTCGCTCGCATTGCGCCTCATCCTCGCCTGGTTTCCGGAATGTCGCAATCATACCCGAATCGAGCATTGGGCCAAATCGCTCCCGTCCTCCCATGGACGCGCCAGATTAGGCACACACGCCGCTTCTCTGGTAGACTTGAAGTTCTGAGTCCAACAGCAGGAAAAGACAATGTCCATTCATCCCGTAATGCAGCGCCTGGCCGATAAGCTCAAGCGCACCGACCTTCCAGAGTTTGTCCCCGGCGACCAGGTTCGTGTCCAGGTAAAGATCAAGGAAGGCGACAAAGAACGCCTCCAGGCCTTTGAAGGCCTGGTCATCGCCATCAACAAAGGGCCCCAGGGCACCTTCACCGTCCGCAAAATGAGCTTTGGCCAGGGTGTGGAGCGCATCTTCCCCTTCAACTCCAAAGTCATTGACAAGATTGAGAAGGTTCGCAGCTACAAGGTTCGCCGCGCCAAGCTCTTCTACATCCGCGGACTGCGCGGAAAGGCCGCCCGTCTCAAGGAAGTGGACCGCGTCACCGGCAAAGTCCGCGCCTGAGCAAGCCCCGCTTCACCAGGCCCCCAGCCCACCCGGCTGGGGGTTTTTCTTTTTGTTCCGCATCTGCCGTTGGCTCGAATCCACACCCTTCAGCCCCGGCCTCGCTTCTTATACTGAATGCATGCCCAGGTCCCCCGTCTGCGGTTTCGCCCTTGAAAACGCCGCCCGCCGCACTGGCGCACTGCGCATCGCCGGCCTGGACGAAGTAGGCCGCGGTCCGCTCTTCGGCCCCGTCGTCGCCGCCGCTGTCATCCTCCCCAAGGGCTGCCGCTTCGACGGCCTCACCGACTCAAAACAACTCACTGAAAAGAAGCGCGACCAGCTCGAGCCCGAGATACGCCTCAACGCCATTGCCTGGGCCATCGCCGCCGTTGACGCCGAGACCATCGACCGCATCAACATCCGCCAGGCCTCGCTGCTGGCCATGCGCCTGGCGGTCCAGCAGCTCGCTCTCAGCCCCGACTTCCTGCTCATCGACGGCCGCGACACCATCGACTGGCCCTGCCCACAGCAAGCCGTCATCCAGGGCGACGCTCGCTCGCTGTCTATCGCCGCCGCGTCCGTCCTGGCCAAGGTCTACCGCGACCGCATGCTGGTCGAGCTTGACAGCCATTTTCCCGGCTACGGCCTCGCCAGCCACAAAGGCTATTGTTGCCCGCAGCACATCGACGCCCTGGCCCGCCTGGGCCCCACCCCGCTGCACCGCAAAAGCTATCAGCCGGTGGCGCAAGCCTTCCTGCCGTTCGACTAAGACATTCCGGTCTTCGCGTCAACGCGGCTCCCCGGCCCTCGCGAGAACGCCGCCGCACGGGTTTATGATTGGGGCTGGCAGCCCGTAGCCCGCATCCTGTAATTTGCTCGCGGACAACCGGCGCCTTGCAGATAAACATTCTCCGGTGATCATGACCGCACCAAGTCCAGCCGATTCTCTCGCCTTTTTGCCCGCCCCGAGTGGCTCCTTTGTCATTCCCGCAACATCCGATTCCGCCATTCAGCTTAGCCTGATCCTGCCCACATTCAATGAGGCAAAGAACATCCGTGCCAGCTTGCAAATTGCCCACGACGTACTCAGCGCGGTCGACAATCTGACCTTCGAAATCATCGTTGTGGACGACAACAGCCCCGATGGAACCGCGCAACTGGCCTTGAACGAATCGCAGCGATTTCCTGAGCTGCGGGTGATGTGCAGAACCAGCGAAGCCGGCCTGGCAACCGCCGTCATTCGGGGCTGGCAGGCAGCCCGTGGACAGATTCTCGGCGTCATGGACGCCGATTTACAGCATCCTCCCGCCGTGCTCGCGCAACTCATCCAGGCTGTTCAACGCGGCTCCGACCTGGCCGTGGCCAGCCGGCACGTTGAAAACGGAGGGGTCGGCGATTGGAACCTTTTCCGCCGCATCGTCTCCAGAACCGCGCAGATGATTGGATTGTTGATCCTGCCCGAGGTTCTGGGAAGAATCAGCGATCCAATGAGCGGTTTTTTCATGGTCAAGCGCAGCGCCATCGCCGGACGCCAGCTCAATCCCACCGGGTACAAGATCCTCATCGAAGTGCTTGCCCGTGGAAATGTTCGCTCCATCTCTGAAGTCGGCTACGTCTTTCTCGAGCGCCAGGAAGGCGAGAGCAAGGTCTCCCTCGCCATTTACATGCAATACTTGCTGCATCTCCTCCGCCTGCGCATCGCTCTCATCCGCAACTCCCGCCCGGTCCGGTTCTTTTTCCGCTAAGCCGCCCGCTCCACTTTCGTCGGATCAATTCATTCTGCTCTTTGCTTGAAAGCCGGCGTCTCACGCTTTGGATCTTGCTCGGGGCAGGCTCTCGCCTCCTGGCCGGCGCGGCCGCTGTTTGGCGGCAATCGATCGGATGATTAACTTGCGCGACCCCTTCGGATTGAAGGGCACTTTCGCTTTTGCTTCCGCTTCCTGCATCAGCGCTCGCACCGGCGCGAAGTGCAGCACGCCAGCCGACGGAAGAACAATGTGTTTCGCCACACTCCCGCTTCCCTGCAATAGCTTGTCAGGGTCGGGCAGTCCCCTGGCCTGGAGAAAAAACAAACTCACCCACCGGGGAAAAAGCGCGATAGAGAAGACGGCGTCGGATGGCCGCTCGGTGGGACCGAAGCCAATCGCCAGCGCGTTGTAGTTGTCATACACAAGCTCAATCGCCGTGGGATAAAACCTGCGCATCTCTCCAAGAATCGCATCGGCGATATCCGCAATCTCTTCGCTATACTTCGCCATGAACGAAGCTAGCTGCTTCTCCGCATCCGTGGCTTTTGCCATAGCACCCTCCGCCAGCCTCCGTTTATTCACTCTTCAAAAACGGCCATTGTCTCAGATCTCGCGCCCGCACCAGGTAAATCAGCGTGCCTGAAACCGCAATGCCCGCCGCCAGCGCCACTCCTCCCAGCGCGTGGCTGCGATTTGCCAGGATAAAGACGAACCCGCCCATCGCCACCAGCGGCGGCAGCGGATAGAGCGGCATTCTAAACGGCCGCTTCAGCTCCGGCCTTTGCGCGCGCAGCAGCATCACTCCAGCCTGCTGCAAAAAGAACTGCAACAGGATGCGCGTGATGACCAGCATGGTAATCACCTGTGCCAGTGAGAAGAAGCAGAACGCGGCAGCCACTACCCCCAGCGCGACAAGCGACCTGTGCGGAATGCCATGCTTTGGATGCACCGCGGCAAGAAAGCGGAAGTAGTTCCCATCCCGTGCCGCCGCGTAGGGCACGCGCGAGTAGCCCAGCAGCAGCGAAAACACGCTGGCAAACGCCGTCCACACAATCAGCGCGGCCATCAGCCGCCCTGCCCACGTGCCAAACGCCGATTGCGCAATCTGCGCCACAAGCTGCAATCGCACAGCCGCGCCGGCCCCGGCGTGCGCGGCCGCGTCGCGCATCGAGGGCAGCGCGGCCAGGTCCATCGCCACATAAAACGCCGCAACAAAAAGCACCGAGAGCAAAATCGCGCGCGGAATGGTCCGCTCGGGCCTCTTCACTTCGCCGCCCAGAAAGCAGATGTTGTAGTAGCCCCAATAACAATCGGTGGCCAGCAGCGTTCCCTGCGCCAGCCCGCCCACGGCGGTGGAAAGCGGCAGCGCGGGCGAGGCCGGCGTGGCCCAGCCTCCCGTCGCCGCAGCGTCCGCAAAACCAGAGACGATCACCCCCGCAATCGCCGCCATCACGCCCGCAAACAGCACCCACGCCAGCCGCGTAATCGAGCTCAGATTGCGATAGAGCAGCGCCGTCACCATCAGGCAAGCCGCCGCGGCGGCAAAGTTGGCGTAATGCACCATGGGCAGCGCAGCCACGGGTGCTCCATCCAGCCCCGGCCAGAACCACGCCAGAAAGCTCGAGAGCCCAATGCACCCCGAGGCAACCGCCAGCGGCGCTGAGAAGCTCAACTGCCACACATAAAGGAAGCTCAGCCAGTTGCCTGCCCGCTCCGGCCCATAAATCTCGCGCAGAAATGCATAGGAACCGCCGGCGCGCGGAAACGCCGCCCCCAGCTCCGCCCACACCAGCCCGTCGGCAACGGCAATCACCGCGCCCAGCACCCACGCCCAAACGCTCAGCCCGTAGCCCGCGGCCGCAATCACCAGCGGCAGCGTGATGAACGGCCCCACCCCGATCATCTCCAGCATATTGAACAGCACAGCCGACCGCAGGCCGATGCGCCGTTCGAGGGTTGCGGAGGTGAAAGAATCGGTCATAACGAAACTAGACTTCTGTTTAGGTAGCTGTTTTGAAAGGGCACGACTTGAGTCGTGCCGCATAGGACGCATCAACGTTTCTGGGCTTTACGGGCCGCGGAAAAACCCAATGATGCCAGTGCTCGAAGGTTATGCAACCAGGGCCTGACTTTAGCCGGGCCGATAAAGCCAGTTAAATCAATGTTGGGCTTTACTGGCTGCGGAAAAAAGTCATCCCAGACGCCCACTGATGAAGCTTTGTATCAGGGCACGACTCAAACGGTCATTGATAACATGTAAGTTGCTGATTCTGCAATATCCCAAATATCCAAGATATCCAAGAAGCCCGTGTCGGTAGCACAAATTAGCACAAATCCACCACTGATCGGTCCACTGTCTATGCTCCTAAAACTCTACTTCTGATCTGATTTTAAGCAGAGTCGCAGCGGCTTAACCGGCTCGCACTTACTCAGAGGGTCCGCGTACGATTTTATGAGCATCTACGACGCAAGCGGCTTGCATGTGGCCCGGCTGAAAGGATTCAAGCGGTCGAATCTCGAAATCTGCATAAAAAGAAGATTTGAGGAGAATGAGATGTTGCAGGCTGCTCGGGAGTTTGGTGTCCTCGTCGCCGCTGCAATCCCCTCCGCGATTACATTTCAAATCTTGCGGATCGCCGTAAATACCAAAGAGATGGTTGGAACCAATCTGCCAAAGGCGCAGGTTAGGGTACCCGCCGTTATAAACGCTCAACCGACCGTGAACATGCAGTATCGACACGCCTTTACTTCCTGCCTTGCACGATTGATTGATCGCTCCATGTAGGGCCGTGGTACTCGCGAGAAGAGCTAGAACCGGGAATATGGCAGCATTCATAATGTCGAACGGTGGTAGCACAAACTTAGCACAGGAATTCTCGACAATCACTTTTGTCAATGAAACGGCAACGTTTCCGAGCTTCGCTTTGTAACAGGGCACGACTTTAGTCGTGCCGTAACCGCGGTAAAACCAACGAGGGCTTTAGCCCCTGCGGGTGCCTCTTCGGGCAATTCGCCTTTCATTCGGGGTTTTTCCGCAGCCTGTTTAGCTCCTGAGGGAATCATTCACTGAAAGTGATTTTGAACCGACACTTCTTCATGCGATACCTGCGTTTCCATTCACCGGATTGTACACTGACGGAAAGTATGTTCCTTGCCGATCAATCTCATAGAGCCGTAGCGGGGACGGCAATTGCCGCCCTGATTCTGGCAGGCGCTTTCTCCGTTCGCCTGCCCGCGCAGCAATCTGTTCAGCCCGCCGCCCCCGCCGCGTCTCAGCTCGCGCCGCTGCCGTCCACCGAGCCCGGCAGCGTTGCCCTGCCCATCCCCGAAAACCGCGGCGCGGCCGCCCTCGACGAATCCCTCAAGCGCCTCTCCACCACCGCCAGCCTCATGATGATCGTGGCCCACCCCGACGACGAGGATGGCGCGCTGCTCACCTATCTCTCCCGCAGCCTGGGCGTGCGCTGCATATTGCTTACCCTCACCCGCGGCGAAGGCGGCCAAAACGCCATCTCCGCCGACGCCTACGACGCCCTCGGCCTCATCCGCACCAACGAACTGCTCAAAGCCGACGAGTATTACGGCGCAAAGCAGCTCTGGGGCACAGAGGTTGACTTCGGCTTTTCCAAAACGCAGGAAGAGGCCTTCGCCAAGTGGGGTCACGACCGTGTTCTCTACGACGCCGTCCTCGCCGTCCGCCGCGAGCGCCCTCAGGTCATCGTCTCCACCTTCGTCGGCGGCATCACCGACGGTCACGGCCACCACCAGGTCTCCGGCGAAATTGCGCAGGAAGTCTTCAAATCCGCCGCCGACCCCGCCGTCTTTCCCGAGCAGCTCAAACCCGCCAGCGAAGGCGGCCTCGGCCTCACCATCTGGCAGCCGCTCGCCGTCTACTCCATGGTTCCCTTCGCCCCGGTCACAGAAAAAGGCATGTTCGACTACGCCACCGGCAAATGGGCGCCCGCCCGCTTCAAAAACTACGTCACCGGCGAAGTCACCACCGGCGTCCCTTCCACCGACGTAACCATCCAGGTGGGCCAACGCGATCCGGTTCTGGGGCGCAGCCCGGCGCAGATCGCCCGCGAAGGCTGGGGCATGCAGAAGTCGCAGTACGGCGGCGCAAACCCCGCGCTCAGCGGCCCCGCCGGCGCCAGCTATCACCTGTGGGCCGTCGCCCCGCAAGCCGCCGCCAAGCCCGGCTCAAAATCGCCAGACAATGACCTCTTCCACAACAGCAAAGTCGACATTGACACCAACGTCGCCGGGGTTGCAAGTCTGATTCGGGGCAACCGGCCCAAGTGGGTTGATGAGAATCTGCAGCCCATCGAAGCCCACATGGAACAGTTCGTCGTAGAGCAATCCGGACAGCCCACAGCTGCCGCAGCTCACAAACTCTCAGCAATTTACCGGGAGATTATCGATCTGCGTGACGGGATCCCCTCCAGCAACCTGGACCCTCAAGCCAAATTCAACCTCATTTTCGAACTCAACCTCAAAATCGAGCAGTTCCAATCCGCGCTCAAAGACCTCCTCGGCCTCGATCTCGTTGCCTTCACCACCCGCTCCACCAAAATCGATAGCACCGGCTTCCGCGGCGGCGGACCCGACGAAACTCCTCCAAGCGTCTTCCCCGGCGAAGATTTCAACGTTCGCATCCACACCGCCCACGCCTCTCAGGAAGTCCGACTCGAAAAGACATTGCTCGCCAATCCCACCGGCGCTCCGTGGCAACAGGGCGAACCCCTCAACACAGCCGCCACGGAAAGTTCAGCCGACGCCATCTACAAACTCAAGGTTCCTGCCGACGCCCGCCCCACCCAGCCCTACTTCACCCGCCCCGGCATTGAGCAGCCCTACTACGACCTCATCAATCCAGCGTTCCGCGAACGCTCTTTCGCGCCTTGGCCGCTGGCCGCATGGGCTGACTTCACCTTCGACGGCCTTCCCATCCGCATCGGTCAGGTAGTGCAGACCATGCAGCGCGTCCCCGGCGCCGGCGGCGTTTACCAGCCGCTCGTCGTCACCCCCGCTATTGGCGTCCGAGTCGATCCGGAGGCTCGTATTCTTCCCCTCGACGGCTCCGCTCTACCCGTGCGAGTCACGATTCACGCACAGTCAAAAACCGAAGGCACAGTCGATCTCAAGCTTCCCCCCGGATGGACCTCCCAACCCACCGAAGCGCCCTTCCATCTCAGCAGCCCCGGCGACACCGAGCCCATCGTTTTCTCCGTGACCCCAGCCGCCACGCAAGCCGGCGAGTTCACCCTCCAGGCCGTAGCCCACACTGCCGGCCACGACTACCAAACCGGCTGGCAAAGCATCGGCTACCCCGGCCTGCGCCCCTACAACCTCTACCGGCCCGCCCAGTTGCTCACCCGCAAAGTCGACGTCAAACTCATCCCCGGCCTGCGCGTGGCCTACGTCATGGGCACCGGAGACCTGGTTCCGCAAGCCCTCGAGGGCCTCGGCGCCTCACCCCACCTGCTCTCCGCCGCCGAAGTCACATCAGGCGATCTCTCCGCGTGGGATGTGATCCTCATCGGCATCCGCGACTACTCCGCGCGCCCTGAGCTGGCTGCCGCGCAGCCGCGCCTCGATGCTTTCGTGCGCAATGGAGGCACGCTCATCGTCCAGTATCAGAGCGGCAACTTTCCCGCCCCGTTCCCGCTTTCCATGGGCCGCACTCCAGAGCGCGTTGTCGACGAGCAGGCGCCCGTCAAGCTCCTGCAGCCCGCCGATCCTCTGCTCACCCGGCCCAACCTCATCGCCACCGCCGACTTTGACGGCTGGGTCGAGGAGCGCGGCCACTCCTTCCTCGATTCCTGGGACTCCGCCTACACCCCGCTCACTGAAACTGCCGACCCCGGCCAGGACCCGCAGCGAGGCGGCCTGCTGGTCGCTCATCCCGGTAAGGGAACCTACATCTATGTCGCCTACGCCCTTTATCGCCAGCTTCCCGAGCTGGTTCCCGGAGCGTATCGCATCCTGGCCAACCTGCTCAGCGCCGGCAAACAAGCGTCCCGATAGAGCCAGGCTCGAGCCGGCGAATTCTTCCTGTCTTTCCACGCACGAAGAATAGTCCTTCCAAAATGGGCAAATTCCGCAGGGAAGTGAATGTTAAAAAGACGTGAATTAACAGTACGTTCATAAAACTCTGTCAGTCTGGTTGATGGAAGACACGCGACATCGTTCTGTAGTTGCGGTCTTTCTATTTTTGTAACGTTCTTCCTGCATG
>JBEKEQ010000112.1:0-14138 GCA_050013735.1 Occallatibacter sp.
TATTCGACGCATCCCGGCGACATTTTGAAGACCGAGTTTATGGAACCGCTGGGACTATCCAGCTATCGTCTGGCCAAGGAGTTGCATGTCTCCGCGCCACGAGTGAACGATATTGTCCTCGGCAAGCGAGGGATTTCGGCCGATACCGCATTGCGCCTTAGCGCCTACTTCGGCAACTCCACGCAGTTCTGGCTCGGATTGCAGATGGATCACGATCTCTGGGCCGCCGCTAAGAACGATCTCCCCGATCCACCGCATGCCGAGGTCAGGCTCAGGGCGCAGGCGGGGTAGCTTCTTCCTCGACCACAAGCACCGGCTGAGAAAACAGAAGCGTAGCCGGTCCCACAGCCCCTCCCGTCATCAGCATGCTCATGGCCTGCTCCATGTTCAAGTCAGTCTCGGTTACCTTGCAAATGGGTAGAATCTGCAGGAAGGCCGAGGTCGGATTGATGGCATTGGGCAACAGGACCGCGGCCAGCGGTTCGCCGCTCACGGTATCGGTAAAGGTGCGGGTGAGGAACCCAATGCTCTTTTGACCGGGGATGGGAAAATCCACCAGCACCACGCGCTGGCTCGACTCCTTTTTGGCCATCATGCTATCGATAAGCTGGCGGACGGAGCTGTAAACCTTGGCGACGAAGGGCAGCCGCTCAAGCACGGCCTCGAAGAGATTGAACAATTGCCGGCCCAGAACCTGCGCGGTTACGCTGCCCACCGCATAGAGCACAACCAGCGTAAGCAGGATGGCCAGAACCGATTGCAGCCACGGTTCGCTGAGCCAGGACTCGGGAAATATCGCGGCAAACAGCTGCACCAGCGGCAAGCCCGCCTTGGCCAGGACGCCCAGAAGGAAGCTGAAGATCAGGTAGGTAACAAAGAGCGGTCCGATGGTGATGACGCCGGCCAGGATGTTCCGTTGCATGCTGCCGAGCGTGCGGGCAAGAACTGGTTTCACGCGCCTCTCCTGGATATGAGGATACGCGAGTGTAGCCAATTGCTACAGTTGCATACAGCCTTTGCGGAGGGAGCGGCGAATTTTGATGCGAAGGGAGCGGCGAGTTTTGATGCGGAGGGAGCAGGGAGTTTCAACTCCCTGAAGAATGAGGCAAAAAGGCGCGGCCTTCAGGCCCGGACCCGGGCTCAGGCCAAGGACGGCAACCTGCAACACTTCATGCCCGGCCGTCTCTTATAGAGTGGACGGAGAAGGTAGCAGATGAGCGACTCTCAGCAGTTTGACCCGAATGCACCGAAGAATCCGGGCCGTCAGGTGACTGATGCACCACAATCAGGGCGAGCGCTGGTGAACAGCGCACCCGCGTCCAAGCTTCCTACAGGTGTGCAACGCGCGTTGAGCGCCGTGCGCGTGACACTGCCGTTTTTCCAGCGGATTCTCCCTCTGCTCGACGGAAACATTGGCACCGCAGTCTCAAATATCCTGGCTCCTCACTCCCACACGCCCCAGAACCCGCCGCCAGTGAACTTCGCGCCCATTGAGGGCAGCCTGTCTGACTTGCACGCGCAAAATCTCAATCTACGCAATCAAATCGCGGAGCAGAACTCGAGCCTGAAGCGGATTGAGGACCAATTGGCGTTGGTCCGCGAAACCTCAGACCGCAACTCGCAGGAACAAGAGGAGTCGCTGGAGAAGCTGGCGGCAGTGGAGAAAAAGGTCACCCGATTTGCCCTGCTTGCATTTCTCCTGCTGGGCGCATCGGTCGTCCTGAACGTGCTGCTTTATCTCCACATCAAGGGCATTTGGCAATAGAGCGGCACTGGGCCTGCCCCAAAACAGATGCAAATTCCCCCGGAAGAACCGCGTTTTTTACGCGCTGAAGTTCGGAAATGCCTGTATACAAACAAGTTTTCAGCAGGTTTTTCCACAGTCCTGGATGGGTATTGCTTTTCATTACGGAACTTTTTTCGTGCTGTCAACCGGCCTGTTGCTTATGTAAATACGAATATGAGCGTTTTTGCTCTCTTTCTGAAGGATTCGTGTCGCGGATCATTGCCAGTCGTATTTTCAGGGGGCTAGTATTCGGCTAGCTCACCCGGTTATCACAACGATCCGGCCAGTTGCCCTCTATGCGGTTATTTCCACATTCACTGAGCTTCACCAACCCGGCGGCGCTTACCAGCGCACGCAAACGGAGTGTTCTGTCATGGCATGGTATGCCTACTGCATCGGTGAAAAACAAGCTTTTCCTGAACTAGCACGTCATCGCAAACCAGTTCCGATGGAAGCTGTCCTGGGGGTAAGTGGAAACCAGGTGTTTCTTTATCCAGCCAGTGACCTCGCCGTCATTGTCAGTGAGCACGACCCGGCGGGAATCCTGAACCAGAAATCGGGCGTGGACCACGCCCGCGTCATCGCAGACTGCTTTCAGCATTCCACAGTTCTGCCGTTCCGGTTTGGAACCGTTTTCAACGACGACGAGTCCCTGCGCAAGTCAATCCGATCGAACCAGCGACAGTTTCTCGGCAACATCGACAAGCTTCGCGGCAAGACGGAGATGCATTTGAAGATCCTGGTTGACGGCTCGTGTGGCCGTGAACTCGACCGGCATGTGCCTGCGGAGGGTGTTGGCCGGGAATACTTGAGCAGCCTGCGCGAAAGCGCAACACGCACGCGCGATCGCCAGACCCGTGCGCGCGCGGTCAGCTTTCAGATGCACCGGCTGTTCCTGCCGCTGGACGAGGATGTTAGCTGCCGGCTCACCGAAAGCGGCAAGATGGTGCTGGACATTGCGCATCTCATTGAGCGCAAGTACGTGGAGCGCTACCAGAGCAAGTTCGCCACCACCAGCGCCATGCTGAAGGAGTGCCAGATGCAGATTTCCGGCCCCTGGCCGCCGTATCACTTCGTTCACCGCCTCACTCGCGCGGCCCACCCGCAACCGGCCGCGAGCGTACCGGCAGAGGCGCGCGCTGCCGCTGCCCAGCCGGTGATGCAGATTCCAGAACAGATTCCGGCAATGGCCTAAGCAAGCGTGGCTGGGTGAAAGCGAAAGAAACGAATGAACCCCATCCTCTGCGGCGGGGTTCATTCTTTTGCGGGCTGGTCGATCAGAGAGCTGGGAACGAATCAATCTGCGTCCCACAGCTACAAATCACGCCAGTTCGGCCCGAACGCCAGGTCGGCAACTAACGGAACACTGAACTCGACAACCCCCTCCATCGCCGTCCTCACCAGCGCTTCAACCTCCGCAGTCTCCTCGGTGGGAACTTCAAAAAGCAACTCGTCGTGCACCTGCAGCAGCATGCGCGTCTTCAGTTTCCGCTCCGCCAACTGGCGATCGACAGCGATCATGGCCAGCTTGATGAGGTCAGCCGCGGTGCCCTGAAGCGGCGTATTGACGGCCGAGCGCTCGGCAAATCCCCGCTGATTCGGGTTGCGGCTCTCGATGTCGGGAATGGGCCGCACACGGCCGAAGAGCGTGCGGACCTGCCCCTCGCGGCGAGTCTGCTCCAGCGTTTTTTCAATGAAGGCTTTCACTCCCTGGTAACGGACAAAATAGCGCTCAATATAAGCTCGCGCCTCACCCTGCGGAATGCCCAGTTGCGCGGCCAGACCGAAGGCTGAGATCCCGTAGACGATTCCGAAATTCACCGCTTTGGCGCGGTTGCGCGTCTCCTTGTCCATGGTCTCGGCCGCCACGCCAAACACTTCGCTGGCGGTCAGCGTATGAATATCCTCGTTGTTGGCATAGGCGCGCACCAGCAGCGGATCGGCGCTGAAATGCGCCAACAGCCGCAGCTCAATTTGCGAATAATCCGCTGAAAGCAGTTGCGTGCCTGGCGAGGCAATGAAGGCGGCGCGGATCTCGCGGCCAAGTTCGGTACGGATGGGAATGTTCTGCAGATTGGGATTCACGGAAGACAGCCGTCCCGTTGCCGTGGCCGCCGCCTGAAAGGTGGTATGCACGCGCGACTCGGAATCGGCCAGCAGCGGCAGCGCGTCAATGTAATTTGATTTGAGCTTGGAGAGATGGCGGAATTCCAGCACCAACCGTGGGACCTCATGCTGCTCGGCCAGTTGCTCCAGAACGTCCTGCGCCGTGGAGATGGCCTTGCTCTTGCCTCGGCTGGCCGGAGCGGGAAGGCCGAGATCAGTAAACAGCACTTCGCCCAGCTGCTTGGGCGAGTTGACGTTGAAGCGCCGGCCGGCGAGCGAGAAGATGCGTTCGCCCACGCGCTCCAACTCCGCGGCAAACCGCTTCGAAAGCCCGTCGAGCACACCGATATCGATGCGCACCCCGGCCTGCTCCATTCGGAACAGAACCGGCGCAAGCGGAAGATCGATATCGCGATAGACCCGCTCGACCGCAGACTTTTCCACCTCAGCCCGCAGCGCCGGAACCAGCGCGTGAGTAGCAGCCGCGCCCGCCGCCAGCGTGGAAGGCGCGGGTTGCCCGTGGCGCGCCGCCACATCGGCCAGCGACTGCGTGGCGTGGGTGGGGTTCAGCGCATACGAGAGCAGCATAGTGTCGTCCATGGCGCCGCGCAGGTTCACGCCAAGGCCGCTCAAAACATGAAGCGCCAGCTTCCAATCGTGCACGCGCTTGGGAACAGCGGCATCTTCAAGCAGCGCGCGCAACTCAGGCGTGAGCGCAAGACACAGAGCCCTTCCCGGCTCCGCGCAAACACCCACGCTGGAGCGGGTTTTCTTTTCCGCCGCCTCAACAGCGTCAAGCAGCGAGAAGTTCATGGGCTGCTGAGTGTCTTCGCTTTCATCCACGGCTTCAGGCTCTTTTGCATCCAGCGCGAATGCAAAACCGCTCTCACGCGCTGCGGAGCAAAACGCGGCGGCCTGCTGCTCTGTTGGCTGTTCGATCAGCTCGAACGCCGGCGCCGATTCGGAAGGCGCAAGGTCCTTGAGCATCGATGTAAACTCAAGCTCGGTGAAAAGCTCGCGGCATGCTTCGAGGTCCGGCGGCTGCGTCTGCATGGCGCTCAGGTCCAGCGCCAGCGGAACATGGCTGTCAATGGTGACCAGCTCTTTTGACAGCAGTGCCGCGGCGCGGTTCTGCTGGATAGATTCCCCTATCTTGCCCTTGATTTCGGCAGCACGATCGAGCACAGCATCGAGGCTGCCGAATTCGACAATGAGCTTTACGCTCGTAATGTCGCCAACGCCGGGCACGCCGGGAATGTTATCCACCGGATCGCCGCGCAGGGCCATTACATCCACAACTTTTTCCGGCGGCACGCCCAGCGTTTCCATCACCTTGGCGGGATCGAGAATCAGGTTGTCCTTCTGCGGGTTCAGAATCTTCACCGCGGGGGTAACCAACTGCATCATGTCCTTGTCGCCGGAGACGATGAAGACCTCGTGCTGCTGCTCGGCGGCCTCACGCGCCAGCGTGCCGATCACATCGTCGGCCTCAAAGCCTTCGGCCTCCAGGATAGGAATGCGCAACGCCTCCAGCGCACGCCGAATATAGGGAATCTGCCGGCGCAGATCCTCAGGCATGGCCGCGCGATTGGCCTTGTATCCCTCGTAGCTCACCTCGTCAAAGCTCTGCGTCTTCGAGTTCCACTTGCGCAGCGGGCCCATGGTGCGCGCCCTCTCGTCGCGGAAGACCTCGCCGCTGACGTCGAAGACCGCCGCAAAGTAAAGCGGCGCAAAATCCTGGCGCAGCTTCTTGATCATGTTGACGAAGACGTAAGTAGCCGCAGTCGGCAATCCGCCGCGCGTGCTCATGGGCCGGCTGCGCTGCATGGCGTGGTAAGCGCGAAAGATAAACGACATCGTGTCGAGCAGGAAGACGGGCGGCTTGGCTTGGTCAGTCACGCTAGAGAGTGTATCAGGGGGCAAGAGATGCCGGGTCAGGGTCCGGGAATGGCGCATGAGCGAGTCGAAGTAAAGTGGGCGAACGAAACAACAAAATCAGATGATGGGCAAATTCGGCGGTTGCCGGGCTAGTTTCAGGAAGGCCAATTGGGGCGAGAAACTATGGTAGTTTATAGACTACAGAGTTTGCAATGATCGAGTTCAAGCAAACAGAGACATTCCGCAAGTGGCGAACCCGAATCAGGGATGAACGGGCGCGAGCGTTGATCGCGTCCCGGCTGGACCGTCTGGCGTTTGGAAACCCGGGCGACGTGAAGCCGGTAGGTCAGGGAATCAGCGAGTTGCGGATCGACTACGGGCCGGGCTATCGAGTGTACTTTCTCAAACGAGGCAAGGAGATCGTCATCCTGCATTGCGGCGGCAACAAGAGCACCCAGGAGAACGACATCAGGACGGCGAAACGGCTGGCGGAAGAGTGGAGGTAGAGAATGGCTGAGAGGTTGACCAACTACGATCCGGCCGAGGATCTGATATCGGACGAGGCCATTGCGGTCTTCATGGCTGAGGCGTTTCAGACCAACGACGTTGGCTATATATCGCACGCGCTGGGGGTGGTGGCCCGGGCCAAGGGAATGGCGCAGATCGCCATCCAAACGGGACTTTCCCGCGAACAGCTCTATCGATCATTTAGCGCGAAGGGGAATCCGACGCTGAAAACTACGCTGGCAGTGATGAAGGCTTTGGGCGTTCAGTTGACTACGAAGGCTTCTGCTGCGGCCTAGATCTGGGCCACCCGGCCGAACGTCTCAGGAATTACAATGCTGGGCAATGAAGCACTATCGTTCATCCATTCCAAAAGAAGCCAAGCAGCGCATTCTCGCTACTCGCACAGCGGGGCCTCAAAAATACAAAACAGAGTACATTTTGAATGGAAAAGTCGTCGGTATACGGCAGTTCGATGAGAATGGCCTGCTTGAGTTTGAGTGGCCATTGAAAAACGGCCGAACGCACGGAACCTTTTACCAAGTCACGGACGGCGTTGTAACTTTTGCGGAGCATTACTCCAAAGGCCTTGCGCACGGGACGGCGAAGCAGTGGTCACCCGATGGGGAACTTATTGGCACTTACACGATGAAACACGGAACCGGCCTTGATCTTTGGCGCGCCAAAAATCGCTGGGGCCACGGAAAGGTTTATCTTCATGAGGCCCGTTATTTGAAAGAGGGGAAATGGCACGGTTTTGAATGGTGGCTCAATGAGGATCAGAAGAGCGTCCACTCCGAACACCATTTCTGGGAGAATCTACAGCACGGTATTCAGCGAAGCTGGAACAACGAAGGCCGCCTGCGGCGCGGCTACCCCCGATATTGGGTCCAAAACGTGCAGGTCACCAAGGGGCAATATATTCGAGCATGCTCCCAGGATCCAAACCTTCCGCCTTTCCGGGAACGAGACAACCTGCCTACTAGAAGATTCCCTTCTGAGATTGCCGAACATTGTGCAAAGGTGCGTCAACACACAAACATGCAATCCCCGTAGCTGAAGAAGCGGTATTTCTCCCGAACCGCGTGGGCATAGGCGGCCAGGACGCGCTCGCGCCCGGCAAAGGCGCTGACCAGCATCAGCAGGCTCGATTGGGGCAGGTGGAAGTTAGTCAGCAGCGCGTCGACCAGCCGAAACTCGAAGCCGGGGGAGATGAAAATCTCCGTGACGCCGGAGTGCGGCTTGAGCTCATTGTCTCCCGCCTGCAGCGCAGCCGCCTCGGCGGATTCGAGCGTGCGCACCACCGTCGTTCCCACAGCCACAATGCGCCTGCCTTCGCTCACGGCGCGATTGACCGCATCGGCGGCCGAAGCGGAGAGTGTGTAGCGCTCGCGGTGCAGGCGAACCTCGTTCACACGCTCCACGCGCAGCGGCGCAAAGGTTCCCAGGCCCACGTGCAGCGTAATGCGCGCAACCTCAACTCCCCTGGCAGCGAGCGCATCCAGCATTGGCTGCGTGAAGTGCAGACCCGCCGTGGGCGCGGCAACCGAGCCGGCTTCGCGCGAGAAAACGGTCTGATAGCGCTCGCGATCCGCGTCCGCATCATCGCGGCGAATGTAAGGCGGCAGCGGCATGTGGCCGATGCGGTCGAGGACTGCGAAGAAATCGTCGACGGGCTCAAAGCGCAGCAGGCGCTCGCCGAAGCTGCCGCGGTCCATCACTTCAGCTTCCAGTTCGACTGTGCCGGAGGGTGCGCGAAACACTAGCTGCTCGCCAATGGCCACTTTTCTGCCGGGCCGCACCAGCGCTCGCCAGAGATTTTCGCTGTTTGCAGGTTTAGGTTCGTGGTTTCCCACCCATTCCGCTGAAAGACGCGGAATGGATGGGGCACGGGGCATTTGTGGGACTATCTGCTCGGTCAGCATCACCTCGATGCGCCCGGTCGGCTTTTCGCGTTCGCGACACAGGGTGCGATGGGCATAAAGACGGGCGGGAATCACGCGGCTATCGTTCAGCACCAGCAAATCGCCTGCTTGCAGCAGCGAAGGAAAGTCGGCAAAGCTCGCGTCGCGGACATCGCCGCTGGCGCGGTCCAGAACCAACATGCGGCTCGCGCCTCGCTCGGCCGGGGGCTGCTGCGCAATCAACTCCGCCGGCAAGTTGAAGTCGAAGTCGGCAACGCGAAGGCCGTTCATCCGCTGACTTTCTTGAAGTAGTCGATCGCTCGCAGCCGGGCGCGCTCGATGGCCGCGTTGAGCTCTTCGCGTTGCGGCTCGAATTGTTCCGGCGTCAGATCGGCGGGCACATGCGTCCATTGCGCCCAGCTCACGCAAATACGCGTGAACGGCTTGGGAACCAGGAAGCGGTCCCAGGAGCCGATAGTCCAGGCGTGCTCGGGTTGCAGGTGAAAGGCGCCGATGCGCGCGCCGGTGATCTGCGCCAGCTTGATGGGCCCCATCTTGGTTTGATAAATAGGTCCGCGCGGGCCGTCGGCAGTGAAGATGGCCGGCCTGCCGCTCTCGATCACCCGTGCCAGCCCCAGCAGTCCCTCGCGCGCGCCGCGAGAACTGGAACCGCGCGCCGCGTGGAATCCAAACAAATTGAGAATGCGCGTAATCAGCTCACCGTCAAAGCTGCGGCTAATCAAGATAGTCGCGCCGGTGCGGCGATAGTAAAAGGCGCAAGGCAGCACGCACTGGTGCCAGAAGCAGAAGATCTCAGCCCCTGCCCCGCGGCCCTCGAGTAGCGGGCTCACCCCCTCTTCGGCGATGGCCTCAAAGCGCCAGGTGAGGCCTACAGTCCACAGCAGCGCCCACACCACGCGTGGAACCACGGCTAGAGCAAGGCGCTGGGCGAGGGTGAACCTGGGAGTGGCTTCGGCAATCACTCAAATGATTTTAGTTGAAGAGGTCAAAACGCAGATCCTTCGCGAAGCTCAGGAGTAACGCAGCCAGCGCATCAGCTCCGGGAGCGTGGCTCGCTTGCCATACATTAGGATGCCAACACGATAGAGCCGCGCGGAGAACCACAGCGTGGCCCAGATGCTGATGACCATGAGAGTGATAGAAACCGCAAACTGCCATGCCGGCGGATTTTGCGAGGCCATGCGCAGAAACATCACGATGGGCGCGGTGGGCGGGAACAGCGAAGCCGCGACGGACCAGAATGAGTTGGAGTCGTTGATGATGGTGAGGATCATGGCAAAGCTGATCCATGTGGGCGCGGCGGCCAGCGGCATGTACATCTGCAGTTCCTGTTCGGTTTCGCAGGTGGCGGCCAGGCCGGCAAACAACGCGCTGAACAACAGGTAGCCAAGCAGGAAGTAGACGGGAAACAGCACGCACTCAACCCAGGAGAAGTGGATCACGTACTCCCCGGTGAGCACGGCGGCGGCGAAGGGCGAAACAAAGATGGCCGCGCCGGTGATGAGCCAGATGCCGATTTGCGTCAGGCCCACGGCGCCTGCTCCGATGAGCTTGCCGGCCAGCATATCGCCCGGCCGCACGGTGGCCAGCATCACCTCAAAGATGCGCGAGGTTTTCTCCTGAATCACTGAGCGAGCCACGTTGAGGCCATAAATCATGGTGGTCATGGTCAGCAGCAGAGCCATCACGTAGCCCTTCCAGAACGACGCCATGGCGTTGCTTTTGATCAATTGGCCGTCTTTCTTCACCTGGTAGCCCTGGATGGAAACGCCTTTGAGCAATTGATCCGCTGTCGCCTGTTGCATGCCTCCGGCTGTCAGGTGTTCGCTGACCAGGCTGTCGTTGAGCGCGTCTTTCAGGCGCTCGCCGCTCATAAAGTCGCCGGCCGATTGTGAGTAATACGTGGCCTCGGGAACTCCGCCGGCAGGCGTGTCAATCCACAACAGGCCGTCGATTGCCCGGGCGCGAACCTTCTCCGTGAGCAGGACGCGATCTTCCGGTCTCGCCGGGGCCACCACATCCACAACGCCTTTGGAGCCTTTGCCGCTGGTGAGCCGGGTGCGGATGTTGTTGGCCAGGGACGCGTCTGCACTGGCGATTGCCAGGTGTTTGTGGCCGCCCAGGCCGAGAGATGAAAAGTAACTGATGCCGAAGACCACCGCCAGCGCCGCGGGCAGCCCAATGGTGGACAGCCGGAATGCCCGGCTCTTGATCTGCTCAAGATATTCGCGCTTGGCAATCAGCAGTGTGTTACGCATGGGCGCTGCCTCCTACGGTCTGGATGAAAATTTCTTCGAGCGATGGCTCGACCAGCTCGAAGCGGTAAATAGTGGCCACGGCCGCGGCCTCGTGCAGCAGCTTCTGCGCGTCGCCGTGCTCCTTGAGCCGGATTTCCGCATGGCCTGAAAAGTTCCTGGCCTCGGCAATCTCCGCGCTCTCGAGGAAGGCCGGGCTGCCTTCAAATTCCACGATCACGCGGTTGCGCTCATACGTGGCCTTGATCTCGCGCACCTTGCCGGCCAGCACCGCCTTGCCGTTGTTAATGAGGCAAATGGAGTCGCAAAGTTTTTCCACCTGGTCCATGCGATGCGTCGAAAACAGGATCGCCCTGCCCTGATCTTTCAACTCCAGCAGGGTCTTTTCAACAAGCACCGCATTCACCGGATCGAGGCCGCTGAAAGGCTCATCCATCACGATCAGCCCAGGGTCGTGGAGCAACGACGCAATGAACTGGATCTTCTGCTGCATGCCCTTGGAGAGCTCCTCGGTCTTCTTTTCCAGCGCGTCGGCAATCTCCATGCGCTCAGCCCAACCCGTGGCCCGCTTGCGCGCCTCTTCTGCCGCCAGCCCGTGCAACTGGCCAAAAAACACCAGTTGGTCGATCACCTTCATCTTTTTGTAAAGGCCGCGCTCCTCGGGCAGATAGCCCACGCGCTCAAGGCTCTTGCGGTTGAAGGGCTGGCCGAAGAGGCTGATTCGCCCGGAGTCGGGGATGGTGATGCCCATCATCATGCGAATGGAGCTGGTTTTGCCTGCCCCGTTCGGCCCCAGCAGGCCGAACATCTGGCCTGCATCGATGGAAAGGCTCAGATTGTTGACCGCAACCTTGTTCTCATAGGCCTTGGTCACCCCAGAGAGTTCGACAACCGGCATGGATTCTCCCATCGTTCTCTTGGAACTTGTCCAGAAACCGCAGTCAGTACGGCTGCTTTGAAAGGGCACGACTTCAGTCGTGCCGCAAAAAGGCCAAATTAACCAGGGGTTTTAACCCCCGAGGGATGTCCCCTTTTGCCTCCGGCTCGACACTTCTTCAGAGTTTCTGAACACTTTCTGGCAGATCCATCTCGGGCAAACCAGGAATGCAGTCTCCAAGGCAGTCTCTGAAGCAGTGTAACAAAGCGCGCAATGCCCTTTTTCATCCATTGACGCCTTACCCGAAAGAGTTACAAGTGGTTACGAAAGTATGATTCAAAATCGACCAAAGAGGGGGACTGAAGACAGCTGAACGGGGCTTAAATTGAACAAAGCGATAGGAGAACACTATGGCCACCTTGCTGACGATGCAAGACCACAATTTCGCCGCAGCCGAGCCTGCGACCGGGCCATCTTACAGACCGCAATCGATTTCGGAACTTGACGTGCGCCAGTCAGTCCTTGAGGATCTTGCGCTAAGAACGCTCTATCTTTCCGGTTCGCTCTCCGTTCTCGACCTTTCCACAAAGACCCGGCTCTGCTTCGCCGTGGCCAACGAACTGTTTTGCCGCCTTCGCGCCGAACAGCTTTGCCAGGTCACTGGAATGACAGGCAATATTCCTCAGTTTTCCATCACTTCGCTGGGCAGATCGCGGGCTATCGAGTTACTCTCCCAAACTCACTATGTGGGCCCAGCGCCGGTGTCTTTGGAGAGCTATGTAAAGCAGACGCAGAAACAGAGCGTTCAAAACGTAGAGGTACACGCCGGCGACGTTGACCGCGCATTTTCCCATCTTGTGGTGGACAAAGAGACGCTGCGCCAGTTTGGAACAGCTCTCAACTCCGGCTCATCTATTTTTCTCTATGGTCCGGCCGGAACCGGGAAAACCGTGATGGCCGAGACACTTTCGCGCGTGCTTGCCGAGGACGAGGTGTGGATTCCGTATGCCGTGGAAGTGGATGGTCAATTTATTACGGTTTACGATCCGGCACTCCACAAGCGCGTTCCGGCGTCAGAACTGGAAAGTCGCGACGACCGCTGGGTGCGGTGCCATCGCCCCGCGGTGATGGTGGGCGGCGAGCTGACCGCCGAGATGCTCGATTTGCAATTTAACCCGATCACAAAGTTTTACGTCGGCCCCGTGCAAATGAAGGCCAACAACGGCGTCCTGATCATCGACGACTTCGGACGCCAGCGGCTGCGGCCTGAAGAGCTGCTCAATCGCTGGGTCGTTCCCCTGGACCGCAGGGTCGATTTTCTGACTCTGGCGGGCGGCAAAAAGCTCGAGATTCCCTTTGAAATGCTGGTTGTTTTTGCGACCAACATGAGCCCGGCAGAGTTGGTCGATCCCGCCTTCCTGCGCAGAATTCAAACCAAGATCAAGATCGGCGCGGTTACAAACGAGCAGTTCTGCGAGATCTTCCGCCGCGTTGCAGCCGAGGAGAAGGTTCAATTCGAGCCCGGCATTTGCAACGATCTCATCGAGTTCATCCATGGAACGCTCAATCAGGAGCTGCGTTCGTGCTATCCCAGGGATATCGTGAACCAGGTCTGCTGGGCGGCGCGATATGAAGGCAGAAGGCCCTATCTAGATCACGAAACTCTGGTGCAGGCTGTGACCGCTTATTTTCTGACCAAGGTGTAGCAAACTAATCGCGCCGCACGGCAGCGAATGGATTTGACCCTGCATTCAGCGCGCAGGGTTCAGCCTTCCCGCTGCATTGTCCCTTCGCGCATGCGCCATTTAGCATCCTGAGTGTGCCCAGCCTCGATACTCCGGTCATGTACGTCCGCGGCGTCGGCCCCCGTGTCGCGGAGCTTCTCGCCGCCAAAAACATCCTCACCGCCGAGGATTTGCTCTACCATCTTCCCTTCCGCTACGAAGACCGCCAGAATCCGCGCAGCCTTGACGAGCTGCAAGCCGGCGAAACGGCCAGCGTCATCGCCCAGGTGCGCGGGTCGGCGCTGCTGCGCACCCGCAAAGCGCCCATCTTTGAATTAACCGTGGGCCAGGGACGGCGAGCGCTGAAGTGCATCTGGTTCAACGGATCGTATCTGGAGGGAAAGTTCCACGCCGGGCAAACGGTTGCGGTTTACGGGCGCGTCGAGCCATCGCGCTCCTCGAGCAACCTGAAGATGATTCAGCCGCAATTTGAGGTGCTGCCCGACTCCAGTGATGACGCGGAAACGCGCCTGCTGGAAGTGGGACGCATCACGCCGGTTTACGAGTCGCTGGGCGGCGCGTGGCTTGCCTCGCGCTGGCAGCGCAAAACCATCTTCAACCTGCTTGAGTCGGTGCGCGGTGCAGTGCCGGAATGCCTGCCGCGCGAGATGCTGGCGCGGCTCGGATTGCCCGATCGCGAAACGGCCCTGCGCGAGGTTCATTTTCCGCCGGAAGGCACGCCCCTTGTCCAGTTGCAAGCTTCCGCAACCGCTGCCCATCGGCGGCTGATCTTTGAAGAGCTGTTTTTTCTTGAGCTGGGGCTGGAGTTCAAGCGCCGCCGCATGAGAGAGCGGCGGGGCATTGGATTTGCGACCAACGACAAGGTGCGCGAGGCCATTCGCGAGGTGCTGCCCTTCCATCCCACCGCGGCGCAGAAGCGTGCGCTGGGCGAGATTGTGGCGGATATGCGCCAACCCAGCCCCATGCGCCGCCTGTTGCAGGGCGACGTGGGCTCGGGCAAGACCATCGTAGCTTTGCAGGCCATGATGGTGGCCATCGAAAACGGCTACCAGGCTGCGTTGA
>JBEKEQ010000113.1:0-14019 GCA_050013735.1 Occallatibacter sp.
TCGCTTCCGCAAACTACTGGTCAGCTTCGAGAAGACCGAAGCCAGCTACCTAGCTCTGCTATTCCTCGCTGCGGCCTTGATCTGCTGGAGACAGACCACTTCTATTTACGGATAAGTTCTTATCCCCGGTATAAATCGAGCGCAATCAACGCGGCCTTCAGGCCCTGAAATACGCTCCTTCCCGAACCCTTTTGAAATTGCGACTTTTTCACCAAGCTGTTCAGCCGTGCCGCAGAGTCCCAAAAATGCGTCTGAGCTTTATCCTCTGAGAGACGATTTAGGGTTTGTCAGCAACCAAAAGGCCGGCCCGGAGGCCGGCCTGTCTGAAGGCGATTACTGCAATATGCCGCTAATCAACAATTGCGAATCCCCGAAGCTGGACGAATTTGTGTTTGCTGCAACCGAAGGGCCTGGCGTGAGCGCACCCGTCGCGGCATTGAAGGTAAGCGTCTCGATTTGTGATCCGCTATTGGTACCGACGTACAGGAATTGATTCGTAGGATCGAACACCGGCATGGTGGGTGAGGTGATTCCCGTAACAGTGCCCCCGTTGGACAGTGCGCCGGTTTGACGGTTCACTGAAGCGGTGTAGATCGTATTGTTGCCCATGATAGCCAGGTACGCTCCGGTTCGGTCCACGGATATCCAGCCAAGGCCTGTGGCTCCCGCGATGACCAGCGGACTGCCAACCTGGGCCAGGCTGCCATTGCCCTGGATCGCCATGGTGACCACGCCCGCGTTAGATGGAAGCAGTGAGTACAGAAAGCGGCCTGTAGGATCGGCCACCGCGCTGCTCGATCCCGTTCCGCCGGTTGGGAACGATGTGGTGCCATTTTCGGTCAGCAGCCCGGTGCTGGGATTAATCGAATAGGAGTAAACCCCGCTGTTGCTGTCTGACACAAAAAGAAACCTTCCAAGCGCATCCACTGTCATGCTGCTGACGCTGGGCTGCGTGCCTGTCCATTTGATAGACGGGCTCAGCAACGTCAATGCGTGCGTCGTCTGATTGATCGAGTACTGCTCAATTGTTTCCGACGCACCGTTGTTCGTGAAGTAGACGTACAAGAACCGGCCTGCAGGATCGACAGCCACCACCTGGTCGCTCGCTCCTGTGTACGGTTGCACGGCTCCCCCGCCGGGGTACTTTTGCACCACGGTCGGGTAACCCGTGGCTGGGTTGATCTGGTAAACAACCAGCTCGTAGCCGTTATTGTTGTCCACCAGGTAACCCCACTGGCCGGAGGAATCGATCGCCCCCGGAACGCAGCCCGTCAGAAAGGAGGTCGCAACCGCAGCGAAAATCGCAAGTAACCATCTATTGGATTTCATAACTATCTCCCCCCGTCCACATTGGTCTGATCACTCAGTGTGCCGTTCGTCAAATCGATGGTGTACTCCACGTTCCCCTGGTTAAACACCAGCGAGTAAATGTACTCTGCCCCGTAAGCTGTCTGGTTCCCAGGGACAAAGGCAAGCGCGGCGCCCTGAGCGCGTGTTGCAGTAGCGCTTGACCACAATGGATCGCCGTTGGAATTAAGCGAGAAGGTCTCCGCCTCGCTCGTCGCCGCAGGCTCTACCGCGTAGATGAAATTAAAGGCGGGGTTGAAGACGATACCCGCTCCCGAAGCAGCCGTAGCCTGGGTGTTCGCGTCGGGTGTCATTTCGCCCGTGCCAAGGTTGACGCTCGCCGACCCGACCGTTTTAGCAGCCGCGTCGATGAAGTAAACCTGCCCCTCGGGAGAAACCGCCAGGGCCACCGGCTGAGTCCCAACCGTAGGTGCGTTGACCAGGGTCAGATCGCCGGTGCCGGGAGCGATCGTGTAACTGCCAATTGTCCCATCGCCGGAGTTAGCCACGTAAAGGTACAATCCCGAAGCATCGAAAGCAATGCCCTGGGGTGTTTGTCCGCTCACAAAGACCGGATGAGTCAACGCCTGCAGCGATCCATCGGAATTAATTGCAAATGCCGCGATTTGACCGGTGCTGCCAATCGTTGAGTAAAGGTAGCGGCCAAGAGGTTCGACGGCAACAAAATTCGAGGAGCCTGCGTTGGTAAAGGGGGATCCATTCACAGCGGTCAGCGCACCCGAAGTCGAGTTAACCCCAAACGCGAATATCTGGTTTCCATCCGTGACATAGAGGTGTGTGCCCGAAGGATCAAGCGACATTCCAGTGGGTGCGTTCGCCGTCGCATAAAAACCGCCGGATAACGGTGTCAATGTCCCAATTGGCGTCGAGGTCCCCGCAACGGTGGTGATTGCAAGTGCGCCGACCCCTCCCTGCACGGCAACGTAGGCAAACTCGCCGGTTGGGCCGACCAGTACGTTTACCGGATCAACCAGCGTGCCCGGCAATAATGAATACGTGTAGAAAGCCAGACTGCCGCTGGTGTTATTCACGGTATAGAGCGACAAGGTCGAGTCCCCGGGATTAGCCGTGATCGCGAATCGCGATGTCGGCGCCGCGGTTACGGTCACCGTGACAGGCGTATGATTCGAGCCCAGCGTAGCCGTCAAAGTGGCGGAGCCGACCTTTCGTGCAGTAATAAGGCCGCCCAATGGCCCTCCCGACACCACCGTCAATGTGGTGGGGTCCGAGGTCGTCCATGCAACCTGATTGGTGATGTCGCCCGTGTTGTTCGAAGCCGAAACCTGCAAGGTCGATCCCAGCTGCAGCTGCGGCTGAGTCGGAGCTATCAGGATTGCACCCGCCGCGGCAACCGTAACCGTAAATGGTGCGCTGGTAATTCCACCGGAACTGGCCGTTATGCCCGCCGTACCTGGTGCAACGCCCGTAACCAGGCCGGCGCTGACTGTAGCCACCGCTGGGGAGAGCGAATTCCAAGTCGCCGTCGAGGTGAGTACGGTGGTCGAGCTGTCGCTCAAGGTTCCGGTCGCGGTCAGTTGCAACGTCTGACCTGTATAGATGGACGAACTCGCTGCGGTCACCGCGATGGATTGCAGAGTAGGCGGCGTCACCGTCAGCTGAAACGTTCCGCTGACATTCGTGGCGCTGTCCGTGGCCTTAATCGTCACCGGGCCGGTAGTCACGGCCGTGACCAACCCGCCAGTTACTGTCGCAACTGCCGAATTCGATGACTGCCAGGTCGCCGTGGTCAGGTTACTTACTGTGCCGTCGCTATAAGTGGCGGTCGCCGTAAGTTGCAGGGTTAAACCCACCGGCAGGGAAGAGGACGAACCCGTAATCGCGATCGAGCTGACGATGGCTGGGGTGACCGTCATGGTAAGGGTTTGGTTGACAGACCCGTCCAGTACCCCGATTGTGGCCGACCCAATTGAGACAGCCGTCACCAGCCCCGTTGCACTTACCGTAATAACCGCCGGATTGCTCGAACTCCAACTGGCAGCGTCCGTAATATTTTGTGATGTCCCGCCAGTCACAGTACCAGTCGCCGTAAGTTGCACCGTTAATCCTTTGGCGATAGTACCGGTGGCGCCCGTAATTGCGATTGAACTAAAAGACGTCTGCGTCGAAGTGCTCGTCTTGTTCGTCCCACAGCCCGCCAAAACCAAACTAACCAACGCCAGCGCGGCTATTGCTGTTTTCCGGTTGCCCATCTCTTCCCCTTCTGGTTGCTCAACGAAGTCGCAACCCTCGGTACAACACTGCGCGCTTGTCATGAATCCCGCGCGCTCATCGATACGCGAAGTCTTATACCGGTCACGGCGCCGGCGTCAGCCAGCAACCTGCGAAATTAGCCGGGGCCCAAAAGTACTTCTGGAACGACTGCACGAGATTAGCTCAACCAAAATCGGAATGCAAGTAAAAAGAGACTTCTTACTTTCTTTTTTTTCACAAAGGGTCGTTACGGTGATCGAATAGTGCTGTAAAGCATAATTAGCCCGGCAGGGAAGCACACCCCTGCGCTAAAATAATTCCCCTGAGCCGCCCAAACGAACAGCACGCTGTTCGGCTCGGCAAAAACGTCACTGCGTCTTTCTTCGAAGCATTCGATGCCCAGAGCCAGTTGAAGGCTTTTGCGGCTTTCGCCACGTCTACTGCTTTTGCTTAGTCGAGTTTGTTCTCACTATGAAGAATGGTGAGGCGGAGCGTGAGCGTCTCATGTCCTGCGATTTTGAGATGCTTCGCATCCAGTCCTGTCCGCCGCACCTGGACTTCAGTCATCGCCGTCTCGTCCACTGCATCGATCTTCAGCATGGATGCAAGCGCAAAATCCTGCTCCTCGCCTGACACTTCCTGCAGACGAAGAGTGTAGTGATCCGGGTTTCCATCGTCTGAAGGCTTGAATGCGAGAATGGCTACATCGGGCGCGGAGACCGTAAGGAACGATGCTGTCTTCTCATCCGGTTCCCGATCGGGAGGCAGCAGCGCCGTGATCAACGGCACGTTGTAATCCCACCCCGCGCGATACGCCGCCACCGGATCGAAATTCGCCGCCGAACTAATAGCGAAGGACGAATTGTAACGCGGGCCATAGCCTGGCTCGACCGTGGGCAGAGTGACCACGCCGGCATCTTTCGTGTCAGCCTGGTCCGCCTTGCGCAAAGCGGTCACCCGAACATTGTTTTGGTAATGATCCAGCAATCCGGTATCGCCGTAAGCAAGCAGCGGCATATCGTAGAAGTCTTCGCGTTGAATAAGGTTGATCGAGTTTGTCCGCGTGGCGCCGTCGTCCATCAGCGCGAGCGTGTGAACGGGCGTGGCGCCATCCGTTCTCGCGCCCGGCAGGTAATCCTTCGGCAGGTCGTGGAAGCCGATTCCATCGTCGACCATGATTTTGGCGGAGTTGTCGAATTGGAATGGGAATTCGAAGCTATAGTACTCGGCTCCTTTAGCCAGGGGCACCAACGGCATGCGCGACCGATCGAAAACCTCGTCCAGTTTTACCGTTCGCTCCCCTGAATCGAGCGTGACTTCCGTCTCCGGCCACCAGGTGCCCGGGCGCACGATCACCAGCTCGTCCGTCAGTGGGCCGCGCAAGTGGCGCACCTTCGGCTTCCAGTCCTCGTCCGGCAGATAGTTCGCAAAGACCCAGCGGACCAGTTGACCGGCGCGTTGCGTCGACCGCTGGTTGATGAGCTCGCGACGCAGCGGTTTGTCCCAGATGCTGTCGATCGCCCCGTCCATCGCACGCAGACTGACTTTGTAAAACTGGTTCTCCAGCACCTCGCCGCTCACTTCTTCCTCTTTTGCGGGCGGCGCTGCCGAGTGCTCAAGAAGATAGGTGCGAAACCCGACCGGTGGAATATTCTCAGCCGTAAAGCTGATGGTTCCATCCAGGTTCAACTGTGAAGGAACAACCTTGCCCGTCGCGGCGTCGCGGACCTGCGCAAGATCGGGCGATGGAGGATGCACACGCGTTACACCGTTGCGCTCCCAACTCAGCGGGTTATAGACTACGCACTTCGGAGTCTTCTCCGGGTCGCTCTTCGCGGCGAACATCTGCCGCACGCCTATCAACATCATGTTGCGGGTTTCGGTGCGCGCTGTCCGGGCGAACGTTGCGTATTCCTGGTTTTGCTGGTTCACCTGGGCCAGCGTCATCACCTTGGGCCAGCCCGGCTGCCCCGCGCCAGAGTGCTCGTCGTACGTAAGCATCTTGGTTGCGGCATCGGCAATCGTGTTGGCCGGGTACGGTGTTCCCGGCCGAAAGCTGAGCAGCGACCAAAGCGCCTCCGCCTGCGGCAAATAATCCTGCACCCAGCGCGCGTCGCCACTGATTCCCGGCGAGTTCGTCTTCACCTCTGACCAAAGGCCGGTGAAATCGCCCGCGTAAGTCGGAAATGGATCTCCGTAGCGTTTTTGCAGGTAATCGAAGAATTCCTTCGGCGTCGCCACTACCAGGCGGGGCTGTTTACCGGCCGCATTCCATGCCCGCACCGCGGGCAGCAAGCCCTCCTCTTCATACGAAGCCGGGACGAAATCGTGCACGTAAAGAACCATCATCGCGTCGTACGGATAGCCTGCTTTGTGATATTCCGCCATCAGCTTGTTGACGCCGCGCTGCATAATCTCAAGCTGCGGCAAATCGTTCCAGGTTTTCGGATAAAAACGCGTGTCGGCAGAAGCGCTGTAGTAGTGGGCGGTAGGGTCGAGGAAATAATCGGCCATGGCCTCGGTGTACCCGCCGTTCTTGCTCCCTGTCTCCCACATCAGCACCGAGCTTCCATCGGGAGACCGCCAGTGAAACGGCATCTTTCCCGGATGCAGGCTGGTGCCTCCTCCGAATTCCAGATTCGAGCCGGTCACGAAATAGCGGATCCCGCTGCGCGCCAGCACCTGGGGTAGCCGCAGCGTGAATCCCGGCACATCGTCCATCATGGCCAGATCTGTGGTTACGCCCAGGCGCTTCTCGATATCTCGCGACAGATAGACGATCCGATTAAGCTGCTCGGTTCCCATGAACTCCGTGTGCTCGCTGCCCCACGACGCCGACAATTCGATCTGTCCGCTCCGGACCAGGTTCGCCAGGTCCTGAATTGCCTGCGGATCCTTCGTTCGGTCGAGCCACGCCTGCACCTGCCACTCGCTCTCAATCACCCAGCGGAACTGCGGATCCTGCTTCGCTGTGCGGATCACCCCGTCCAGGTGAGGCTTGATGTCATCGAGTTGTTCCTGCGGAGGCAGTTTGAAGCCCAGATCCCAGTGGCTGCTTGGAATGATGTAGATTGTCTGGATTCCGGAATTGCTCCGGTGGTCCTCAGCCTGTTGTCCAGCCAGTGTGCAGCATCCAGCCGTCAGCAAGGCAACGCAACCTGAAATCGCTCTGAATCGCATGTTTCCCCTCGGATTCCTTTGACCGTAGCAAAGAGGTAGTCCGGCCTCCGCGGAAGGACAGCCAGCGGCACGGAGTAAGCCCAACTGTCAGGTGCGTGCCCGGTTGCATGAGCGCCATTTTTAAACGCAGCCCCCGGGAAGCGCCTCAGATACTTTGTTGGTGCTTTCCTATTAGCACTGAAAATAATATTATCTGTTCGTTTTTATGTCAATCGAACATCTAGATCTTCTTCATACAGCTTTCGGCAGATTAAAAGCTGGATCACCAGTCGCTCGATCTTCTCCAACTCAGCCACGCGGCGCAGAACTGCATCTTCGCGTTTGAGGAACTCGACGACGGTCTGCTGCTATGGTTGTTGGCAAGAATGCTTGTCAGCTTTTACGGAAGCGGTAGAGATATCTATAAGGAGCTGATTTCGATGGTGGACGCGGTAGGAATCGAACCTACAACCTGTCGGTTAAGAGAACATAACAAACAGATTCTAAACGACTTATGCGGAACGGCTGGCAGCCTAAAGTATTGAAAAGAAACGATAGGGAATCTTGAGGAATTGGTATGGTGGGGAGATTGTGGGGTTTTGTGGGGACGAGTTCCCTGCCCTCTTTGGTCCTGTTCGCACCGAACGATCACCGAATGCTCAACCGGCGTTGTTGCTAGGGGGCCGAATCGTGAACTCCAGCAAGCTAGGCGGCGTACAGTGCCATGATTGCGCGGTAACACTCATACTTGCGCTCAATCCGCATGATCTTTTCCCTAAGCTGGCTCATCTGAAGTTCACAGCACGCCGTCCGACTCCGTTCGCCCAACGTGGGAAACCTACGGCGCAGGAACTCCAGCAGGTTCCCAGACAAGCGGCCATGCATCTCCCAGAGCCTTTTGACCCCATCCCCATCAAACGAGTAATTCTCATCAAGGAACTCGTCAATGTGGCGCTCCCCGTATGAGAAAAGCGGGAATGCGCCGTTGATGTCTTCTAGAACATCCGTTAGCAAGATCATTGATGACCTCCAGCCCCAATTGTAGTGGGGTTGGCTGTGCATAATTGAGGCGCTTAGTAACAAGGTGATTACCCCGGTGTCGCGTCCTCGAGGCTCCCAGCCCCGGCGTGGTGGACTGTGGACGAGTGGAGGCTACCTGCCTAGTTAGGTTCGTCCGACAGGTTCGGACCTGTTCATTGGCTCAAAAATGCTAGGCTGTTCCAATGGACAAATACCCACCCGTTTACTTGATGCTGGTCGCACTCGACCTTAAGCGGAAGGACATTGTCGAAATCAATATCCGTCTGTCCGATGCCCCGAATCGACTGCGAAAACAAACTCTTTACCGTTGGATGCTTTCGAGAGAATCTTCCTCACCGTTTTCAAGTTCCCTGATGACCAAGTTCAACGGATAATCGAACGCCTGCGGAATGGTGATGGGTTCACTATTAACCTTTCAATGGAAATGGATGCGATATGGAAATCCGGTCTCCTGAGTCCGACTCGATGAGGTTATCAACGTGTGTTAAAGCCTTGCTAGTTTGCGCATTGCTGGCGCTGCAATCACACGCGCAAGACACCGGCCGTCGAGTGCGAATACCTGTGAAGTTTGAGTGCAATTGCGCCGACGAAGTAGGCCAGCTCTACGCCACAGCCTTTCGAGACATCTTGGCGAACAGTCCTCGGTTCGTGTCAGAAGTGGGATTCGACAATAGTGGAGGCTCATCCAGCGGACCACCCAGCATGAGAGTAAACGTGGTGAGCGTCGATCCTTTCAATGATGGGCAAGTGACTGCCATGTCCATAGCATTTATTCTCGGCAGCACAACTTATCTAGCCCATGTTGTGCGATGGTGTCCCAAGGACAGGGCCAACTCATGCGCGGCCTCAACGTTTGCCGAGTTAGACGACCAAGTGCAAAAACTCGCTGCATTGAAGGCGAACGACATCAAGACGCCTTAGTCCTGCCACAGTCAAGTCTCATTTGGAGACTCCTACGGCAAGCCGATAGGTGCTCGGCTCTGGTGGCTCTTAACCTGCCTCAATCTTCGTACACGGGGCAGGGGCAATCGCAACGCGCACCGGCACACATGAACCCGCCGCAAGCAAGGCACTCGCTTAGATCGTCCGCTGTCCCGACCATGTCACCACAGCAGCAACTCACCAGATCGGCGACCGGCGCGGGTTGTGCGCCGTTCACTGTCACGCTCACAGACATCTTGACTTGCATGGGATACCTCCGGCTGGATTTTCACGGGGCAGGCTGGCACCTGGAAGGCGCCGGCCTGGCACACTTTCAGGCACACGTATCGTTCGCTCCTGGACGAGATCGGCGCTCCCATCGGAGTGCAGCAGAAGCTGATGCGACATGCCAATGTGTCAACGACCATGAACGTGTACGGAAACAGCACTCTGAGAGCTAAACAAGAGGCAAACTCAAAGGTAGTGCAGATGGTGATGAAGCAAGAGGCTGCCTAATATTTGCGGCGGTCTCGCTCTTACGGCGGGGTTTTGTGGGGTTAGGTTTCTACTGTATTTCCGCTAAGTATTTTGTTTTCTGGTGGACGCGGTAGGAATCGAACCTACAACCTGTCGGTTAAGAGCCGAATGCTCTGCCAGTTGAGCTACGCGTCCAAAATATCGGAATGAGCCGTGATGCGGGCCTCCAACACGGCATGCATAGACATCAAATCCCTGCCTATCCTTCAAAAATATAACATATACCTGGAGTCCGCGCCAAAGACCCAGCGCACACAAAGGCCGATCCCCGCTCATCGCATTAAACATCACCCTCAATGAGTGTAAAAGGACTGAAAGTCAGCCCGCGTTGCCCTCGTTTGCCAAGGTGGGCGTGTCTTAGAACTTGAAGGCCACGCCGCCGCTAATGCCGCGCTGATCCTGTGCAAACACCAGCAGCGAGCCGTCGCTCAGCAGGTAAGGCCGATAACCCTGGGCCAGCAAATTGCGCACGTCGATCAATGCTTCCAGGCCCCATGTGCCATCCCCGCGCAGCCGGATTGGCTGGCGGAAGTGAACGTTCAGGTAAGGCGCAGCGGCATCCAGCGAGTAAGGAGCAATTCCGGTCACCGTCGATTCCGGCTGCCAGCGGTAGCTGGCCCGCCAGCGCGTCCCGGTGCCGTCCAAAGTGCCGGAAAGGGAGATCGAAAAACTCTGGGCGCGATGCGCATGGGCCGAAGCAAGAACCTGCGCCAACCCCTCCGGCTCTGAAGACGCTCCCAAAACCAGGGCATCGCCAGTCGCATAGCTCAGGCGAATGTAGTTGCGGCCGGGCAGTCCGCGCTCCACCGTGGCCACCATGCCCGGCGCGAAAAACCCAGGCCCCGCCGCGCGAATAAGCCCGCTCACCGGGTCCACCAGCACGGTTGCCGCGCCCGTTGGAGAGGAAAATTTCCCTGCCGCCACGTGGCCCATCGCTTCAATCACCGGGTTGTCCATGTTGTCGGCAAACACTACCACGGCCATGCCCGAATCTTCAGTGTTCCGTTCCCAGCCCAGTTCCTGGTGCATGCCGCGTTCCAGCGCCAAATCGCCGTTCCGTATGGAAAGCTCAGGCAGCCAGCTTTGCGCTTCCGAGTCGTCTGCATCCTGCTCGGCGGGTACCGCTGTGGCCATCCGGTAGTGCACTGTCGAGTTGCCCTTGCGCCAGCTTGCCTGGGCAGAAGGCAACGCCGCGGTCACCGTGTTAGGAGAGTGCCCGGTAAAGCGTGCCACCACTTGCGTGGAACCCACCTCCGCCTCAATGTCCGGCCCAAGGTGCATCGTTTCCCAGCTGCGCACGGCAGCCTCATCAAGTCCTTCGCTTCCACCCGCGTCAATCTCCGGATGAATGGCGATTGCCGCCACCGATTGAACCGAGCCGGCAAATCCCAAATCCTGGCGGAAGCCCAGCATTGACTCCATCCCGGCATCGCTGTCCGGGGCAAAATCCACACGCGCCAGCAGTTCACGGCTGTTCGCCGGCGTTTCTTCCACCGTCCCTGAAATCCGCTCCCCGCTCTCGCCGAACGTACCCTCCTGCCCGGTCGCCATCAACCGCGCCTTCAGCTTGGGCGCCGCGCCCGAACCGTCGGAAAACACCACCAGCGGTCCGTCCTCAAGCCAGCGCAGCAGCGGGCGGTTGGCGGCAGAGCGCAAGGTATAAGCCCAGTCATCCTGCTGCGCATCGCTGGCGCGCGGCTCTGAGGGCAGCCACTGCATCACTTCGTAAAGACTGTTGAGGGTCAGATTCACAACCGCGCTGCTGCGCACCCGAACGTCTTCACGCAACGAAGGCAGAAACGACGCGCCCATCGCCTTCAGCGCATACCGGCCGGGAAGCACGCGTGAAATCACGAATCGGCCTTTTGCGTCGGTGTAGACGGTGGTGATCAGGCTCAGGTCCGGGCGCAGCAATTGCACCACAGCGCCAATCTGAGGCACTCCGGCAGAGTCGCGCACCAAGCCCGATACCGATCCGGGGGCGGCTCCGTAGACCGAAGCGCTCCCCAGGGCAATCAGCACCGCGAAGAAAACGATATGGACCCTGCGCATTCTCACATTAAATGGTGAACTGGCGGCGTCCCTGGCAAATCGCTTGCGAATTCAGACCGCAAACCTCTCCGAATCTTCTGTCCGGCTGGGCTGTCTTGCGGTGTTAATACTATTCCACGACAAAAGGTGCCGATTGCGCAATCTCTTGTTTTGAGATTGTGTCGTTTATTTTGATCGTCACCTTGTACTTCCCCGGCGGCAGGCCGGCCATTGGCAGCGTCTTCTGCACCGTCATCTGATCGCTGTGCGCCCCTAACTCCTTTGACTCCATCTCTTTCTCCAGAATCACGGTGTTAGTCGCCATATCGGTGATCTCATAGGTAACCGTGGCCTGGTTACTTTTTGTTGCTTCATCCACGCCCAGGTTATAGACCTGCATCCAGAAATTCAGCTGCTGGCTCCGCTTGAAGTTCACTGGAGTGGCTGCGTTGGCCGTCACTCGCGGGCAAATGTGTGTATTGCCGATCACGCAACTGCCGGCCCCGATTTCCCGCGAAGACACTGCATACATCTGATCGGCCAGAATCAGCGATGAGGTGCCCAGCTTCTCATCGTGGAAAGTCGGAACCTCCATTCCCCGGCCGTACAGGCCAACATGCTCCACGTTGTTCACATCCTTGATGGCGATATCCAACCGGTAAAGACCTGGAGGCAGAGGCAACGCCTTCCAGTAGACTGACCGGCGGTCCAGTGTTTTCTCCAGCAGTTCGGCCGGCTCGGTCACCTCCACCGTATCCTCAAAAGACTGCACCGTCTTGTGGGTCAGGGTGGTCACCTTACCCAGAATGTTCACTTCGCCCTTTGAAACACCGTCCTTGGTCACAAACGTGATATCGCGGTTCCTCAACTGCAAGGTAATCGGCACCAGGTCGGTATTTTCCGTCACCTTCACAAAGTCGGTACGCACATCAAACGGAAAAACCGGCCCATCCAGCACTTTGTGCTCCGAGATGAACGCATCGAGGTCGGTAAACTTGATCGGCGGCGGCTGGAAGATTTTGGCCGCCAACTGAATCCGATCGAATTCCTTACCCTGTTCCATCGACGTCCCCGGTCCGGCGCCGAGACTCTCCAGGCCGCCCTTGAACCGATCCGCCTGCGATGCCTTGCCCATCTGCTCGTACGTGGTCTTGCCCGCGCCGGGAACGTGCAGCAGCGCGTCCTTCTCGCTGCGATCGATGGTGAAGTGATAATCGCCGCACTGGCAGGTATCCACAAACTCCAGGTCCAGGTTGTCGCCAACCCCCTCCAGGTACCGGTAGTGCCAGGTCTCGAATGGGTAAGTCGATGTCTGTCCGCCGCCTTCTGACGGCGGCCGCTCGTAGCTGCCGCCCGAAGGGTGCGCATCAATGGAATCGGGAGGGCCATAGGCAATGTAGATGTGCCCCCGGTCCGTCTTCCAGCCCGGCTTGCCGGCCGCAAAATGTTCATTGGCGTAGGCGATGCGGCGATAGTGCTCTTCGCGGAATTCGTTGTCCGGCGAGTCCGGTGAAGGATTGCGGCGAAGCCAGAAATTCTCAATGAAGGCTTCCCGCTCTTCGTCGTTGCTCAACGACTTGAATGCTCTCGTCTCCTCACTGGAGATGATGTACGGCACGTCCTGTTCCAGCCAGCTCTTGTAGGCCCCCTTCAACTCCTGCTTCACCGCCTTCTGCGCGGCAAACTTTTCTTTGTCAGAGCGCTCCCGCTTCAGCGGATCGGGTTCCTGGTCCTGGCCTGCACCGGCGGGCTGGGCCTGTTGTCCTGAAGACGCCGGTGTGCCGGCTGTTTGCTGCGCCGCAAGCCGGCCAGCGGAGGTGAAAATCAGGCCGCAGCTCACCGCGGCAAGTAAATACGTGCGACCGTTAAGCATCATTGACTTCAAAACTCCTGCAAGTCTTCATTCTACGGGTCCCGGTTGCGCCGGGCAACATTTCGTTCGCAGTTAGCCTCCCCGTTGGACTCCGAAATGCCCCCAAGGTCACCCGCAAAAAGCGCCCGGCGCCCAATCGTAGAGCCAGCCAACCGGATTGTAGCGAGGTCCTCCTGGCTGGCTGTCCTGGCAGCATCCCCGCCGCCAGCCGAAACTCATCCCCGTATTCTCGTAGTTACGTTTTGTCAGCCTTTGGGAACCATATCCGGAGCGATTGCGTAAACTGAACGTAGACAAAGCTGGAGCACGATACCCAAATGAAGAAGATCCTCCTGATCGTTCTCGCATTCCTTGTAGCCGCCGGCCTCGTGGCCTTGTTTATTTATAGACAGCAGTCCGGTTACACCAAGGTGCTCACCGCCAAGGTGGTGCGGCAGGATTTGGCCACGGTGGTCAGCGGCACCGGGCAAATCAAGCCCAAAACCTACGCCAACCTGGGCGCAAATGCCATGGGACGCGTCACCCACATCTATGTAAAAGAGGGTGATACGGTCAAGTCTGGCCAGGTCGTGGCCACCATCCAAAATGTGCAGCAGGAAGCCGCAGTCTCCAGCCAGCAGGCGGCCATCTCTGCTGCCGGCACAGACATCGCCGCCAACATTGCCGCGGAAAAAACCGCTGAAGCCAACGTCGAAAAGGCCCAGGCCGATTTGGAACAGAAAAAGCTCGACTGGGAGCGCGAACAGTCTCTTTATCAGGACGGCATCGAGCCCAAGTCGAACTACGACGCCAAAAAGGCCCTCTACGATACCGATGTGGCCTCGCTCAACCAGGCCGTTGCCGCGCTCAATCAAGCCAAAGCTCAGACCGATTCTCTG
>JBEKEQ010000114.1:0-13856 GCA_050013735.1 Occallatibacter sp.
GCTGGATCAATTCCAATCCTGCCTGGATTGAACCGGGGCATAACCCCGATGCGCTGGTCGCCGGATCGGCGGAACGGCCTGATCGCTTGCTGCTGTTTGCCGTGGGGGCGGCAGAGTTTCCAGCCGGCAAAAAGACCATGACTCTTGAGTGGACGCTCGATCCCGGAGAAAGCAAAAGCGGCTGGCTGGTGCGGCCCTATGCCGCTTACGAGCAGGACCTGCCCGATCTGCGCAAACGTGATTGGAGCGGGGAGTTTGAAGCGGCCAAAGAAGAGTGGAGACATTTATTTGGCAGGGCCGTCTCCATCCAGATTCCCGACAGCGCCGTGCGCAACGCGTTCTATTCGTGCCTGGGCGATTTCTTCATCATGCGCGAGCCGTTCGCTGACGGGTATGTGGGCGTGGTGCCGGGTACGGAGCTCTACCGCGCGGGCAACCCGTTTGAACCTGCCTTGACCGCCATCGCACTGGACCAAACCGGCTTTCACGCCGAAGCGGCCAATGGTCTGCGCGTTCATCTGGATATGCAGGAGCCGGATGGTAATTGGGCCGATCCCAAGGGGTGGTGCCATCACATGTGGGGTGCAGCGGGGGTCAAAGCCTGGGCGGGCACGGAGCACTTCAAGCTGACCGGCGACCGGTCTTATCTGGCCTCGCTGTTTCCTCGCCTCGCCGCAAGTTCCCGCTGGCAGCAGATGCAACGGCAAAAGAGCCGCACATCGGCAAGTAGCAGCTCCGATCCTACCTATGGGCTGATGCCGCGCGGCATGGGCGATGGCGGCTTGATGAACGGCACCGATTACTTCGGCGTCTTTTACCCTCACAACATTCTTGCGGTATTTGCGGACGCTCTCTCGTTAGAAGCTGCGGAATCGTTAGGTGAGGCCGCCCAGTTGACCGAGCTGCGCAAGATTCACGATACGGCCCTCGCTGATTTGCGCGCCTCGCTCAGAAAAGGAGCCATTCGCGAAGCGGATTATCAGTGGATTTCCGATTCAGCAGGAAACGTGACGGGCAGCCGCTGGGGAGCTTTGTACACGCTGTTTCCAACCCGCATCCTGGAGCCGGAGGACCCTCTCGTTACCGGTACGCTGAGAAAGATCGAGCAGAACATCAGCCCCGGTGGGCAGCCTATCCACACCGGCTGGATGGAGGATGGCGCATGGGTAGCCATCAGCCTGGACAACGTAGCCGAAGTGCATCTGGCCCTGGGCAACGGAGACAGAGCGATCACCTATCTGTATTCCTGCTTGAACCACGGTACGCCATTGTTCACCTGGTGCGAAGAGCGTGGCCAGGAACCGCAGACGAAAAAAACCAGCGGCGACAAGCAGCACTTGTGGACGCCGCTCGCCGTAGTTCGATTCCTGCGCGACGCTCTGGTCATGGAGCAGCCCGACGGTCTTCATCTTGCCCTGGCCTCTGCGCGCAGTTGGCTGCGCCAGGGCGAATCGGTGGGCATTCGCCAGGCGCCCACGCACTTTGGAGAAGTGAGTTACCGCATCGAGTCGGATGTGGAGCACGGAACGATTCGCGCCGAGATCGACCCGCCGCTCCGCGCGCAGCCCAAGCAGATTGTTCTGCACCTGCGCCATCCCCAGCGCAAACCGATGCAGCAGGTCACAGTCAACGGCAAGCCTACGCAGGATTTCGATCCGGGCAGGGAACTGGTGCGGCTTGCTCCGGGAACAGAAACCCTCCGTGTCGAAGTGTTTTATCAGGTGTGAGGCGCCTCTAGAACTTGCCTTCGGGCAAGCTTACCGGCCTGGCCTCCAGCAACGCTTCAATTGTTCCCAGCGCCTCAAGCACTTTGGCTGAAACCGGAGCGTCCACCTGCACAACGGCCAGCGCTGTCACAGGCTTTGTCCCAGCCCGCTCGCGGCCCAGCGCGAAGTTGGCAATGTTCACGCCATGCTCACCCAATATGGTGCCGATTCTGCCGATCACGCCCGGAACGTCCCGGTTGCGGCACACCAGCAGATTGCCTTCGAGCGGCGTTTCAATATCGATGCCGTCGAACTCCAGCAGCCGCGGCTGCTCGCCATGAATCACGGTCGCGCTGGCATGGCTTGTGCCGGCGTGCGCGTGCAACTCCACGGTCAGCACGCTCGCCCGGCCGCCGCGATGGCTTTCCTGCTTCTCTTCGTGGACGCGGATACCGCGCTCCTGCGCTACGGCCGCCGCGTTGATGCGGTTCACATTCTCTGAGCCCTGCAGCAAGCCCTCGATGGCCGCGTTGCGCACCAGGTCCACTTTGGCCTCGGCCAGCACACCGCCATAAATCAAATGAATCGACTCGATGCCCGCCTTGCCTGCCTGCGCCAAAAATGATCCCAGCCGCCCGGCCAGGTCGATGTAAGGCGCCAGTTGCAAATACTCTTCGTGGCTCAGTGAAGGCAAGTTCACAGCATTCTGCACCACGCCCAGCTTCAGGTACTCGCGCACCTGCATAGCGATCTGAATTCCCACCGCCTCCTGCGCCTCAGCCGTCGAGCCGGCGATGTGCGGCGTCAGAATCACGTTGTCCAGCTCCGCATACGGTGTGTTCTTCGCCGGTTCCACCGTGAATACGTCCAGCGCCGCGCCGGCCACCTGGCCGCTTTTGAGCGCCGCTACAAGCGCTTCATCGTCTACCAACTCGCCGCGGGCGCAGTTGATGATGCGCACGCCTTTCTTCATCGCCGCAAGCGTCTTGGCGTTGATCACTCCGGTGGTCTGCGGCGTCAGCCCCACGTGCAGCGTGATGTAGTCCGACCCGGCCATCAACTCGTCCAGCGTCACCAGCTTGATGCCGTTTTCCCGCGCCACGGCGGCCGACACAAATGGATCGCTGCCCACAATCTCGAGGCCGAAGCCGCGCGCCCGCCTGGCCACCTCCAGCCCGATGCGCCCCAGCCCCACAATGCCCAGTGTTTTGCCGCGCAGCTCGGCCCCTTGCAGGCTCTTTTTCTCCCACTTACCGGCGTGCATGGTCGAGTTTGCGGCAGGCAGCTTGCGCGCCAGCGCAAGCATCAGCCCAATGGTCAGCTCGGCCACGGCCACCGCGTTCGCCCCCGGCGTATTCATCACCACGATGCCCCGCCGCGTGGCCGCATCGGCATCGATGTTGTCCACGCCCACACCGGCGCGCCCAATCACGCGCAGCTTCGGCGCCGCCGCCATCAGCGCGTCGTCTACCTGCACGGCAGAGCGCACCACCAGCGCATCGGCATCGGCCAGCGCCGCCGGCAGTCCGTCAGGCAACTGGTCGTGCGTAAGAACCTGCCATCCCGGCTCGGCCGCAAACACCGCCAGCGTGGCCGGCGAAACCTTCTCTGCCAATACGATCTTCATCTTGACTCCCTTATCTGCCGCGGCGGACGCGTTCTCGTACTCGTCAAAGCGGATGCCTTCTTGCTCGCACAACAAATCGAAGATCCGCACCACGGCCGCATGCGGCTTGCCCTCGCCCCGCTCGTAGTTGGCAATCGAGTTGGCATGCACGCCCAGCCGCTCGGCCATTTCGTATTGATAGAGATCCAGCCTCTTGCGCGCGATCAGCAGCTTTTCTCCAAAGGTAAGTTCTGCCATGTGTGCCCCAAGTGGTCAGTGGACAGTGGTTAGCGAATAGTGGTTAGTGAACGGTGGTTAGTGGACAGCGAACAACAAACAGCTAACAGCTTCGCCTGCGAAGATGGCTGGGTGACCAGCAGCCAACGACTGACCTACTGTTCACTAACCACTATTCACTGACCACTAACCGCTGCATTTGCATACACCGCCTGTGCCGCCGCCACTGCTTGCCCGTAAACCACCGGCAATCCCAGCGTGTCCTTGGCGATGTGCTCCATCGCTCCAAGCAGCGCCACTGTGTCCAGATAGTCGAAGAACCCCAGATGGGCCACGCGGAAGATCTTGCCCTGCATCTCTCCCTGTCCATTGGCGGTGACCAGTGCGAAACGCGTCTTCAGCGCCTTCACCACGTCGCCGGAATTCATGCCCTCTGGCACCGCAACCGCCGTAGCCGCTGCCGCAGGCGCAGTGGGCGCAAACAGCGTGAACCCCAGTGCCACCAGCCCGGCCCGCGTAGCCGCAGCGTTCACCTGCGCGTTGTCCACCAGCGCGATGCGGCCTTTTTCCAGGTCTCCGCCCGCCTGCCCGGCAATGTAGTCCAAAGCGGCACCCAAGCCGGCAATCAGCGCCACCGCCGGCGTGTAGGCGCTCTCGCCCTTCACGGCGTTCTTGCGCTCTTTGCGCAGGTCGAAGTAGTAGCGTGGATTCTTCGATGTCTCCTCCGCCGCCCATGCCTTTGCGCTCACGCTCAGGTAGGCCAGCCCTGGCGGAATCATCACCGCTTTCTGCGAGCCGCCAATCAGCACATCGATTCCCCAGCCATCCACATCGAAGTGGGTGGTCCCCAGGCCGGTAATTCCGTCCACAACCAGCAGGGCCTCGCTACCGGTTTCCTTTATGAGCTTGGCGACTGCCTCCACATCGTGACGCACCGCTGTCGAAGTCTCCGTGGCCTGCATGTAAACAGCACGGTGCTCTGGCTTCAGCGCCTTCCGTACCGCGTCCAGGTCAAAGGTTTCGCCGTAAGGTGCGCTGACCACATCCGCCACCAGGCCGAACGCCTTGGCCAGGTCCACCCACCGTTCGCCAAATTTGCCCGCCGTAAGCACCAGTACCCGGTCACCCGGTGAGGTCAGGTTTGAGACCGATGCCTCCATCGCTCCGGTGCCGGAACTCGACAGCAGCAGCACATCGTTTTTTGTGCCGACAAAAACCTTCAGCTGGGCCAGAACTTTCAGAAACAGGGCGCGAAATTCGGGCGTGCGGTGGTGAATATCCGCTGCCGCCATGGCAAATTGGGCCGCGGGAAGCAGCGGCGTGGGACCGGGTGTGAAAAGGCGTGTCTTGCGAATCATCCTGTCTCCTCGTTTTGACAAGGGAAGGGGCCAGGTTCGACCCCGTTCCCCGGTCAGCAATAATCACATAATACACAATGTTATGGTTTTTGTGAATTCTATTCTGTGCAAAATCCCTGACCAGCCCCGGTTTGGCCACTGCCGTTCAAGAATGGGTACAATTCTCCTTTAGGCCAGAAGCCACACCACAAGCTTCACCGAAACTTTGTAATAACGGAAGGAATCCATGACAGAAGCAGGCGCACTCGAAGCTACCGTCAATGAGCAAATCATCACCGCAATGAAGGCCCACGACTCGGTTCGCACCGGAACGCTGCGCCTCATCAAGAACGCGCTCAAGAACAAAGCCATCGAAAAGCGCGCAGTGCTCACGCAGGCCGAGTCGGAGCAGATTCTGGCCACCATGATCAAACAGCGCCGCGATTCCATCGAGCAGTTCACCGCAGGCAACCGCCCGGAACTGGCTGCCATTGAGGCTGCTGAGATTGTGGTCATCGAAGAGTTCTTACCCAAGGCTCTGGATGAAGCCGGCCTGCACGCATTGGTCGCCGAAGCCGTTGCCGCAGTCGCCGCCTCCACCGGCCAGAAGCCTGGCCCGAAGGAGATGGGCCCGGTCATCAAGGCCGTCCAGGCCAAGCTTCAGGCGAGCGGAGTTCGCGCCGAGGGCCGGACGGTCAGCGAATTGGTGAAGAAGGAACTGGCGGGCTAAAAAGAAATAGAACTGCAGATGCAACGACACGAAACGTCTTGATGGAGTTCTATAGGCTCCCACCCATCGGACAAAAACAAAGACGTCCGATGGATGGGGCATGGTTTTCGTCGTCCGCGAGTCGGCGAAGCCGGAGGACGACTATAGCAATCTATTTCGGGGCTGCCGGATTGCCTGGGGGTGCTGTGCTGCTTGGTGGCGCCGGTTTGCTGGATGGCGCCGAATTACCAGGAGGCGCCGGATTCGTTGGCGGAGCTTTGGCAGCAGGCGGCATGTTACCGGTTGGTGCGGCGCTACCGGGATGAGCCGCGCCAGTGGGTCTCGCAGCGCCGGGCAGCGGCGGCGGCGGCGGAATCGGCCTGGGAGCGGGAAGCTCCTTGCCGCCGTTCTGGCTCAGCAAATCCTGAATGTCTTTGTGTTCCCACACCACAGCCGAATGCTCGGGAGACCAGCCGTCGTTGTCCACGGCATTCACGTCCGCCTTGTTAGCCAGCAACAGTTCCACCATATCCTTGTTGCCTTTAGCCGCGGCCAGGTGTAACGGCGTCGACCCATTGTTAGCCTTGGCGTTCACGTCGGCCTTGTTGGCCAGCAGCACCTTCGCCACATCCACACGGTCGTTAAAGGCCGCGATGTGCAAAGGGGTCTGGCCATATTTTTCGTCCTTGCTTGAAACCAGATCAGGATGCGCTTTGAGCAGCAGCTGAACTTCCTTGAGGTCTCCGTCCCGAGCCGCCTCGTGAATCGGTCCGCAAAAAACTGGTGAGCTGCCGGCGAGCGCCGCCACCAAGATCAACGCAGTGGCCATCCGGCGCCAAGTGCTTGAGAGAACCACAGGGCCATCGAAAGTGTTCATCGTTACAGCGATCTCCTTTGTTGTGCTTTGAACCGAGGAGAATTTTACCATCCTAGAGCTTGCCTTAAAAGCGGTTTTGAAAGGCCCTAAACAAGCACGCCTCGGCTCTTCCTATTCAACTTGAATTAGCGAATGTCTTTCCTTTGCCGTTTCCAGGGGTTAAGATGCGCCCATGCTCGTTGACCTCAGTGACGTACGGGGTGCACTTGAACGCAAGGAGATCGTTCCCTGCTTTCAGCCAATCGTCTGCCTGCGTACCGGCCATTTGGCTGGCTTTGAGATCCTGGCCCGCTGGCAGAATCCGCAGCACGGGCTGGTCCTGCCGGAAAACTTCATCGCTCTTGCGGAAGAGAACGGATTAATTGAAGAGCTCACCAGGCAAGTCCTTTGCAACTCCTTCGAGTCGAGGTCGATACTGCCCGATCCCCTGGTCCTGGCCGTCAACGTTTCGCCAGTCCAGTTGCACAATCTAGGCCTGCCCAGCCTCATTCGCGAAAGTGCGGCAGACTCGGGATTCCCGTTCCATCGGCTTATGATCGAGGTAACTGAGACCGCCCTCGTGAGCGATCTGGACCGGGCCCAACAGATTGCTCGTGAACTGAAGGGCATGGGCTGCAGGCTGGCCCTCGACGATTTCGGTACCGGCTATTCAAGCCTGCACCACTTGCGGGCTCTGCCGTTCGGTGAGTTGAAGATCGATCGCAGCTTCGTCGAATCCATGACGGCCCTGGTCGAAAGCCGCAAGATTGTGGCGGCCGTCGTGGGATTGGGAGCAAGCCTAGGCATGATCACGGTCGCCGAAGGCGTCGAAACTGAACAGCATGCCGACATGCTTCTCTGGCTTGGCTGCGACATGGCCCAGGGATGGCTCTTTGGCCGCCCGCTGCCCGTTGAAAAGGTTCCCGAGATGATTGCGGCCGCGCCGCGGACGCTCTCCAAAAAGCTGTCGACGCATGGCGACGAATCGATCTCCAGCCTTGAAGCGCTGCCAGCGCAGCGCCTGGCGCAGTTGCTGGCAATCTATAACGGCGCGCCGGTGGGCCTGTGTTTTCTCGACAAGAATCTCCGTTACGTGAGCATCAACCAGCGCCTGGCCGATCTGAATGGCGCCCCGGTGGCGGCTCATATCGGAAGAAAAGTCTCGGAGATGATTCCCAGCTTCTTCCCCGTGGTTGAGCCGTACATCCGGCGCGCCTTGAAGGGGGAGACGATCTCTGAAGTGGAGGTTTCCAAACCTCCCGCCAGGCCCGGGGATCCGGTCACTACACTGCTTCTCTCCTACCAGCCGGCATTCGACGAGGCGCACGAAGTGATCGGTGTTTCGGTTGCCATCGTGGATATTACGCAGCGCAAGCAGGCAGAGATGGCACTTCATGAGACCGAAGAGCACTATCGCCACCTGGTCGAGCTGAATCCCCAAATTCCCTGGATACTCGACCCGGATGGCAACCTCATGGATGTGAGTTCCCGCTGGGTGCAGTTGACAGGATTGAGCAAGGAGCGCTCCCGTAACCTGGGATGGCTTGAGGCACTACACCCAGATGATGCGCGTGAAACGATGAAGGCGCTCAGGGAGGCGATGCACAACGGCAAGCCGATCGATGTCAAGTACCGGGTCAAAACGACAGACGGCGACTGGAAGTGGATGCGTGCTCGCGGTTCGCCGCGCTTTGGCCCTTCGGGCGAGATTATTTTCTGGTACGGCGGCGTAGAGGACATCAGCGAGTGCCAGCAACTGGAAGAAGCGCTGCGCAAGTGCCAGGCATAAGGCGGATTTCCAAGTTGTCCAGCCTAAACGAAATTCGCATCCTCGACTCATTGCCCAGCAGATAGACACCTCTCCCTGGCATCTTCACGCCAATGCAGTGCGCCGAAGAAGATGGCCTTCGGGAGCATGCGCTCCCGCATCAGGCTCAGTTGGCCGGGGTGGCCGGCTGGCTCTTGGACAGGTTCCGTATGTAGAGGATCAGGTTGCGCACATCGTCATCGTTCGCGCGGGCAGCCCCCTCGGCAGGCATTTTGTCCTTGCCGTTGCGGATCGCGTTGAACAGCTCCTGGTCTGTCTTGTTGGCCAGGGTCTTTGGATCGGTCCAATCCCCCAATGTCAAATTCATTCCTGTGGCCAAATCCGTTTTGCCGTTGCCGTTGATCCCATGGCACATGGCGCAGTCCACCGCGTACAGTTTCTGGGTCGACTCGGGCGCCGGCTTTACATAGATCGTGGCGGGCGGTTTGGGTTCCTGAGGCATCCCGGTTCCACTCCCAGGGCGTGCGGGCGCGGAGGCGGGAGCAACCCCGATAAGTATGGCTGCGGAAAGTAGCAGAAAGTTCTTCAACATGGCAGACTCCCCAGTTGCAGGTGTCGCGAATAGGCATCGTGCAGCTGATTTTGATTTTCTGCCGTAATTATAATCCAGTCCGAATGAGCCCGGCTAACCTCAATTGATCTTCTTCAGCCACAGGTTTCGGAACGAAACTTTGCACGGAACGCCCTCGATCTGCAGGCCGAAGACTCCAGAAATGTTGTTGGACGAGACCGGGTCGTCGTCCACCAGCACCGCCATCAGTTGGCCGTTCAAAATATGCAGGATGACCCCTCCCCTGGCGATGATGGTGTACTCATTCCACTCGCCGTCCTTCACAAAGGCGCCCAGTGCTGCGCGATCGCCTATGTTGCCCACCAGTTGCGGAATTTTCCCCGCAAAGGACTGAACCACCTGGCCGCGCCAGACAATGGTTCCGCGGTAATTGTTCTGCGAGTAGAGCTGTCCGCTGAACTGCCTGGCCTCGTCGCTAACCGGATACCAGAAATCGGCCTGGGGTCCGATCATCGCCCAGCGCGGATCGCGTCCTGGGCTGGCTTTGCGGGTGGTTATCTGCTCCGGCGTAAGCGTAGTGCTCCGGTACTGGATGCCGCTGCCTCCGCCCTTTTCAACCTTGATTTCGAGCTTCAGATCGAAGTCCTTGGCCTGTACGCCGCGCAGAATCAGAAAAGTGTTGGGAAAAGCGTGCGGGGGAAACATCTCCGGCTTGGTTTCGCCCACAATTGCGCCGTCCTCAACTTTCCACAGGTCCGGCTGCCCGTCCCATCCGGTGAGGGTCTTGCCGTCGAAGATCGATGTGTAGCCTGTGTGGTCGGCAAAGTCGATGGGATCGGGCTCAATGGAAATTCCGTGCCTGAATCCGCCCATATCCGGCTTGATCTTCAGCAACTCGGCGCGATCGGGCACCGATTTATCTTCAGGTTGCGCCTGCGCGCCCATGCGGGGCGCGGCGATCAGCAATACTGCCAAGACAGACGCAGCCATAACCTCCACGGCACGCCGATTCTTCATTCGTTCACTCATGCAACCTCCTTCGTTGAGTCCCCCGCCTTGCGTTGTTCAAAAGAGTCCCAGCCCACCCGCCGGCACGGGCGCATTCTTGAGCAGGCCCAACTCCCCGGCCAGGCGTTCCAGCTTGCCGCGCGTGGCTGTCGTCGGCGGCACAAGCGGTAGACGGACGTGATTCTCGCACCGGCCCATCAGGCCCAGCACCGTCTTCACCGGGGTGGGATTGGAGTCCCAGAAGTTGGCGTCGATCAACCGCGTGTACCGGCGTTCCAGTTCGCGTGCCTCGGCCCAATCGTCGTTGAGTGCGGCGCGAATCATGCGGCCCATTTCGGCCGGAATCTCGTTGGCAGCCACGCTGATGAGCCCGTGCGCTCCCACGCCGATGGAGGCCAGGGCCATGTTGTCGTCGCCGGAAAAAATCTTGAAGCCGCGAGGCAGAATGTGAACCAGCTCGGCAATCTGGGGCAGCTTGCCGCTGGACTCTTTGACGGCCTGGATGTTGGGCGCGGCCGCGGCCAGCCGGGCCACCGTCTCCGGCTCCAGGTTCACCGCCGTGCGGCCGGGGATGTTGTAGAGGGTCACCGGCAGCGGGTGGACTTCATTGGCGAGCGCCAGAAAATGCTGAAACTGTCCCTCCTGGGAGGGCTTGTTGTAATAGGGATTTGCTGAAAGCACGGCGTGAATGCCGCGTATTTGTTTTAACCGGGAGGCGTTGCGAACCAGCGTGCGCGTGGAGTTGTGAGTGCAGCCGGCCCATACCGGCACGCGGCCCGCAGCCGCCTCGGCCACGATCCCAACCGCGTGCAACCACTCATCTTCGTCCAGCGTGGCCGCTTCTCCCGTTGATCCACAAGCCACCAAAAAGTCGATGCCGGAGTCGATTTGCCAGTTCACCAGCGCCCTGAACGCCGCTTCATCGATCGATCCGTCCGCCCTGAAGGGCGTAACAATTGCCGTACCGCAACCTGTGGTTTCCATGTCAGCTGAGATTATAGCGGGTATGCAGAACGGGAAACGGAGGCCGATGCAATCAATGTCGCACCGGCAAGCTCAGGGTGCGGCCCGACCGGCGTCCGGTGGCGGCGGTCAGTGGGTGGTAAGCTGTTGGCCGTGGGCAATTGGTTGGAAAGAATCTCGTGAAGAGTTTCTTGGACGGGAGCGGTTTTGCGAAACATATTGCGATTTGTCTTCGTGATTGCTGTGCTGTGCCTTTCGGCCAGGTGCGGGTCTGCGGCGAGTTGCAGTGTGGTGCAGCCTCACGCAGCCAGTGAAGCCGACAAGGCGTTGCTTGCAGCTGACTATCCAAAAGCTGCCACTCTTTACCAAGCCGATCTCGCCCGCCATCCGGGCGATGCCGCGTTGACCGCGGGGTTGGTGCATGCTCTTTTGCATCAGGAGAAGGTACGGGAAGCGGCGGACGCGGTGAAAGCATCCCTTGCCGTTGCGCCTAATTCGGCGGCTTTGATGTCGCTGCGCGGAGAAGTCGAGTTGCGACGGGGCACGCCATGGGCTGCTGCTCGCAGCGCCTTGGACGCAGAGAAGTTGGACCCATGCAATGCGCACAACCGCCTGCTCGTGGCCGACATTGAGCGCATCAATTCGCTCTATGCTTCCAGCCGCAAGGAGCTTGAAATTGCGCACCGGCTCGATCCCAACGATCCCGATATTCGAGGGGAGTGGATCGGTACGCTCCCGCGGAAGCAAAGGATTGCGGAGATCGAAGCATATCTGTCCGCTCCGACGGGAAAGGACGAGGAGAGTTTGCGCCATTGGAAAATGTACCTGGAGAACCTGAAGAAAACTGAAGCCGAACCGCACAAAGCCTGCCGTCTGGTTTCCACAGCCACGGCCACCGAAATTCCGTTTCAGTTCCTGATGCAGGATGCGACGCACGTTCGGGCGTTCGGGCTGGATGTGAAATTGAACGGCCACACTGCGCGGCTACAGATCGATACCGGCGCCGGTGGGCTCTTGATCTCACGCTCGGTAGCTCAGCATGCGGGCCTCAAGGAGTTTTCGAAGACGGACGTCGGCGGCATCGGCGACGAAGGCGACAAGGCCGGTTACACGGCCTATGTCGATTCCATTCATATTGGAAATCTCGAGTTTCAGGATTGTGAAGTAGAAGTTCTCCGGAGCCGGAACGTGCTGGAAGATGGAGACGGCCTGATTGGAATGGACGTGCTTTCGGATTTCCTGGTTACGCTGGATTATCCGATGCGCAAGCTGCTTCTTGGGCCGTTGCCGCCGCGGCCTGGAGAGACCGTTGCTGCTCCCGGGTTGAAGACTGACGAAGCCGAAGACGACGATTCCGATGAGGCCGGCGAAGGTGCAAAGGGGACGGCTCCGGTCGCGGCCGCGACGTCCAGCGCATCGGCCGTGGCGAAAGAAACTGCCGCGAAAGCATCCGGTACGCACGGTCCCTATGACCGCTACATTGCTCCGGAGATGAAGAGTTATACACCTGTCTATCGGGTGGGCCATTTCCTCATCTTGCCTGCCGCGCTAAACAGCGAGAAGCTCAACAGCGACAATTTGAAACTAAAACTGTTCATTATGGACACAGGCGCCTGGGCAACGACTATCTCGCCACAGGCCGCACGTGAAGTCACCAAGGTCTACTCCAATGAGGGCGCCGATATAGAAGGAATTAGCGGAAAAGTGGCGAAGGTTTACATCGCCGATCAAGTCAATTTCGCTTTTGCGCACGTGTCTCAAAAGGTGCTCGGCGTCGCATCTTTTGATACCTCGAACATCTCAAAAGACGTGGAGATGGAGATCTCTGGATTCCTTGGGGCCACCACGTTGAATTTGTTGACTACCCACATCGACTATCGGGACGGGTTGGTGAAGTTCGATTACGATCCAAATCGCGGCTACAAATTCTGAAGGAGGGTCGGCCTCTATAACTGCTCGAAGACTTCGCGGAAGTCCCAGGCGCCAGATTTGCCGTTGAGCCACTCGGCTGCGCGGACGGCCCCCAGCGCGAAGCCGCGCCGGCTGTGCGCATCGTGACGCAGTTTAAGCATGTCGTCAGGGCCAGTCGCGGTAACGATGTGCTCGCCTTTGGCGTCGCCCACGCGATGAGAGGTAACTTCGACTTTGGCAGTGGGCGTGCCTTTGCCGGCGTGCACTTTTGCTTGCTCGGCTTCGATAATCTCGCGCAGGGTGATTGCGGTGCCTGAAGGAGCGTCGAGCTTGGAAATGTGATGGGTTTCGGCGATGGAGTAGGTGTAGCCATCGAGCCTGGCCAACTCGGCGGTGAGGCGGAACAGCTTCTGCATTCCAATGGAGAAGTTGGTGCCGTAAACAAGGCCGCCGCTACGCCTGATGGCCAGGGCCTTCAGATCGTCGAGTTGCGCGTACCAGCCGGTGGTTCCGACCACGATGCGGGCGCCGAGCGCGAGCACGGCGCGCATATTTTCGACGGCTGCTTCGGGAGCGGTGAAGTCGATGACCACATCCACGCCGGCAAGATTGGGAGCGGTAAGCGCCGAGGCGTGTTGGTTTTCAGTGATGTCGAGCGCACGAACGCCGTGGCCGCGTTCACGGGCCGCTTCGGCGACCAGGCTGCCGGTTTTTCCTTTGCCGAGAACGAGTATGAGCATATTGAGCCTCTTTCTTAGCTTTCAGCTGTCAGACTTCAGCTTCTAGCTGCCAGCTCCGAGGGCAGCCCGCGAACAACTCTTTTAACTCTAAACTCGCATCGATTCGTCGCGGGGAAGCGAATATATGAGACACTCAGGAGCCAATTGCCAATTGCAAAAAAGCTAGAAACTTGCGGCTGAAAGCTGAAAGCTGGAAGCTGACAGCTAAGAGCTAGCAGCTGTCGAAGGTTTGCGTGCCTCCACATCGAAGATCGCCGGGTCCGGGTCTTGAAAAAATGCGGCGTGAAGTGACCGTACGGCTTCGTCGGCATCATCTTCGTCGATCATAAAACTCATGTTGATCTCGCTGGCACCCTGGGAGATCATTCTCACATTGATATGCCGGATGGCAGAGAAAACCTGGGCGGCCATGCCGTTTTGCCCGCGAATATCCTCACCCACCAT
>JBEKEQ010000115.1:0-13523 GCA_050013735.1 Occallatibacter sp.
GACCAACTGATATTTAGAACGAATATTCTCGTTGATCTTTTGGAAAATCTCCGGCATCTCTCCGCTGAAGCGGGGGAAGAAGCTCATGCCGCCGGTCATCTTGGCAAAGGTGCTCATCTCGTTGTCGGCCTGCAGGTAGTCCAGGTCGCGCATCGAGTTCCTCATCCCAGGGCGGCCTTCGGTCATGGCGCGGGCAAATCCCCCGGTGGAAACGGTAAAGATGGTTACGTCTTGCGTGTTCTTGACCTTTTGCAGAATCTTGTCCAGCGTGAGTTTGGAGAAGGTATCGCGCCCTGAGGCGATCAGGATCAGGTACTTGCGGCCTTCGATGCGGTTAAGCCGGTCGAGCCCCTCGTAGAGCGCGTCGAAGAGATTGGTGTCGCTGAAGCCGGGTATGCGCAGTGAGTTGATGGACTCCTGGATCTGGCTCTTGTCCTGGGTGAAGTCGGTCACGATCTGGGTGCGCAGGTCAAAGGTCATCAGTGCTACGTAATCCTGCGGCCGCAACTGGTTGGCAAACGAGAAAGCCGCGTTGCGCATGTCGTAGATGAAGTAGTAGCTGTTGGCGGCAAATTCGCACAGCAGCAGGGCCGTGATGGGAGCCTCAACGCGCTTGAAGCCGGCCACTTTTTGCTGCACGCCATCTTCATAAACACGGAAGTTGTCAGGCTTGAGGTTGGGCACAAACTGGCCGGTCTTTTCAAGCAGAACGCCCACGTCGACGGTGACTTCAGGAACCTCAATGCGCAGGGAGAAGTTGGGCATCCCTTCAGGATTCTTGATTTTGGGAGCGGCCGGCGCAGGCGGAGGGGCATCTTCGGGCGCGTCCTTCTTCTTGGGCAGCGCAATGGCTCCTGAATCGGCGCCGGGACCGCCCGAGTCAGGCGTGGCCTGGTCAGGCTGCTGCGCGGGTGGTTGCGGCGGCGGCGATGGCGGCGCGGTTTGGGCCCAGCTGGAGGTTGCAACCGCCAGGGCCACGGCCAGAACGAGCAGACATGTTGGGGAAAAACGGCGAATGGCGGGGACGGACGAGCGCATCGGGAACATGACGACCTCTGTGTTCAACAGCATACGGGATCGAAGGGCAGTTCAGAGTTCTTAGTTCTTAGTTCACAGTTTTCAGTTCTCAGTTTTCAGTTCTCAGGGCGGCGGTATCAGATCCCATTTGGCCAAGGGCTAAAAGCTGAAAGCTGAGAGCTGAAAGCTGATAGCTGAGAGCTGAAAGCTGGAACCTGCCCCTCGCTGTACTCTTATAGACGTGAAACTCCGCCTGAAGGAAACCCGGATTCGGCTGGCAATGCAGGCCCTTGCATGGTGTACTGTACTTTTTCTTTGCGTTTGCCCCGCTCCGCTCTCCGCGCAAAGCACGGCCGCGCCTGCCGGCCCGCCACCCTCCGGCGGTGGATTTTTCCCGCTCAGCGAGGTGCATCGGGGATTGACCGGCACTGCCTGGACGGTTTTCACCGGCAACAAGCCGGAGCCGATGGAAGTGGAGATTCTGGGCGTGCTTCATGGCGCGCGCGGGCCCGGCCACGACATGATCCTGGCCCAGCTTCACGGCGCAAAGCCCGAGTACACGGGCGTGGTGGCCGGCATGAGCGGCAGCCCGGTCTACATCGGCAATCGGTTGCTCGGATCGCTTTCCTATCGCATCGGCCAGTTCAGCAAAGATCCCATCGCCGGCATTACGCCTGTCGAGCAAATGCTGGAGGTGCTGAACCTGAATGACGGGAAAGACGACCAAACGGAGCCGATTGGCGAGAAGCCTGATGCCGCCGCGCGTCCATCGGCAAGCCCGGACCAGAGCCAGGCCGGGAACGGAATGAGTTTTCAGGCGATGGAAACTCCGCTGGTGATGAGCGGATTTCGCCCTGAGGCCATTCGGCTGTGGCAGCAGCGAATGGCTGGAACGGGCCTTGAGATGGTCGCGGCCGGGGGAGTGGGCGGTTCCTCCAAGCCTGGCGCGGCACAGAGTGCGGAGCCTTCGGCGCCTGCCGCGGCTAGCGTGGTTCCCGGCTCGGCGGTGGGCGCGCAACTGATGCGCGGAGACCTGGAGATTGCCGCCATCTGCACGGCCACCTACGTCGACGCCAAGCAGCTGCTGGCCTGCGGACATCCCATTTTGCAGGCCGGGCCGGTTTCATTGGCCATGACCACGGCCGATGTGGTGACCACGCTGGCCTCGCCGCTGAACGCCTTCAAGATTGTCAACACCGGCGATGCCATCGGCGCCTTTACCCAGGATCGCGACTCGGCCATTCGCGGCGTCTTCGGCCAGAAGCCGCGGATGATTCCCGTGCATATCGCGGTTCACGGATCCGACGAGGCGGACGCCGAGCGCAAGCTCAACGTGGAGATTCTCGACTTGCCGGGGCTTACGCCGCAGGCCGTAATGGTGGCTGTCTACGAGGCGCTCACAGAGAGCAACGGAAGCACGGCGGAAACCAGCTACCATCTCACCGGAAGCATCGATCTGGAAGGATACCCTCCCTCGCCGCTCGACCTGTGGGCCTCGTCCGGCGATGCGGCAACGGCAATCGCTTTTGCTGCCGCCGAGCGTTTTGAGCGGCTCTATTCGAACGGGGCGCGCCAGGGCGCAATGCGCGAGATCGATCTTGAAATTCAGGCCATCCCCCGGCGCGCCCAGGTGGAATTGGAGACGGCGCGGCTGGTGAGCGGTGACATTGTCCATGCCGGAGATACCGTGGTGGTGGAAGCGACCCTGCGCCCCTGGCAGCAGCCGGCGCGGAATGTGCGCATTCCCATCAAGATGCCGGCTCGGATGGGCGCAGGCAACCTGCGGCTGCTGGTATCGGATTCCGGCACCCTGGATCGAACACAAAACCAGCCCCGGATTTCCACACGCCCCGTCGATCTGGAAACGGTTCTGGCGCAGGACCGGCGGCAGCACCCGGCAGACCGAATTTATGTGAGCCTGCTGGTTCCTGAAACCCAGGCCGGCGTGAACGGCGAGGCGCTCGGCAGCCTGCCGCTCTCGGTGGCCAATGCGCTGGAACCGCTGCGCACAGAGCAGGATGTGAACCTGAATGGGGAGTCGGCGGAAGTGGCAGGCGAGGCCCCTGCCGGAGGAACACTGAACGGTTTTCAGATCCTCAACCTGCACATCGAGGCGGGCGGCGGTTTAGACTAGGGGCGGGGGAGATTCATTCCAATCAAGCCAACGAGCCGGCGCGAATTCGGTGCCTGCCGGCCCATTTGACCCATTCAGCGAGGAATCCAGAAAAAATCATGGCTCAAATCAACGGACTTGCAGCACACGCGGCTGGAGCAGAACTGTTGCCATATCACTACGACCCCGGCAAGCTGGGGCCGCAGGAAGTGGAGATCGCCATTACCCACTGCGGCGTCTGCCACAGCGATCTTCACTTGATCGCCAACGATTGGGGCATCAGCCAGTATCCGTTCATTCCCGGCCATGAGGTCATCGGTTCCGTCGCGGCGGTGGGTTCTGAGGTGCGTGTGCTCCAGGTAGGCCAGCGCGTGGGCCTGGGCTGGCAATCCAACTCCTGCGGCCATTGCGAGTGGTGCATCCGTGGAATGGAAAACCTGTGCCCCGAAAGCGAGAGCACCTGCGTGCACCGCAACGGCGGCTACGCCAACAGCGTCCGCGCCAACGCGCGTTTCATGATTCCCATTCCTGACGCTCTTGAAAGCGAACACGCCGCACCGCTGCTGTGCGGCGGCATCACGGTCTATAACCCGCTGCGCATTCAGGGCATCAACCCCTCTTCGCGGGTTGGCATCGTGGGCATCGGCGGCCTGGGGCACATCGCTATCCAGTTTGCGCGGGTATTCGGCGCGGAGGTAACAGCGTTTTCCACCTCCGCAGGCAAGGAGGAAGAAGCCCGGGCATTCGGCGCGCATCACTTCGTCAACAGCCGCGAATCCAAGGCGCTGAAAGAGATAGCCGGTACGCAGGATTTGATTTTGAACACCGCCAATGCCGACCAGGATTGGGGCATCTACATTCAGGCGCTGCGGCCTACGGGGACGCTTTGCTTTGTCGGCGTGCCGCCGTCGCCGGTTTCTGTGCAGGCGTTCCCTCTCATCTCCGGCCAGCGAACCATCAGCGGCAGCCCCATCGGGCCTCCCAACCGGCTGCGCGAAATGATGGACGTGGCAGCGCGGCACGGCGTGAAAGCACAGACCGAGTCCTTCCCCCTGGCCAAAGCCAACGAGGCCATTGAAAAAGTGAAAAAGAACAAGGTGCGCTACCGGGCGGTGCTGGCGATCTAGGGCGGGCTCATGATTCCCGCCGGTGCTCAGGATGGGGAATCTTTTCCCTTTGACTCGAAGCTCGCAGCAACGCGTGCAATCAGGTCGCTTCTGCTGTAGGGTTTCCGAATCACGTCAAATTCCTTCCCCTTTGGACCTGCCGTCTCTGCAAGATCGGACGCGAGTTTTTCGCCGGCAAGCAGCAGTATCTTGCAATTCGGAAGCTCGCTCTTCACGGCAAAGGCAAGCTCAATGGCGCTTATTCCCGGCAACTCAACGTTGGCAATTACCAGTTCCGGCGGCACCAGAAGCGCGGTTTCAAGCGCCTCCCCTCCGTCGTAGGCGGCAATGGCGGCATAGCCGCTTCGGTTCAGGATCTCTACCAGCGCGTCAGCGACGGCAGGCTCACTGTCTGCCACCAACACCAAGGGGCGAGACGCGCCCGCATCGGCAATCGATCCGGACGCGGGAATCTCTGCCAACGGCACGACGGGGAAATTTGTGGGCTTGCCTTTGCCGGGGTTGGGCACCGTATCAGCGTGAATTTCGGGCATAGGACCGCTTCTCCTCCTCAACCACCGCGCGGCTGACTTCACAAACAAAGCAAGTGATGCGTCCAAGCTGGGGTGCGTTGGAATCGATCGGAATCTGATTCTCGACAAGCGCCACATTGTGTATGCCGCAGACCAGTTGATTTGATCCCTTTTTCGGAAAGCAAAGTACCGCCATGAGCCCCTCCCGGTTCGTTTGAACCTCTGGGCATTGCAGGGAATCCTCAACTTTGAATTGCGCGCCGCTGAGACCGGCGCTACTGGTGAGAACAAACTGACTCAGTGCTGTGAATTTCCCTCTATTAGCCAACGTAACAGTCAATCGGCAATACGGGGAGACTCTTCCTGCTGCGCAATAAGTCTTTGCAATCTGGGAGTTATGGCGGGGGATTGGGGGTGGGGATTTTCTTGAGAGCAATGGAACAAGTCGCTTTCACCGCTTGCTTACTGAGAATCCCTGCGAGTATGCTGTTATGACAAGGATAGCTTTACGACAATTTACCGCGACGTTAAGCGCTCGATTCCTCGTTCCAAGAAGCCGAACTGTGCGAGGGCCTCGAAGAAATGGCAACCGATCCAGATTCAAAGTCACCTCCGATGAAGTTTGAATCCATCTTGCAGCTGAACGTTCCGAAAGGCCGGGACGGCAAGCACAAACGGATTGTTGCGCAATTGCTGAGTGACATAGGTCAGTTGGTTCCGGGCACGGCGTTGAAGGTACCGCTTTCAGCGCTGCCGGACACGAAGGAGAACATCCGTTCCGCTTTGAACCGCGCAACGCACTTCAGAGGATTAGAAGTGGCCACCTCCAGTGATGCGGAATTCCTTTATATCTGGAAGGTGGAACCGGAATCCTGAGCTGGGCCCTCCTGCGCGGCTTATTGAAAACTTCCCTTCCAGGTCCGATGATCGATCATGGCCTCCTTACGCATCGACAAATGGCTTTGGGCGGCACGCTTCTTCAAAACACGCGCGCTGGCGCAAAAATCCTGCGACATGGGCCGCATTCACTCCAATGGCGTTCAGGCCAAGCCGGCTCGCGAGGTGCGCGTGGGCGACATGCTGACGGTAAGGAACGAAGGCGGAGAATTTCAGGTCGAGGTGCTGGCGTTGAGCGAAGTGCGCGGCCCGGCAGCCGTGGCGCAGACGCTTTATCGCGAAACCGAGGCCAGCAAGGCAGCGCGGGCCAAGCTGGCCGAGGAACGCAAGGCGATGCAGGAGTTCGCGCCGCTGCCTGAGCACAGACCATCGAAGCGCGACCGGCGGCGCATCATCCAGTTCAAAGGCGGCAGATAACCCACCCGGCGGCAACTTTAGTAGACTCAACGGCAGCATGTTTCGATCAATCCGCGGGATTCATCCCATTCCCAATGTTCTTCTTCCCGCTCTTGCGGCGGTCTTGGCGACCTTTGCCGTCCTGCATCCGGCTCTTGCGCAGGGCACCCAGCTGTGGACCCAGTCCCGCATCGAGGAGTTTGAAAAAGGCACGCCGCAGGGTGTTGCAATCACCAGCGACGGCCACCTGCGCGAGGGTCCGGCGCTGCGAGAGGTGCTCACCACTCCCTCGACGTTTGTTTGGTCCGTGGCCGTGGACAAGAGCGGCACGGCCTGGCTGGGAACCGCCTCGCCGGCGGCGGTACTTCGCGTGGGGCGGGACGGCAAGCCGTTTACGCTCTTCGAGACCAAAGACCTGAGCGTACAAGTGGTGCGTCTGGGGCCGGACGGCGCGCTTTACGCGGCCACGCTGCCCAGCGGCAAGGTCTACAAGCTGAAGGCCGATGCAACGGTGAAGCAGGATGACTCCAGCGCCGAGGTGGTCTTTGACGCCGCCAAGCGGGACGACCACACGCCCGCGGAAAACAATGCGGCCGAAAAGGCAAATGCGGCAGCCTCGCATTACATCTGGGATCTGGCCTTCGACACAGCCGGGCGGCTCTACATCGCCACCGGCGGACCGGCCGCAGTTTACCGCATCGACCCCGCCAAGCCGGACGCCCAGCCGGAGCTGTTCTTCAAGAGCGACGAAGCGCACCTTCGCTGCCTGGCGTGGGACGCGCAGGGCAACCTGATTGCCGGCTCAGACGGCTCGGGACTGGTATACCAGATTAGCCCGCAAGGCAAAGGGTACGTGCTCTTCGAAGCTCCCAAGCGCGAGATCACCTCGGTTGCCGTGGGAGCCAATGGGACCATCTACGCCGCCGGCGTGGGCGACAAGAGCCGCAATCCCCTTCCCCCGCTGCCCGTGCAGGGAGTGGCGCAGGTGACCATCACCATTGTCCAGCCGGGGTCGCTGCAGGCCGCCAACACCAGCGTCTCCGTACCTGAAGGGAGCGAGATTTATGCAGTTGCTGAGGGGCAGGCGCCGCGCAAAATTTGGGCGGGCAAGGACGAGATCGTTTATGCATTGGCAGCGCGTCCGGACGGTCTGCTGGCGCTGACCGGCAATCGCGGACACATTTTTCGGATTGCAGATGACGGAAGCTATGTCGACATTGGCCATCTGGAAGCGCAGCAGGGATTGAGCCTGGCCGTGGCGCGGGATGCGGAAGGAATGGGCGGCATCTTCATCGGAACGGGAAACACGGGAAAGCTGGCCATTCTTGGCGCAGCCGAAAAGCATGAATACGCAAGCGATGTGCTGGATACCGGCGCGCTGGCTCGGTTTGGGCGCGTCGAAGTTGAACCTGACTCTTCCGGCTATGAGCTGCTGACCCGCTCCGGTAACGTGGAGCAGCCGGTGCGCGGCAAAAACGATTGGGGATGGTCTGATTGGGAGCCGCTGAAAGACGGCGCCGCAGCTTCGCCGCCGGGCCGCTATTTTCAATGGAAGGCCGTGCTGCATGCGGGCGGAGCGATAGGCAGCGTGGGCGTGAATTATCTGCCCGTGAACGCGGCTCCGGTGGTCGACGACCTGGTGGTCGTTACGGGCGCGCGCCTCGTTGCCCAAAATCCGCCCGCCAACCAACTGCCGCAGATCAACATTGTTTTCCCCTCGTCCGGTTCGTCTGGCCAGGCGTTTGACTCTGGCGCAGCCCCCCAGGCCGTGAAAGACCGCACGGCGATCACCGTTCGCTGGGCCGCCCACGACGACAACGGTGACGACCTCATTTATTCCCTCTATCTGCGCGGCGACGGCGAAACGGTGTGGCGGCTGCTCAAGGATCGGATCACCGATAAGGCTTACAGCTTTGACGCGACACAGATTCCCGATGGCGGTTACCAGGTCAAAGTCGTCGCCTCCGACGCGCCCTCGCACTCACCCGGCGACGCGCTCACCGGCGCTAAGGAAAGCGAACGGTTCGAGGTAGATACCACCCCGCCCGTCATCGCCAACCTCAAAGCAAGCAATGAAGCAGCCAATTGCTCGGGCTCCCAATGCTCCCGCCGCATCTACGCGAACTTTGACGCCGAGGATGCATTCTCGCCCATTGCCCGCGCCGAGTATTCGCTGGACGCAGGCCCCTGGCAGTACATCGAACCGGTGGGCAAGATCTCCGACTCCCGGCGCGAGCACTACGAGCTGCACATCCCGCTGGACGTGGCAGCGGCAAAGAGTAGCGAGCACCTCATCACAGTCCGTGCCTACGACCGGCACGACAACATCGGCGTGGCCAAGACGGTGATCGCAGCCGAGGGAAAGTAGGCGGGATGCGATTCGAGCTCTTTCTGGCGTTGCGTTACCTGAAGGCCAAGCGGCGGCAGGCCGTGGTGGGCGTGGTCACCACCATTTCCATTACCGGCGTGGCGGCGGGCGTGGCGGCGCTGATCATCGCCCTGGCCATTACCAACGGCATGAGGAGCGACCTGGAAGACCGGCTTCTGGGTGCCTCGGCGCACGTTGACCTGATGCGCGTGGAGGCGGACGGCATTCACAATTGGCAGCCGCTGCTTGACCGGCTGCGCAGGGTGCCTCATGTGACGGCCGACGCGCCGGGGCTCTACGGCCAGGTGCTGGTTTCGCGCGGCCCGCGCGCCGGATTCGCACTCATCAAAGGCATCGTTCCCGCCCAGGAGCGCACCGTCAGCAGCCTGCTCGACACCATCACCTCGGGGTCGGCAAAAGACCTTGAACCGGAGGCAGCGAACAAGGCGGCGAGCGCCACGCCCGGCCATACCACGGCCAATGCGCCTTATCCGCCCCTGGTGATGGGCAAAGACCTTGCCGATCAGATTGGCGCCGAGGTGGGCGACAGCGTGCTGGTCACCAGTCCCCAGGGCGAACTGACGCCGGTGGGGATGGAGCCCAAATACCAGCCGTTTCGCCTGACCGGCATCTATCACTCCGGCTTTTACCAGTACGACTCGGCCATGGCGTTCATGCGCCTGTCAGACGCGCAGCATCTCTTCGATGAGCCGGACCTTTTATCAGTAATCAGCTTCAAAGTGGACGATCTGGACCGCGCCCCGGAGATCGGCAGCGCCATCGAGCGGGCCGCAGGCCGTGGCTTCATGACCACGAACTGGATGGAGCAAAACCGCCCGCTCTTCCGCGCCTTGAAGCTGGAGCAGGTGGTCACCTTTATCGTCATCGCGCTCATCGTGATGGTCGCCGCGCTCAATATTCTCATCGCCCTCACCATGATGGTGATGGAGAAGACGCGCGACATTGCGGTAATGATGAGCTTCGGCGTGGAACCGCGGCAGGTGCGGCGCATCTTCCTGTTGCAAGGCTTCCTCATCAGCGTCATCGGCACCGCGCTGGGCCTGGTGCTCGGGTACCTCGCCGCCTGGGCTGGCGGCCATTACCACTTCATCCATCTGTCGGCGGAAGTTTACTCCATAGACACGCTGCCCTTCGCGCCGCGGCCGCTGGATGGGGTGATCGTGGCCGCCGTTTCGATAGGGATTTCGCTGCTGGCCACGCTGTATCCGTCGTCTGCAGCGGCCAACGTGCTACCGGCGGAGGCGCTGCGGTATGAATAGGCTTTGCTCCGCCGTCGTTGACAATGTGACACATTTTGTTTCACATTCTCTCTATGCCGAGCATAAGCCTCCGCAAACTCCGCGACACACGCCAAATCAAGACATGGCTCAAGGCGGGCGTGCAGATTGAAGTGCGGGAGCGCAATGTCGTATTGGGTGATTTGGTGCCGCGAACTCCAGCAGCACCGCCCGTCGTCGAGTGGCCCGACTTCGAGGCTCGCCGACGCGCGATCTTCGGTGATCGTGTACTGACCCCAGTTGCTGACCTGATTGCCGACCGGGAGAACGGCCGCTATTGAGCGCTTACGTTGACTCAAGTTTTCTGGTTTCAAGCTACATCACGGACGTACGCTCCGAGCGCGCAGATACCTGCATGTCAAACAGCCCCTCTGTGAGTCTCACTGACTTCAATCGTGCCGAATTGGCAAACGCAATTTTTCAGCAAGTGTTTTTGAAGCGACTCACCGCGGTAGATGCAGATCGGGTCTGGACCAACTTCAGACACGATTGCGACAACGGCGTCCGGATCGGGGTCAGATTTCCTGATCAGGCTTGGGAAACGTGCGCTGCTCTCGCCCGGAGATATGGTTCGACACTCGGCATGCGCACCCTGGACTCGCTGCTCGTGGCCTGCGCGCTAGAACTGAAAGTCGACCGCTTCTGGACCTTCGATGAGCGGCAAGCCCGGCTGGCCGAGGCCGTCGGGCTCGATTCCAACCCATGATTCCATGCTCCTGGGAGCTCATTGCGGCGTAATAATTCCGCCCACCGCGTGACGCCGGGGCAGCACGATGCCGCGATGATCCACTTCCGGCGCTGGGCTGCCGGGTGGCTCCGCCGCGGGCAGGCTTGAGCGTTGCATCAAAGCTCCGCCGCATGCCGGGCACCAGTCAACAGCGATCTCGAGCTTTACTTCGGCGTGGCATTGGCTGCAAACGCGTTCCATACCCCAAGATTACCGGATAGGGCCGGTCTGCTCGCCGAGGGCCGCCAGCCCCGCCGCAGGGGTCCGGGTACACTTGACCCATGAGCCCTCCGGTTCGGCTGGTGGCGATTGACGTGGACGGAACGCTGCTGCCGAGCTTTGCGCAGGAGATTAGCCGGCGCAACGCGCAGGCGCTCAGGGCCGTGCAACAGGCTGGAATCACCCTGGCCATCGCCACCGGCCGGCGCACGGCCTATACCGCGCCTTTGGTAGACGGCCTGGGTCTTCGAGCGGATACGCCCCTGATTACGTCCAATGGTGCAGCGATCCGTACTTTGGGCGGCGAGCCGGTTTACCGGTGCAACCTGGAGGCGCGGGTGGCGCGCGGGCTTTGCGGGCTGCTGCGCGAGTATGGGGTGGTGGTTTTCACGTTTGACAAGCCGGGACGTGGCGAGCTGGTCCTTGAGGACCTGGATCAGGCGCATGGGCGCATCGCCACCTGGATCGAATCGAACCGCAACGCCATCGAAGTGGTGAAGCCGCTGGAAGATGCGCTGAAGGACGGCGAGGACCCTGTTCAGGGGATGGTGGCCGGCAAGATAGAGAGGATGAGAAAGGCAGAGGTTGCGCTCAAGGATAGCCAATGGAGCCTTGGCTGCGAGTGCGTCCGGACCGAGTACCCGTCGCGCGACCTGTCGATTTTGGACGTGTTGCCGCAGGGAGTTTCGAAGGGAGCAGCGCTGGAACGGCTCGCTGGCCGCCTGGGCGTGGACCGCAGCGAGACCATGGCCATCGGCGACAACTGGAACGATGTGGCGATGCTCGAATGGGCGGGACAAGGCGTGATCATGGGCAATGCGGCCCCGGAGTTGCGCGCCCTGGCCGCGAAACTGGATTGGAAAGAGGCACCCTCGAACGACGAAGACGGCGTAGCCGCGGTGCTGGAGGCTGAGGTAGCCAAATCAGCCAGGCTTTCAGTAGCAAAATAGCAGGCAAAGACGGTAGGATCATTGGTGCGGTTGGGAATGCGCAAAAGGCTCTTTATCACGGTGGCAACGCTTGCCGCCCTTGCTCCGGCAGGGCGTGCGGCAGAGCTCGTTACCCTGCGCAACGGGTTTGAGCTGGAGTGCCATCACCATGTACAGGTGAAGAGCCGCCTGCGGCTCTACATGGATTCCGGCGAAAGCAGCTACATCGAGTTTGCCCCGGAAGAGATCGCCGGGTTCGAGAAAGTCCCCGATCCGCCCGCGCCTCCTGTGTCCGCTCCAGCCGCGGCAGCCTTGCCCGTGCACAAGCCGGACGCGCAGCTCAGTCCAGAAGACCTGCGCCAGATGCTGGCCAACGCCGGCCATGAGCATAATCTTGACGTGGATTTGCTTGCCAGCCTGGTCAAGGCCGAGAGCGGCGGCAACGCCCATGCCGTAAGCCGCACCGGCGCTCGCGGGCTGATGCAGTTGATGCCGGGAACCGCCGCCGAGCTGGGCGTGCTCGACAGTTTTGAGCCGCGCCAGAATGTGAGCGGCGGCACCACTTATTTAGACGCGCTGCTCGTCTACTACCACGACAATCTTGCGCTGGCGCTGGCCGCCTACAACGCCGGCCCGGCTGCGGTGGACAAGTACCATGGCATTCCCCCTTACCGCGAGACCAGGGCTTACGTGGCGCGGGTGATTCACGAGTTCAACCGCCGCGTGCATGCGCGCCAGGTTCAAGCCAGGCAGTCGGTCGCGTCCTTCGCCGCGGTACCCCAAACCCCGGATTCACGGTAGCCGATTCCCGGCGTTCGCAGAGAAAAACCTCCCGTTGCGGAGTTCCACGTGAAACCGCGCAACTGCACGGCCCTTTCACGCGCTTCAACCCGCCTCCAATTCGAATAAACTCCAGAGGCACGTTACACTGAGCCGGTAACCATGCAGCGGAACGGAGCGCGCTTGAAGAAGAATCAGCTGATCCTGGGATTGGTGGTGCTGGCGGTGCTGGTTGCGCTCGTTGTGTGGGGGCGCAACAGGATTCACTTCGACTTCGGCGTTTTTCGCGCTCAACTGGCGCTGGCCGATTGGCGCAGGATCGCCGCTGGTTTCGCCTGCATCTACCTGGCCTACGCCTTTCGCGCCGCCCGCTGGGCCCAACTGCTCAAGCACCACAAGAAGGTGTCGCCGCTCTCTTTGCTGGGCACGCAGGTCATCGGCTTTACGGCCGTCGCGCTGCTGGGCCGGGTGGCCGACCCGGTGCGGCCCTATCTTGTCTCAAAAAAGACCGGCCTTTCGCTCAGTTCGCAGTTTGCGGTTTATGTTGTAGAGCGCCTTTTCGACGCCGGATCGATGGCGCTGATTTTCTCTTCCGTCATCCTGTACACGGCCTGGTTTGGGGCGCCGGGAGCGCTTCCTCACGCTGACATTGTGAAGAAGGCAGGCTACTGGGGCATGGCCTTAACCATCGCGGGCGCGCTGTTTCTGGTTGCCGTGCGGCTCGCCGGAGGGTTCGTAGCGTCGTTCCTCGATGGAACCTTTAGCCTGGTCTCAAAGAAGGTTGGCCACGCGGTTGGAGAGAAGGTTCGCAGCTTCCACGCCGGCCTGGATACCATGCGCAACTTCTCTGACTTTGGAGTTGTGGCCGGGCTTTCGCTGGCCATGTGGCTGATCATCTCGCTGGCCTATCTTGAAACCACGCAGGCCTTCGTTGCCAGCCCGCAACTGGCTTCCATGACCCTGGCCAAATGCATGTTGCTGCTTGCCTTCAGCGGCGGAGCCAGCGTCTTCCAGCTTCCGGTGCTGGGTTGGTTTACGCAGATTGGCCTGGTGGCAGCGGCCATGTCCAGCTTCTATGGCGCGGCGCCCGAGGCTTCCACAGCGTGTGCCGCAACATTGCTGCTGGTTACATTCCTGGGC
>JBEKEQ010000116.1:0-13364 GCA_050013735.1 Occallatibacter sp.
GGGAAGCGTGGCACTGGACGCTGCGCCTGCTCACCGAGCCTGCGCAGATCATCGGTTTCATCAGCCTGGAGAAAGGCGACGACTCCAACCGCGGATTTTGGATAGGCCAACCCTGGCAGGGGATGGGATTGATGAGCGAGGCGTGCGTTTGGGCCAACGATTATTGGTTCGATGTGCTCCAGTTCCCTGTTTTGCGGGTGGCAAAAGCGGTGGTCAATGAAGCGTCGCGGCGGATCTCAATGAAACAGGGGATGCGCATGGTGGCGCTTGGAGAACAGGATTATGTTTGCGGACGGCTGCCCTCGGAGGTTTGGGAGATTACGGCCGAGGAGTGGCGGGAGTGGAAGGCGCGGAGGAGCTAGGCCTGATCGATTCGGTTCTGCTTGTTCATGACGGGCCGGAGTCATGGTACACTTGTGTACGCAACGGTACACCGTGGAGGGTTTATGGAAACGCAGAGAGTTGGAATCAGGGAATTCCGGGACAAGCTGGCCAGCTACCTGCTGGAATCCGATAAGGCATTGGCGATTACCCGGCACGGAGACACTATCGGCTACTATCTGCCGGCGCGACGAAAGCGCAGCGAGGCGGAGAAGGAGGCGTTGCGTCAGGCCGGCGAACGTATGCAGCGAATGATGGAGGCCAGCGGCGTTACCGAAGATGAGATCATCGAGGACTTTAAGCAGTGGCGCAAAGAAGGCCGCAAGTGAGCGAGCCGAAGAGGATTGTGCTCGACGCCAATATCCTTCTGCGCGGAGTTTTTGGAATCCGGGTTCGCGATCTGCTCGCCTGTAACCTTGAGACGGCCGTCTTCTACACACCGGAGATATGCGTCGAGGAAGCGTTGAGGTATGTTCCCTCGATAGCGCGGCGGAAGAGGCTCGATCGGGAAGTGAGCGAGGCGAACCTCCGCCAACTTTTGCAAAGCTGTCTCAATATCGTGGAATGTAGCGTATACGAAGAGTTCGAGCAGCGCGCCCGAGTGCGAATCTCCTCGCGCGATGCGGATGATTGGCCCGTGGTCGCGACCGCCTTGCTACTTAACGCGCCAATTTGGACCGAGGACCAGGATTTCTTTGGAAGCGGCATTGCTACCTGGACCAGCGATAAGATCGAGATCTACTTGCGCGACGCGTAGCGAGAGTCCAGATCCCAAACACGAGGCGTCGCCCTCCAATTGAGGCTCGATGCTTCCCGCCCTTTCGCAATATGCGCGAACGGACAGAGTGCGGGGCTGTGACGGACGCGTGGAGCTATGACGACGCGGGTTCGGTAGCGGTGGGCGGGAAGACGCGGAGGCGCTCGACGCGGCGGCCGGTGGAGGCGACGACTTCCATGCGCAGACCAATGGGCTCAATGAGAACTACTTCGCCGGAGAGCGGAATGCGGCCTTCGATCTCGCTGGCAAGGCCGCCGAGTGTTGTGGCTTCGTAGGTTTGGCCCAGCTCGATGGGCTCGCCAAAAAGATCGGCGAGCTGATCCACAGGAAAGCTGCCGGGAACCAGCCAGACTCCGTTGGGCTCGCGCTGCGGCTCAGCGAAGTGCGCATCCTCTTCGTGTTCATCGCAGATGTCGCCGACGATCTGCTCGAGCAAATCCTCAATCGTGACCAGGCCGGAAACGCCGCCGTATTCATCAATCACGATGCGCATGTGCTGCTTTTCGCGCTGCATCTCGCGCAGCAGCTCATAGCCGCGCTTGGTTTCAGGAACGAAGACCGCCGGGCGCTGAATGCTGGCGACAGTGCGGGTGCGGGCTTCGTCATCTGTGATCTGCAGCAGGTCGTGGGCAAAGGCGATGCCGGTTACGTTGTCAAGCGAACCGGCGTAGACGGGGATGCGAGAAAAGTTGTGCTCGCGCAGTTGGTTGAGGAGGTGCTCGAGGGTGATGGAAGCGGAAACGGCAAAGACCTCAGGGCGCGGAGTCATGACTTCGCGCACCAGCTTGTCACCGAACTCGACGGCGGAGCGGACCAGGTCAAGGTCGTTCTCCTCGAGAATGCCCTCTTCTTCGCCTGCTTCGAGCAGGGCTTCCACATCTACGGCGGACTCCTCTTCGGCGGTCACCGGCGCTTCCGCCAGTGACGCGACAGAGAAGAAGAATCGGACAAAGACGGTGATGGGCGTCATGAGCCAGAGCAGCAGACGGATGGGCCAGACCAGGCGCCTGACCCAGCGGCCTCGGGTGCGGTTGAAGAGCAGCGACGGCAGAAGCTGGTTGCAGAAGACGACCACCAGCACCACGGCAAGAACGGCCTGCGCGATTTCAGCGTAGGTGGGGCGGCCAAGATAAGGGCCGCGATCGAAGAGAACGGCGCCGAATTCGAGCACCATGATGCCCAGAGCGAATTGCTGCAAAACAGCGGCGGAGATTGCCGCGTGTTCGCTGGTGAGGCCAAGTTGCGGCTCGATCAGTTCTTCCCAGGCGTCGAGGTTCTCTTCTATTTCGCGGGTGAGAATCTTGCCGAATTCGGAGTAAACGCGGCTGATGTAAGAGGCCAGCGTTTCCACGGCGGCCAACAGGAGAACCATCGCAATGGCAAGGGCGCTCATGGGCGATTCGCCTTTGTTGAGCGTTCGATAAGGCCTTGCGGCAGGCCGAGTTTCGCGCGAAGGAGGCGTTCGCGGCGGGCCATTTGGCCGGCGTCGGCTTCGTGGTCGTACCCAGCCAGGTGCAGCAGGCCGTGCAGAATGAGGACTTTGATTTCAGTGGAAAGCGAATGCGCCTGCTCGGCTGCCTGGCGTAGAGCCGTGGTTACGCTGACGGCCAGGTCGCCGGCGATGTCTTCAGCACCCAGGCCGGCGGCGGGGAATGAAAGGACGTCAGTGGCTTTGTTTTTGCCGCGGAACCGGCGATTGAGTTTGCGGATGGCTGCGTCGGTGGTGAGCAGGACGGTGACCTGGCCCTTGAGGCGCACGGCTTTCTGCGCAGCGGCAAGAAACCGAGCCAGGGTGCGCGCGGAGGGCAGGCTGAAGTTGGAAGATTTTAGGGCTGGCGCGAGCACAGCCGCCCGCTTGGCCGAAGTTGCCTTGGGCGCAGGGTCAACGTCGGGGTCCCCATGGACAGGTCCTTGTCCGTGGGGTGATTCGGGGTCCAGATCTGGGTCGAGGAGGATCATCGTGCTCGGGGCTCCGCCGCGGTGGAATCCCGGTTCATTTCCAATTCTACGCGGATTCGCGAAATGCCGGAGGTTTCGGTTGCGTCAGGCGCTTCCCCATGCGGATCAGGGGGTCCTCGATCACGTGAAACGCAACAAACGAGAACAGCGCGGTAAAAGCCAGCGAAGCGGCGATTTTGGGCACGATCGGGAGAGTTGGAAAGTAGCGGAAACACAATTGGATCGCCGGCACGTGGAGAAGATAGACGCCGTAAGAATACTTTGCGATCTGCTGCGCCGGCGCCACTATCCATTTCGCCTTGAGGTCGACAAAGTAAGGGATCGCCAGACCCAGCACAAAGCAGTTGCACGCGTTGATGGCCGCGACCTGGGGAACATAAATATCCCGGCCATTGGTCAGTAGCGGCGCCACCACAAAGAGGATCAAGACCACGGGCGGCCACGCCCAGGCTGGAAAAGCCAAGCGCCGCCCATGCGCCTCCTGCTGTAGCAACAGGCGGTAGGCCACCATGCCCGAAATAAACATGGGGGGAAAGATTGCCCAGCCAAGATGAGGAACCTGCGGCAGAGTTCCCACAACTGCCAGGATTGCCGACCCCGCCCAGATCAGGAAAACGGCGCCAAGCCACTGAAAGCGGCGCAAGACAAGGTAGAAGAGGGGCAGCACAAGATACATCTGCACCTCCCAGGGAAGACTCCACAACGGCCCCAGAATGCAGACAACATTGCGGGACTTTGCCAGGTTTTGGACGAGCAGCAGATTTGCCACGATATCTTGCCAACGCAACACCTGCAGTCCAGCAGGGGAGAGGTCGGTGAGGCCCGTAGTCAGAGCCAGAATGATGGCCGCCCAGCACAGCGGATAAATGCGGAAAGCGCGGCGAATCAAAAAGTTGCGCGCGAGATGCGCGTCGGGAGCACGATGCATCGACATCATCAAAACCAAACAGGTATGCACGAAGAAGAAGGAAACTCCCGTGATGGCACAGCTGCGCAGGAACGCGGAGACAAACAGATGTTCCGCACAGATGTGAAATTCCACGCAGGAATGCCACATATGCGAAGTGACAACAGAGAGCACGGCCATCGACCGGAGGAAATCGAGGTTTTCGTACTTACTCTTCATCAGGCTTTCCATTTACAGGAACTTGCCGCATGCCACACCTCGCCCACGCTTTCGGGGCAGGGTGTTGCCCCAAGAAAGAGCCGCAGAGCCCAAGGGGCGCGCCGGCGTGGAACACAAGTTTAATAATGCACGATTCTACTGTGGCTTTGCTGGATGAGCTGGCTGGGATTGTTGATGGTTAGCTCCCACATCGATGGTTTCACCGAGGGCCAGAGGCAAATCCTGCTGTTGCGGCTTGGCGCTCTCATAGGCGCGTACAATGCGCTGGACGAGGGCGTGGCGCACCACGTCGGAATCTTCGAAGTGGCAGAAGTGGATGCCTTCGACTCCGTCGAGAATGTTAATGGCATCGAGCAGGCCGGAGCGGCGCGGGTTGGGCAGGTCGATCTGGGTGATGTCGCCGGTGATGACCGCCTTGGAGTTGTTGCCCATGCGGGTGAGAAACATCTTCATCTGCTCGATGGTGGTGTTCTGCGCTTCGTCCATGATGATGAAGGCGTCGTTGAGCGTGCGCCCGCGCATGAAGGCCAGCGGGGCTACCTCGATGACGTTTTTCTCCAGCATCTTGTCCACTTTTTCCGCGTCGAGCAGGTCGTAGAGCGCGTCGTAGAGCGGGCGCAGGTAGGGATCTACTTTTTCTTGCAGGCTGCCGGGCAGGAAGCCGAGCTTTTCGCCAGCCTCGACCGCCGGACGGACAAGGACGATGCGGCTCACCTTTTTCGCGTTGATGGCGGCGACGGCCATGGCCACGGCGAGGTAGGTTTTTCCGGTGCCCGCCGGGCCTACGCCGAAGACCATATCGTTCTGTTCGATGGCTTCGACGTACTTGCGTTGATTGATGGAACGCGGCTGGACGGTGCGCTTGACGCCGGCTGAGCGTTGCTTGCCGGAGTCGGCCAGCGAGCGCAGCGTAGTTGCGGGGTCGGCCACCACCAGGCGCAGCATCCCATTCAGTTCACCGTTGTGCGGGTTCACGCCCTGTCGGCGCAGCGCCTCAAAATCCTGAAAAACGCGCTGGACTTTGGTTACGCCTGCTTCCGGACCTTCCACGTGCACGGCATCGGAGCGGAGATCGATGCGGACGCCGAGCGAGTCTTCCATGAGCCTGAGGTTTTCATCGCGAGTCCCGAAAAGGGGCTCAAGGTTGGGCGTGATCTCCAGAGCGATCTTCAAAGGAATCGAGGGCCTCCGATGCGGCGTTGTTGGGTTGAAGTGAACGGCGTGGGACACAACACGGGTCCCGGCTTGGCAACAAGAGAGAGACTGCCGCACGAAGCGACGCGATTTGAAAAGGCAGGGTTTGTTGGGGAGCGCCGGACGCGGGAACGGGCCGAGCCGAAGCTCTGGGCTGCCAGGCGAATGCGCGGGATGGCGTGGGCGACCAAATCCGGTATCTGGGCTTGAGAGTAGCGCCAACCGCTCGCTGCGTCAATCGGGGACGCATGGATTTTTACAATGCGCCGTGCCTTGGCGGTTACCTGCGGCATTTTCCCCCCGAAGGATTGGATGCCGACATCGGCTGAGAAGTGCGGGACTGGAGACGCATCTCCCGCCCACGGCGCGAGACGCGGAGCATCGCGCGTGGAGGGATTTTGGCTCAAGAGCTGGTTTTGAGAGACGTTGAAGGCTGCGGTAGAATGCCGCGAGCCTTGTTTTCTCATTGTGCCTGCGCTGCAACCGCACGAATAAAGGAGCCCGCCGCTTATGAAGCATTTCCTTAATGGCATATTGTGCTTGTTGATTCTGGCGCCGATTGCCGGCGCGCAGGCACCCGGCGCAGCAAGTCAGCCGCCGCCCACAAAGGTGGATCCTAAGGCCGCGGCGCCGGTCAAGCAAGCGGAAGCCGCAACCGTTGGCCTGCCCACGCCGGCCAATGACCTGCGAACCGGCAAGTACGCTTACCAGGTAACCGTCGAGGTGAACGGGCAGACGTTTGACCTGAAAGTGAACACCGTCATTACAGATGGCGGTTCCTCATGGACCGCGACCAACACAATGGAGACGCCGCAGGGCACGGGGACCGACACAACAACGATCGACAAGGGAAGCCTGATTTTGCGCAAGCGAAGCGTGCTACAGGGCCCGTTGCTCATCGACCTGGACTTCGCGGGCGACAAGGCAACCGGGAAGATCGACATGAACGGAGAGGTTCACCAGGTCGCGTCGGACCTGGGCGGGCCGCTCTTTGGCGATGGGGCGGGTGGAGACCAGGTGCTCGCATGCCTGCCGCTTGCGGTGGGATATAGCACGACGTTTCGCAACTTCGACGTTGAGGCGCAAAAAGTGAAGCTGATGCAGCTGAGCGTCCCGAGCGTGGAAGCGGTGACCGTGCCAGCGGGAAAATTTGAGGCTTATCGCGTTGAGATTGCACCCTCTGACGGCGGCGACAAGAAGACACTTTGGATAGCCAAGGATTCGCACAAGGTGGTGAAGGGCTCAGCGGTTGTGGCCTCGATGGGAGGAGCTGCGCTGACCCAGGAACTGACCGAATAGGGCGGCTGCGGATTGACCGGCGCTCCTGTTTCCCGTAGACTAAGTAATTGCGAGGGATGCGGATGGAGTTGCATTCTGACCCCGCACCACCTCTGAGATGAAGGAAGAACAATGGCAAACCATCTATCGTCGCTGAAGCGCGCCCGCCAGACCGTAACACGCAGCGAAGTGAATCGCTCCAACCGCAGCCGCGTGCGGACCAGCCTTCGGGCTCTGCGCGAGGCCCTGGTCAAGGGCGATGTTAAGGCCGCACAGGCGCAGTATCGCGAGACCGTTTCCACGCTCGACAAGAGCGTGCAAAAGGGCATTTTGCACGACAACACCGTCTCGCGCTACAAGAGCCGGCTGAACGCGCGGCTGAAGGCGCTGGCTACGGCGAAGGCGAAGGCGTAGGAGCAAGGGACTTAGGGACTAGGGGGCTAGGGAAAGCCCAAACAGAAACGGCCGGGGGCGACCCTGGCCGTTGTTGTTTGCGTCGTTGCGAAATGCGGGATTGCGGGCCTCTTAGTTGTGCCGATCCGGTTGGAGAGAGGAGACCATAGAATTGAGCTGCCCCTGGGTCAGCGGGAGGGGTTTGCCTTCCTCGCCTGTGATCAGAATCTCGTAGTGGTGGTCGTTCGCATCGAAAAGATTGAGCGACACCATGTAGGGAGCGGCATTCGGCGAGCCCTCCTGAAAGCCGTGTACCTGGCCAAAGCCGATCACGTAAATTGTTCCGTAGTTGTGGCAGTGAATCGCCTTCAGGTTCGCAAGAGTCATCGCACGCGTGTTTTGCCGAGGCAGCTTCCACCATTTCACCTGGTCGGGAGTAGCGTACATTTCGGCAGCCATCAATGCAGACTCAGACCCAAGTGCGTCATTGCCGAGTAATCGGGTAGTTCGTGGATCTTTTCGCATCAGGCTGGCGAGTTTGAGCAAGTCGGAGTCCTTCATGATCAAGACATTGGCGCCATCTTTGAAGTTCCAAACAGAGACTGTACTAAAGTTTTTTTGGCGATCGATTTCCTGCCAGGGTGTATCCATCGAGAATCCGTAGACCTCGATGCGAACTCCATTCAATTTCGTTAGTGAGTTGTCCGGCGGCGCAAGCGGAATCTGGTTGAGCTGCGGATATTCCCTACTTAGCTCACGGGTGATATGCCACGGCATCAATTGGAAACTAACCAACCGAACCGTGCCAGCCAAAAGCCAAAGTCCAACGAAAATCGCAACCAGCGTAATTGCGACCCTCTTCCAGCTAACGTGCCACCACTTCGTCACGTGACCTTCTTTCTAGTCGAGCCGCTCGAAGATGCCCGCTGCGCCCATGCCTCCGCCGACGCACATGGTGACCATGCCGTAGCGCACCTGGCGGCGGCGCATTTCGCCGAGCAGCGTGGCGGTGAGCTTGGCGCCGGTGCAGCCGAGGGGATGGCCGAGGGCGATGGCGCCACCATTCACGTTGATGCGCTCGGGGTCGAGTCCCAGCTCGCGGATGACGGCGAGCGCCTGCGCGGCAAATGCTTCGTTGAGTTCGATGAGGCCAATGTCGTTGAGAGTGAGGCCGGCGCGCTTCAGTGCCTTGGGGATTGCGGCAATGGGGCCGATGCCCATCTCCTCAGGCAGGCAGCCCGTGGCGGCGTAGGCCACCAGGCGGGCCAAAGGGCGAATGCCCAGTTCCTGTGCCCGGCCGGCATCCATCAGAACCACTGCCGCAGCGCCATCGGATGTTTGCGAGGAGTTGCCGGCGGTGACTGTGCCCTTTGCGTGAAAAACGGGCTTGAGTTTGGCCAGGGCTTCGGCAGAAGTGTCGGCCCGCGGACCTTCGTCGGCGGAGAAGACGGATTCCGTGATGGTCGGCTTGCCGGCTTTCGCGCCGGGAACGGAGGTTGTGATTGGCACCGGAATCAGCTCTTCGTTGAAGCGGCCGGCAGCCTGGGCTGCAAGGGCCTTTTGATGACTGGCGAGGGCGAAGGCGTCCTGGTCTTCGCGGAAGACATTGTAGTGGCGGGCGACGCGCTCGGCGGTGAGACCCATGGTGAGCAGTGACGCGGGATAGTGCTCGGCCATATACGGATTGGGGCTGGGCTTGAGACCGCTCATGGGCAGCAGGCTCATGGATTCCGCCCCGCCCGCTATAACAACCCGGTCGCCGCCGGAGCGGATGCGCAAATCGGCCAGCGCAATGGCTTCAAGGCCGGAGGAGCAGAGGCGGTTGACGGTGACGCCGGGAATTTCGACGGGCAAACCGGCGCGAAGGACGGCCCAGCGGGCGATGTCCCAGCCCTGCTCGCCCTCAGGCTGAGCGCAGCCGAGGATCACGTCGTCGATTTCGGCGCGGTCCAGCGCGGGAACGCGACCCAGAACGGCGGTGACGGCGAGCGCGGCTAGGTCGTCGGGACGCGTGGTGGATAATGCGCCTTTGGGAGCGCGGCCAACGGGGGTGCGAACGGCACTGACGAGAACGGCTTCGGGCATTGGGCTTCTCCTACACGGCAGGGGCGACGGGGTTCGTGGTTTCCCACCCTTGCGCCAACAGCAAGGCGCAAGGATGGGGCACGGAGCTTCTTTGGAAAAACGGCAGTTATGTCTATGTCGGCATGGCTACCAGCGTCCAAGCGCCATTCGAATAAAAATGATAGACCGTGCGGTGGTCGATGACCGAATCGCCGAGTGCATCGTGGTCCAGGCGCGGCGGCCTTTGCGCCATGCCCGCCTGGGCCTCGTGAACTTGCGGTGGCGATATGGGATCGATGCCCCAGTTGAAGCCGAGAACGCCGCTCTGGTCGTGGGCCTGAAGGCGTGCGGTTTCCCGCGTCGATGCAAGAACCAACGGTTGGCCGTCAGCTGGCGAAGGTTTGCTTCCGAAGAAAACCAGCAGCGAAACCGTACCTTCGGCCGAACATAGGACGGCCCAATCGGAGGAGCCTGCGCGCTGAAGGCTGGCGTGAATCACGTTTTCCGGGCGACGCGCCTCATAGGTTTGTGGAATGAGGCAGCCGCGCTGGTTGAGCTGGTCGGCAATGCTGGCGGGCAGCTCAGGAAACGAGCTGACGGGCAGATGGCGGATGAGATAGGGCGTGGAGCGGCCGGCGACGACGATCTGGCCCGATTCGTTGAGTTGGGGGGGGGTCGGTTCTTGCGATCGGGCCGGAACCATCATGCAGGCACACAGCAAACCGCCCAGCATCCATCCGCCCCGTCCTGCGCCAGCGCAAACCATGGCAATAGCCTCAGGGGCTAACGCCCCCGCATTCCTTTGACCTTCAACGTACGGGCTGAAGCCCGTACCCTTCATTCAATTCAACCCTAATTCCGCAACGGCTTGCCGGATTTTAGGGTGAAGGCGATACGTTCCTGCGTTTTGCGCTCACCTGCAAGGGAGAGAAATGCTTCGCGCTCGAGGTCAAGCAGATACTGTTCGCTGACCGGCGAACCTGGCGTGACACGGCCGCCGGCAAGAATATATGCGGCCCAGCGGGCTACTTTCTGGTCGTGCTCAGAGGCGTAGCCTGCTTCGCCCATGAGAAAGACGCCGGTCTCAAGCGTAGCCAGAGTGCCAAGGCCGGGAGCGGGAATTTGCGCGCGCGGCTGGGGCGCGGTATAGCCCGCTTCGGCCAACGCGGCTGCCTGGGTCTTTGCGTCCAGCAGCAGGCGTTCGCGGTTCATGGTGATGCGGTCGGCGGCGATCAGCAGCCCCAGCGGCCGGGCTTCGGCAGCGGATGTGGAGACTTTGGCCAAGGCGATGGTTTCAAAGACGCGCTTGAGCGCCGTTCCCATTTCAGCCGATTGAGCAAAGCGCGAAGGCGGATCGCGGGGATCGGGAGGCGCGAGAGCGGCGGCCTGGTCCACGGCGCGGAGCAGCATCTCCTTGGTTCCCCCTCCGGCTGGAATCAGGCCGACCCCGGCCTCGACAAGGCCGATGTAGGTTTCCGCGTGGGCCTGGCGTCGCGCGGCGTGCAGGCAAATCTCCGCGCCCCCGCCAAAGGTCATGCCGAAGGGCGCAACCACCACCGGGCGCGGGCAGAACTTAATGGCCGCGGTCATCTGCTGGAAGCCGTGAATGACGGCGGCCAGCTCGTCCCACTCGCCCTCCTGCGCGGCCAGCAGCAGCTGCATCAGGTTTGCGCCAACGCTGAAGTTGTCGCGGTCGCCAGTGATGACGAAGCCGGCAAAGTCGCGGACCGCATCGGAGTCCGGCTTGAGCACGGAGGAGATGAGTGCCAGTACGTCGCCGCCGATGGCGTTTTTGAGCGAATGCAGCTCAATGCAGCCGATGCCGTCGCCGAGATCGACGAGCGAAGCGCCGGAGTTGGCGCGAACCACGCCGTTGCTGCGGCGGAAATCGGCAACGCGGGCGTGACCGGCGACGGCGGCAACGGGCTCCAGCTTGCCGGTCCGCGGCTGGAAGCAGGCCCGGCCGTCGGGCGCGTACCAGGACGGCTGCCCGGCCGAAAGAAGAGCCTCCACGCGCGGACTCACAGGAAGCTGAAGCTCCTTCATGGGGGCAACGGTCGAGGCAACCCCTGCCGCATCCCACATTTCGAAGGGACCTAGCTCCCAGTTGAACCCGGCGCGCATGGCCTGATCAATGGAGGGCGCGTCGGCGGCCACTTCGCCAATGCGGTCGGCGGCAAAGTTCCACAGCGAAGCAAGAAGCGGCCATAGGAAGGCGGCGGTTTTGTCCTTGGCCGGATCGTTGGCGAGCAGGAGGCGCAGCCGCTCGGGAAGAGTGGCTGCGTTTTTGGCCATTTCGAGTGCGGGCAGGGCGGGCTTGGCCGTGGGACGGTATTCGAAGGTGGCGGGGTCGAGCACGAGGCGCTCGTCTTTTCCATCCGCGCCACGGGCTTTCTTGTAGAATCCCTGGCCTGCCTTGTCGCCGAGCCAGCCGCGCTTGACGATTTCCGCGAGCAGCGCGGAAAAATCGCCTTGCGAAACGCCCTGGGGGAAATTCGCGGCTACATGGGCCAATATGTCGATGCCTACCAGGTCGGCAAGGCGAAAGGTGCCGGTACGTGGCCAGCCGATGGCCTGGCCAGTAAGCGCGTCGACCTGTTCGATGGTGAGGCCCCGCTTCAGCATCAACTCAGCCGCGTTGAACATGACCGAGATGCCGATGCGGTTGGCGATGAAGTTGGGCGTGTCGTAAGCGAAGACGACTTGCTTGCCGAGGGCGCGGTCGGCGAATGCGGCAAAAGACGCCACGACGGCTGCGTCGGATTCAGCGGTTGGAATCACTTCAAGGAGGCGCATGTAGCGCGGCGGGTTGAAGAAGTGGGTTCCGAAGAAGCGGTCGCGGTGCGTGGCCAGAGTTGCGGCAATCTGGCTGATGGGCAGGCCGGAGGTATTGGTGGTGAGCACGGCATGGGGCGCAAGATGCGGCACTACACGCGCGAACAGGGCGGTCTTGATGGCCAGGTTTTCAGCCACGGCTTCAACGACCCAATCGCACTGAGCTAGTTTGGGCAGGTCGTCTTCAAAGTTGCCGGGGGTAATGAGACCGGCCAAGGACGGCTCAAAGAACGCAGCGGGTTTGGACTTGGCGAGGGCGTCGAGCGCTCCTAAAGCGAGGCGGTTGCGTGGGCCGTCGCCGGGCGGCACGAGGTCAAGGAGCAGGACGGGGATTCCGGCGTTGGCCAGGTGGGCGGCAATGCGGGAGCCCATAGTTCCCGCACCCAGCACTGCAGCGCGACGAATGAGAAGCGGTGCGACATTCGGAGAAGCTGTGCTCATGCGGGCTCTTCCTCAAGCGGGCTTGGATTGAGAACCATCCACCGCGCGGAAACGCTGGAAGCATACGCAAGCGCACGGCTCGGGGTCAAGGACGGTCGGCTTTAGTACGCGCAACTTCGCGCCTCATCGGCGAAGGCCTGCAGCAATTCGGGTTCGGCGTCGAAGAAATGGTCTGAGGGGCTGAGGATGAATCGTCCATCGCGGCCTGCCTCATGGAAGCAGCGGCGCACCTCGGCGCGGGTGTCTTCCGGGCTGCAGCCGGTAAAGAAATGGAGTTGATCGAAGCCGCCGATCATGCAGGCGCGATCGCCGATGCGGGCACGGGCGGCGGCCAGGTCCGCGTCTCCGCCCATGCCGGCGGGGGTAAAGGTCTCAATGGCGTCCGGCTCCATGGCCAGGGTGCGTTCGAGCATGGGCATGATCCTTCCGCAGAGGTGGTAGACAATGCGCTGCCCGGCGCGATGAGCAGCGGCGATGATGGGGGCGTCGTAGGGGGCAACGAAGCGGTCGAAAAGACGCGGCGAGATGACGCTGGCGGATGCGTCTCCGCCGCCGAATTCGAGAAGATCGTAGTGCGCGCCAGCGAGCGACTCCACAAAGCCGAGTTTGCGCCGTTGCAAGATTGCCAGCAGCTCATGAACCCATGCGGGATCGTCCGCAGCGGCCATGATCAGCGCTTCCGTGCCCACCAGGCAGGATGCATCCTGCCAGCATCCGGGCTGGCCGAAGACATCGAAACAGCAGATGTGGCCGCGCACGATGCCGCGGTCGCCGAAGGCCGCCGCGGTTTGGTTGAGCGCTTCCACATCGCAGTGCGGGGTGGTGACAAAGGCGCCGATGAGGTCGATATCGCGCTTCTGCTTGATGAGCGGCTCGATCACCCAGGTGGTGTATTCCACCTCTTCAAGGACGGTG
>JBEKEQ010000117.1:0-13293 GCA_050013735.1 Occallatibacter sp.
TTTCCTTATCCTGCCCCAGCGTACGGGCCCCAACTGCGGTAGCCGAAAGAATCACGTCCGCGGGCCGCATGCCGGCGCCGTCCTGCAACAGCACCAATTCATCTCTCAGCGGAGACCAATCCTTGTTATCTTCATCTTCTGCATCGGTCCCAGTAGAGATTGGAACTCCTGCTTCATAAGCCGCGTGCGTAGCGCGCTCTCCAATCTCCAATGTGTTCACCGCGTGAGCCTGCGGATGCCTGGCGCGGCTTTCCACGCTTTCTTTGAACACCAGCAGCGTTGCATCGAGAATCGTGTTGCGGCGTTTCATGTCTTCAAGCAAGCTGGCAAACTGTGGGCCAAATCCATTTTCATACTGCGACTCCGCGGCAGGATGCAGATGTGCTTCGGCGTACGTATTGGCAGGGCTCGCAATGGCCAGCATGGGCGCGTGTGAAACGCTGTCAACGCCCGCATCCACCACCTGCGTGGCCGTCGCGGGATAAACGGTGGCATGAGCCCACACCAACATCCCCTGGCTGTGCGCTTCACTTGTTATGGCCGCCACAAGCTCCGCCGGCAAGTCCGCATAAATCTTGATCGCCGTTGCCCCGGTGCCGCGCGCTTCCGCAGTAGCCAGATGCAGATCGGTCTGCGGCGTCACGGCCTTCATCCACGGCACGTCTCCAGCCACAGCCCCTCGGGCCGCATCGTGCGTCCGCTCATCTTTGAAGAAGCTTGGGCCGGCCATCAGCGCCGCATAGTAAATATCCGGTCCGGCAACCTCGCCTAAAAGCGAAACCCGGGTCAACTCCGCCAGCTGCCGCGTGTCTCCAGCCATGTCGCGTTCCGCAGTCACGCCGCTGTAAATATCTCGGCGCATCAGCGCCAGCGCCTGTTTGCGGGTTGTGTCGGTCGCAATATGAATGTGAGTATTGATCAACCCCGGCAACACAAACAGCCCGCTGACATCCACCACCTTGCTGCCGGCGGGAGCTACAAGCGTGGAAACCGGCCCGACTGCCTCAATCCGCTCTCCGCGCACCACGATAGACATGTTTCTCATCGCCGCGTGGCCGGTGCCATCAATCAACGTTGCGCCCCGATACACCGTCGCTGCGCTCGCTTGCGCAAACGCGCTGGAAGGCAATCCCGCCAGGAAAAGAAGGAACCAGAGTGCACAGATCGCATGTGTACGTTGCAGAACCTTCATTTTGCAATTCTTCATTTACCCATCCTCAAAAAGCTCCGTGCCTCATCCTTTCGCCTTCTTCCTGGCGAAAGGGTGGGATACCTCAGAGCCCTCTCTAACCGCCCATCCTGGTACATCGATTCGCCTCTCGTTCCGCAAATCGCAACAGGTTTGCGGTTACGCCATCAACGTTAGATACTAACCGTATCAAACGAATCGGGAGCCAATCGTGACCTGTGTTTCACGGCGTACATTCTTAAGGCGCGCAATCGCCGCCGCGGCTGCCGCGCCCCTCGCTCGCTTCAGTTGCGTAGTTGCCCAGCCTTCGCCGAAATACTCAGACCGCGTCATGCGCCTCATGCACGACTCGCTGGTCATCGACATGCTCAACCAATTCCTCTATCGCTTCGATCAGGAAGATCTCAAAGAGAAATGGCTCACTCAGCCGGGCGCATTTACTGAGGCAGATTTTCTCCGCTTCAAGGCTACCGGCGTTTCTGTCTACAACTTTGGCGAGGGCGCGGACGACTTCGCCGATGCTCAACTGCTCTTCGCCAAGTGGAACACCTTCATTGCGCAATATCCCCAATGGCTAATGCGCATCAACAACGCAGCCGATCTGATGCGCGCCAAAGACCAGGGCAAGCTCGGCATCCTCTATGGAATCCAGAGCAGCGATCAATTTCAGCATCTCGACGATGTGAACCGTTGTTACGGATTTGGGCAGCGCATCTCTCAGCTCAGCTATAACTTCAGGAGCCGTATCGCCGATGGAGCTTTCGAGCCGTTTGACGGCGGAGTCAGCGAGTACGGCGGAAAAATCATTGAACGGATGAATACCGTCGGCATGGCTGTCGATCTTGGTCACGCCAGCGACAAAACCAAGCTCGACGCTATCGACATTTCAAAAAAGCCTGTGATTCTGTCTCATGGCAACTGCCGCGCCCTCAATCCAGGCGCGCGCCGTGCCTCCACTGACGAAGCCATCCGCAAGCTTGCCGCCAAGGGCGGCGTCATGGGAATCACCGACATCGCCTTCATGGTCAAAGGCACAGAGCCTGTAACCGTTGATGATGTCGTCGATCATTTTGATCATGTGCGCGATCTGGTGGGCATCGAGCACGTTGGAATCGGCTCCGATGCCGGCATCGAGAGCAACGACCTCGGCTCTCCAACCCTTCTAAAGAATCTCCTCGCCAAAGCCGACCCCCGCTATCGCGTCCATGGAGATCACGAGGTGGTTCAAGGACTGGAAGGCCCCAATCGGATGTACGAGTTAACTGCGGCCCTGGTCAGGCGCGGCTATACCGATGATCAACTGCGTCTTGTTCTCGGCGGAAACTGGGCCAGGGTATTGAAAGATATTTGGCAAGCTTGAGTTAGAGTTCTGAAATAATCTCAGGCTGTCCTTCTGAGCGAACGGGGTCCCAGATGTTTTTAGTTTATAGGTGGTGAGCCGAAGAATCTGCATCCGGCGCAAAGCTAGCTCACAGCGTGCCGGAATCATGAGAAGTGGGCAATTTCGCTTGCTGTGGGAGAGTGGCTCTCTGATTCATCAGTGCCTGAAACCGCGGGTCTTTGGCCAATTTAGAAAAGCGCGCATGCAGGTTGCCAGCGGAAGCGGAAGTGAAAGCAGCCCTGAAGTCCTCAAAATCCTTCTCGTGATTCGCGCTGGCTTCTTCCAGAAGCTGCAACGCCTCGGGTCTCCTGCCCCTGTCAGAACAGTCAAAGGCTTTCCCGGTTCTCGGTAGCACCTCCCACGAATATTGAGGCGGGTCGCAGCTTTCCTGAACGTCAAACTCCGCATTCAGCAAACCGCGATCGCCATCCCGTGCATAAGCGGCAGAGAGCTTTGCTGTAACATCCTTCAGCCACGAATCGTTTCGGGTTTCGGCCGCTGCCTGCGATTCACGCAGATAGGCGGGATAATTGCGCTCCTGGAATTCAATCGTCGCCAGGTACAAGTGCGCTATGCTGAGCTTCGGTTCGGAGCGGATCGCCGCCTTCAAAAGCGCGATTCCCTCCTCTTTTTTCCCCATCTCGGCGAGCCTATCGCCCTTCATCGCCACAATGGAAGCTGATGCAGGATCAAGCTCCTGAGCCTTGTCGATCTCCGCGAGGCATTCATCGTATTTCCCCTGATTCGCAAGCACATTCGAAAGCCACAAGTGGGCCACAGGATCCTGGGGATCGAGCTGGATCGCAAGTCGAAGCTCCTTTTCCGCCTCGACAAATTTGGGGGCTCTCCATAACGCATATCCCAGCGCGCGATGCGCTTCGGCAAGGGATCCGTCGAGCTCCACCGCTTTTCTGGCTGCAACCATGGCTCTGTCGCGGGCATCGTCATTCTGCCGGCTCCCGTAGATGAAAAGCATCTCGTAGGCGTCAGCCAGGCCGGCATAGGCTCGTGCATCGTTCGGATTGTGAACGATTGCCTGTGTAAAGTCGTCTAGCGCGCGATTCAGGCTATCGGGGGTTCTCTGGTTCCATTCAAATCGGCCCTTGAGGTAGAGTTCGTGAGCCACGCTCTTTTCGGCCTCTGAAACTGGAGGCACCACTTGTCGAACAGAGCTTGCTGGCCCAACCCCCGCAAGAGCATATAAGCGCCGCTGAATCCAATGACCAACTGGATGTGCAAAACCGGCGTAGATTCCCGCTCCGGCCAGCGCCGCTGCAATCCCGATGACGGCAAGCCTCACCCGGCGGGCGTTTCCCGGTCTGCCGCCTGGCCCAGCGCCCTCACCGGGCCGCGGCTCTCCCCGCCCCTCGTTCGCCTCTCCGGCGCCTGCGCCTCCAATCTCACCGCTTCCAGCTATCTCCTGATTGCCGGCGGCCAAATCGTCGGCTTCCAACTCAAGGGCCTTGCCTTTGAGCCACACCGCCAGTTCGTCTGAATAGGCAAACACCCCTCCCCGTTCGCCGCCGGGTACTCGATGAACGGGCAATCCCCGATCCCGCTCCCATCGTTTCACGGTGCTTTCTGAACGATTCAGGAAGACAGCGATCTCTTTCCAGGAGACAAGTGTCCTTACTAATTCCGCATTTTCACTGCGAGGATACGCCATGGCCACTTCCGTCAAGGAGGCCCGGCCGGGGGATAGGGGCCGTGTACGCAAAATCATACTTGCGCCCGGTTCGTGTGTCCAGCGGGTCTTTATCATGCAAAAAACCCGAAATGACCCGAGTTGACCCGTGATGAATCTTGGCTTGAACCCCCAATAAATGAGAAGAATAGGGCGCATTCCATGGGAAATCCCTGGAACGCACGCAGGGTGCAGAGAGCTGCTCAAATCCTCAAGCTCCTACCCCCGCACCCAGGAGGTCATCACTCAATGAATCCATCCGCCCGCGCCATGCGCACCCTTCACTCAGGCCCAGCCGGAACCATCAGCGCCAGGCCGCTTGTGGCCGGTCCTCGAAACCGGTCCGGCGCTGGCCTTGGGGAACGCCCCCTGCATTGGGGTCGATTCTGCGGGCGCCTCAGCCTCCTCAGCGTTCTGACCGCGGGCACAATCTGTGCCTCCGTCCAGGCACAAACCGTCACCGCGAACATCGTCGTCGGCGGTGCCCCCGGCGTGGCCATCAATCCGGCCACCAACAAAATTTATCTGATGAATCAAACCAATGGCGTAACCGTGCTCGACGGCGCCACCAATGACACCACCACCATCACCGCCGGAAACACCCCGATTGCCGCCGCGGTGAATCCGGTTACCAACAAAATCTACGCGGTCAACGAATTCAGCAGCAATGTCACAGTCATCGACGGGGCCACGGGCGCCACTGCTACCGTTACTGTTGGAGGCACTCCGGTGGCCGTGGCCGTAAACCCGATCACCAATACAATTTATGTGGCCAACAACCAAAGTGCATCGGTAACCGTGATTGACGGGGCCACCAACGCCACTTCCACAGTCACGGTCGGTACGTTTCCTGAAGCCATCGCCGTCAACCCAGTCACCAACAAGGTCTACGTCGTAAACAGCGGCAGCAGCAACGTAACGGTGATTGACGGCGCAACGAACACCGCTGCGGCCACAGTGAACACCGGTACCATTGAGACGAATTGCGGGTATAACTGCGCCTTCGCGGCCGTCAACCCGGTCACCAACAAGATTTATGTGATCAACGGCCTCTTCGCCCAGATTTCAGTCATCGACGGCTCCGCGAATACCGCGACCAACGTAACCGTCGGAGATTATCCGGCCGCCATCGCCATCAACCCGGTCACCAATCAGATTTATGTAAGTTACCTCGGCGACACCACCAACGGCGGCGTCACAGTGGTTGACGGCACATCCAATAACACCACCTCCGTCGTGGATCCAAACGCCATCACGCCAATAGGTCTCGCCGTGGACGTGATGAGTAACAAAGTCTACGTGGGCAATTACGCCAGCAATAACGTGACGGTCATCGACGGAGTAAGCAACAGCACCACCACGCTCACTGACAGCCATGCTACAGGCCCTCTCGCGGTTGGCGTTAACCCGGTGACCAACAAAATCTACGTGGCCAACCAAGGCAGCGTTACGGTCATTGACGGCGCCACGTACGGCAATTCTTCGGTCGCTGTCTCAGGCGGCCCGGTGGCCGTCAATCCGGTCACGGGCAACATTTATGTCGTCAATAAAGGCTCCGGCAATGTGACGGTAATTAACCCTGCCACAAACGCCCAGACCACCGTATCGGTCACTGCTTCACCGGTGGCCATCGCCATCAATTCGGTCACCAATACAATTTATGTGGTGGGTAACTCAGTCACGGCCATTGATGGAACCACCAACGCAACCAGCAACATTTCCTGCACGTGCAGCGGCAGCTCCACTGAGTCCATTGCCGTTAATCCGGTCACCAACAAGATTTACGTCGCCGTTGACACCACCGGCGTCTTTGTCATCGACGGAGCCAGCAACGCTATAACCTCTATTTCCAACGTCGATCAGTCATTTGCCATTGCCGTAAATCCAGTTACAAATACCATTTACTTCTCTAACACCAATAACAACAAAGTAACTGCCGTCAATGGGACCAACAATTCTGCTACCCCCATCAACGTCGGTTCCAATCCAGGCGGGCTGGCCGTTAACTCCGTAACCAATACCGTTTACGTCGCTAACAACGGCAGCAACAACGTTACCGTAATTAATGGAGCAAACAACAGCACCACGACGGTGACCGATCCAAACGGAGTCGGCCCGGCTATCGTGGCTGTCGATTCGCTCACCAATACGATTTACGTGCTGAATGACGGTGAGGGCGGCGCAATCCTCGGCACCGTGACCGTCATCAACGGAGCCACCAACGCTGTGGTAACCAACATCGTGGCCAACATCAACCCCGTGGCCATTGCCGTCAATCCCACAACCAACAAAATCTACGCCGTCAGCAATGTCCCCTTCGCTCCCGGAGTCCTTACCGTCATTGACGGCGCCACCAACTCGGCGAGCACTCAGTCGCTGCCCTCCGGCCCTAACTCAATCGCAGTGAACCCGGTCACGAACACGATTTACGTGCAAGGCGGCAGCCTCTCCGTCTTTGGCGAGCAAACTGTGGGGGCAATTCCACTGACCACGGTCGTCACGCCTCTCTCCAGCAATCAGACAAGCAGCACCACGCCGAGCTTCACCTTCACTGCAACCAGCACGTTCGCGCCAACTGCCACCACTCCAAATGCCGTCTACTTCCAGGTTGATTCATGGGGCGGCGCGTGGATCGCCGCAACCCCCGGAACAGGTGGCCAATTCACAGGCACAACCGGCGCGCTTCAACCCGGCTACCACATTCTTTACGCCTTCGCGACGGACGGCCAGGATGCCGGATCCACGCAAGGGCAGGGCGAATTAGGCAGTGACAACAGCCCCATCGTCGGCAACATCGCCGCGTACGGCTTCCTGGCAACGGGAGCTCCGGCGAATGCGCCTGAATTCTCCGCCGCGCCTTCGCCGCTCGGCTTCGGCAACCAGACCGAGGGAACAACCAGCGGCGCCATGACGCTGACGGTTACAAACAACGGCACTGCAAACCTGAACATCACCACTGTGGCTGCCAGCGGCACTGACATGGCCGATTTTCCCGTTGGCACTGACAACTGCGCCGGCGCAACAGTGGGCGCGGGGTTAACATGCACCGTAAGCGTAAAGTTCATGCCCAGCATCATCGGCGGCGAATCGGCAACGCTCACCTTCACTGACAATGCCGCGGGCAGTCCCCACGTAGTGAACCTCACTGGAACGGGAACGCCTCTCCCGCTGGCTGTGACCACTGCGTCGCTGCCCAGCGGCGTGGTCAGCATCGCCTACGCGCAAACGCTAACGGCTACCGGCGGCGTCACGCCCTACACATGGAGCATCAGCAGCGGCTCGCTGCCCGGCGGACTTTCACTGGCAACCGGCACGGGCGCCATCTCCGGCTTGCCGACTACGCCGGGGCCGTCCACTTTCACGGTCAAGGTAAAAGACTCCACCGGCAGCACGGCCACCCAAAGCCTGACCATCACCATCAACGCCACTTTGGCGGTGACCACCGCATCGCTGCCAGACGGCACAGCCGGCACCGCTTACGCGCAGACGCTAACGGCCACCGGCGGCGTCACGCCTTACACGTGGAGCATCAGCAACGGCTCGCTTCCGGCGGGACTCTCGCTCACCGCCGGCACGGGCGCCATCTCCGGCACGCCCACCACAGCAGGGCCGTCCACGTTCACGGTGAAGGTAACTGACTCTGCAAGCAACACTGCAACCCAGATCCTGAGCCTCACCATCAACGCTCCGCCGGCAACCGCAACAACAACGGTGCTGGCCGCTTCAGCCAATTCGGTTGCGGTGGGAAACAGCATAACCTTCACAGCCACCGTCACCCCGGCACAAGGTACCCCAACACCAACCGGAACAGTTACCTTCAAAAAAGGCGGGACCACGCTCGGCACCGGAACGCTGAATGGATCGGGTGTAGCCACCTACATGACTTCGTCGCTTGCCGTGGGATCGTACAACATCACCGCGAGCTATGGAGGCGACGCCAGAAACTTAACATCCACCTCCAACGCCGTTTCCGTGAGCGTAACGCTCGGGTCCACAACCACCGCGTTGACGGCTTCGGCAACCTCCCTTGTGGTGGGCTCAAGCGTCACATTCACCGCAACAGTTACAGGAGCCTCCGGCGTTCCTGCTCCCACCGGGACTGTAACCTTCATGAACGGCATGACCGTCCTTGGCACCGGTCCGGTCAACGGCTCAGGCACGGCAACGTACATTACGTCGGTACTCGCTGTGGGCTCATATAGCGTGACGGCGAGTTACGGAGGCGATGTGAACAACTCGTCGTCAACATCTTCGGCCGTTGCAGTTACTGTGTGGCCGGGCCCACCCGCGTTCACTCTCACGCTCAACCCGCCCAACGGCTCGTTCAATGGCGGAACGAATGCTGTCATCACGGTCACTGTCAGCTCGGTAAATGGCTTTAATGCCGCCACCAGCCTGGCATGCAGCAACCTGCCCAAGGACGCCACCTGCACATTCTCTTCGTCTCCCATCACACCGGCCGTCGCGGGGATGGCGACCTCCACTCTCACCATCGCCACGAACGTAAATCCGAACTCCGCGGCTCTTCGGCCCGAGTCCTCGCGGCCGGCGCCTGCTCGCTCGCCGTTGCAGGGGCCGATTGAAGTTGCCGGTGCGTTCGCGGCGTTCTTGCTGCTTCCGCTGTTCGGCGCGAAAAATCGCAAGCTCCGGCGTCTGCTGCTGGCGGCGAGCAGCGCTATCTTGCTCGCTGTCGTCGCGACCATCGGGATCACCGCTTGCGGCAGCAGCGGCCCCACAACGCCCAACGGCACCTACATGATCCAGGTCAACGCAACCGCCGGATCGCTTAGCGAGAGCGCGACCTACTCGCTGACGGTTCAGTAAAAGCCACGCGCCCCAGGCTTTTTCGCCTCGCCCCGGCGAACAGCAATGCCCCGTGTCCCATCCATTCGCCGCCTTTCAGGCGAATGGGTGGGAATCGACGAACCCTTACCCAGCCCCGAGCCCCGTCCTCTTCGGGCTCCCGGATGTTCGCTTCCAAGGTGCGGCGCGACCGCGAAAAAAGGCGCAGGCCGGGTCGCCGACCCGTCCTGCCCAAGTTTAAGGAAGCTACTGACTCGAACCGGGGAGTTTCATGCTCTTGAAGAGGTTCGTCAGGCTTCCCGAGACGCCGAAGTAGATGGTGACATTTCCGCCCGCCTTATTCAGAGTGTCCAAATTCTTCGGCGCCGCCGCGGATTGCGGAAGGTTGGCATCGACGCCCAGGACGAAGGGCGTTCCTGGAAAGAGGAAAAATCCCTCCACCTCCATGCGGTAAAGAGTGGCGCGGGATTGGTCGAGCGTGTAGGGGCCTGCGTTTGGCGGCTGAGGGTTGAAACACATCGTGTTCGTCGGAAGTGAAGTTGAATTTCCGCTCGTCACACTCCGATTGCAAACGAAACTTTGCAGATTGCTGAATTTGCCGATCGTGATATCCACCTGCGTGATCGTCCTGGGAGTCGAATCCTTGCCGGTGAGGTATTGCCGATAGCCCATGCGCAGGCCGCTCGAGTACTCCCAATACACGGGGGCAAAGGTGGCCGGGCTAATGGTTGCCGATCCAGACGAACCGGTCGTTGCCGAGGCAGCGGGATTAAGGAGCGTATCGAATCCGGCCTTGAGCACCGGTGCAGTGAAGAATGAGTAGCCCCCGCCCAGAATCTGTGATGCTCGGAGAGGGAAGGTTATTGAGCCCAGCACCCGGGCGCTCTCCTGCGAGGAGAGAATATTGAGTGTGCCGCTATTGTTACTGGTTGAGGTTGTGCTTGAAGGAGCCGTGACTGGAATGGCACTGAAGCGTCCCGATATCGAGGCATTTAAGCCCGGCCTGTAGCCGGTTCCCGATTCAGGCACCACGGCAAAGCCCAAGCCTAGATCAACATACTCGGCCCCCGATGACGACCCGCTGGAACCATTCTGGTTGTTGATCATCGCGCCGATCGTATAGAAGGTGCGCACCCGCGGATAGGGATTGTTGGAGTCGCTAACGCTTATGAGTCCCGAGTACTGTGGTGAGTTGCCGCTCTTGTCGGTCTGCTGGAGACAAAGTTTCTCCTGGGGCAGGAGAGGGGAAGCGAGGCTGACGGTAAAAGGTGGTGTGGTGCCGAGCGGTGTGGAATTGCTCGATGTGCTGTTCGATCCGCTTAAGGTGACCGGCACCACCTTGCCCTCGTGGTCCTTTAAAAGCGAGGCGCAATCGCCATCCGCCGAGTTGCTGAACTGGTAAACGGTGACGATGTCTCCACCCGTTCCGTTAATAACTAGCGAGGTATCGCCGCTGGCGGGCGTCCCGGTGAAGTCTAGAGCAGGTGCGGCCGCCACTGCGGCCTGCACGGTTGCAAACTGCGAATAGTAGGTGGTCGTGGCTCCCCCACTTGTCTCCTGAGCTACGAGGCAAAGCTGTGCCCCTGCCACAAGCGGCTTGTTCAAAGCAATCGCGAACGGCGGGGTTCCGCTCAGCGGAATGCTCGTCGTTGTCGGCGCTCCAAGTCCGATGGCAAGCCACTGCCCGTTAGCCAGGTCGTTGGCTGAGCAGCTATCTGACTTGGGGTTCGGCGTATAGGATGCGGGAAGCTCCAGGATACCTACCTTCGCATTCGCGTCGCCTTGAACGCTGATGGCGTTCAGCGCTCCCGTGGGCTTTACCGCAAACTCAACTTTGACCGCGGCAGCCGCAACCGATTGGGATGCATACGTGGGCCCTGCCGCATTCGTCGCCCGAAGGCAGAGCGTTTGGCCCAGCAAAGTGGGCGTGCTTAAAACGACGGACTGAGCCGAGCCGGTGAGCATTAGGGTCTGTGCCGGAGCGCCCGTCCCTTCATGAATCATGAGAGGGTTGCCGAGGTCGAACAACCCTGGATCTCCGCAGACCACGCTGGGATTTGCAGGCGAATAGATGGCCAGGGAACTGTCCTTGGTGCCCGTGACGGAGATCGGCGATCCGGGACTCACCGAGCCGTTTATGGTCAAGGTAGGCGCCTGCCCAGAAGCCTGGGCCGCAAGGATAAAGCAAAAAAGCAAGCTTAACCGGAAAAGCCGTTGAAATTGCATGGTGTTAGCCTCCGAACACGGTTGTCGCGGCCTGCCGGCGCACAGTAGAGCGCAGTTGAGTTGCTAAGCCTTTCGGGCGGGGATCGCCCATTAACACTTGGGGAAAACCTGATGGTGTGAGAAATAGAGTGACGACTCAGTGCGCTTTTCGAGCCAGGGCGCGATAGCTGGGAAGGGCGGAAAAGTTCTCCTGAGACGAAACCACGGTAACATGAACTTCGCGATTTCCTACTCCATTTGCAGGAATGGTGTGTACTTTCTATGGACCGATGACCGGCCGGCCGATGACCCGCCGCGCATTTGGCTTTCTCGGCGCCATCTCCCTCATCGAATTCAGCATTTGCCTAAACCGGCGCAGGAAACGGCGGGAGATCGCATCTATCTATTGTGTTTGCATCGACTTACATGCATAAATCTCTCGCGTGCTTTCGGCATCTCTGGGCAATTGTCCAAAATGCTCAAATTCATGTGCATTTCCGCATATACGTTTTGCTGCGCCAAAACACAGGTCCAAAGTGGTCAACAAGCCCCAAATGTTCTAGCCTCTAAAGGTGATCTGGACCAATCCAGCCGAGCAGGCATTGACCGAGCTGAGCACCGCGCCGCTGGTGCGCTTCTCGGTGCTGGCGCTGAGTTCCATCTTTTTCCTGGTCGATCCCTTCGCCGCCATCCCCTCATTCCTGGCAATTACCGAGAGCGCCAGCCCCGAACGCCGTCAGCGCATGGCGCGCAAAGGCGCGCTCACCTGCTTCATCGTGCTCACAAGTTTTGCCGTCGGCGGCCAGCTTATCTTCAAGATGTTCGGCATCACCCTGCCCGCTTTTGAAGTGGCTGGAGGGTTGATTCTATTGCTGATAGGCCTTGACATGCTGGAAGCCAAGCGCTCTCCCACTCAGGAGGCCCACGGCGACACGGAAGAGGCCGCGGCCAAAGAAGATGCCGGAATCGTTCCCCTCGGCATCCCGATGCTCGCCGGCCCCGGCGCCATCTCATCGGTCATGGTGCTGGTGGGCCAGGTGCCCAGCCTCTGGCACTGGGAGATGGGCGCCATTCTCGGCTCCATTTCGCTCACCAGCCTCATCAGCTATTGGGTTCTGGCCGGCGCCGGCCGCGTCCGCCAGGTCATGGGCGAAACCGGCATCCGCATCCTGGTTCGCATCATGGGCCTGTTGCTGGTGGCCCTGGCCATGCAGTTTTTCGTCAACGGCCTCACCGACCTGGGCCTCATCCCCAGGCACTGAGGTGGTTTCCCACAGATAAACGTGGCTTTCCACAACCACCTGCCCTTGCGTTCCAAGCCCCAAGCGCCTATGCTCAGGGAGTTGCAAGCGAGGAATGCGGATTAAACCGCTCGGCGTTTGCAATAAAGAGTGGTGTGTGCTACTCTTTGAAAGTTGCAGATGAGCAGTAGTGCCTCCCGGTGGCCTTTTGGCCTGCCCCGTTGAGGGAAGTGGGAAGCTAGGTAATGGAACTTAGTTCGCTGGGTCAGGTGTGGCAAGTGCCCCTGAACCCCTGTAGGGAATCCCTAGAGAGAACAAGCCATTGCAAGACCCAGGAGTTTTTATCTCCTGTGAGCCCTAGTGGCTCGGGCATATATTTTGCCGGTCGCTCTTTGATATTTTGCGCTGCGCGACGTTTCCGAAGGGAGTTTTTCCTTTTCGGCCGATCAGCTTCACGCCTTTCAAGCCGCCAACGAATGGTTGGTAAGGCTCCAGGCGAGGAAAAGATTGAGCTTGACATGAAGGCTGAACTTCGATAACTTTGAAAGGTTCGCGTAAAAACGCCGGAAGACGCAGAAGAGCGCGGAATTACGGCCAGCGCAACAAGTTCGAGGACACCCCGGCGTCACAGCCTGGGCCTCGATCCAAGACGGCCCCGCCTAGGTGGTAAGCCTCAAGGATCTTTGACAAATTGGTTGAACATGCCAGTCGTGAGATGCGATCAAGTTTGGCTTGATCATTCTCACAAGGTAAGAGTACCCGCTGCTTTCTAGCGCGGGTACAGTCGGAC
>JBEKEQ010000118.1:0-13139 GCA_050013735.1 Occallatibacter sp.
CCGGTGAATATTCACGAATTGGCTGCTAAGTTGCAGCAGCAGGGCAAAGATCCGGCGCACCAGGTGATTTATCTGCGCTCGGACGAGCGGGTTCCTTTTGGGGCTTTCGCCAGCGTGATGGACGCAGTGAAACAAGCCGGCATTACCAACATTTCTGTCGTCACCCAGCCGCTGGATACGAAGGGCAAAGGCACGGGAGAGAAATAAAGCCTGGCATTTTCCGGACCCTGGATGGAGCGGAAATTCGGGGCCGGAGCCTGGATTTCAAGCGTATGAGGAGTCTGATGGAAGACATAGACCGACTGGAGCGGGGGCTGATGCCGGAGCCGATGGGCGCGCCGGCCGCGGGTTCGCTTGCGCTGCACGGTCTTCTTCTTGGCGGGCTGGTGTTCTACGGAATGCTTGCCGGCTTGTTCCATCACAATTTGTGGGGCAATCCGGGATCGGGTGGGGCCATCCAGGTGAGCCTGGTTTCAAGCGCCATTCCCCTGCCCGCCGTGGAACAGAATCAAAATGTGCTGATGACCGAGACTCCCAGCCAGGCCCCCGCCGAACCCACTCCCAAACCCAAACAGGCAGTGGATGAAACCGCCATCCCCATCCAGGGGAAACAGGTGAAGCCGCAGCAGAAGACAGCCCCCAAGACTCAGCAGCATCAGCCTCCGCCCAGGGACAACCGCGCGCAGTACGGCGAACAGGCCGGCTCTATTTTGCCGCGCGCCACGTTGCCGCAAGGCGGGTCGAATGGGCCCACGTCTGTAGGCGACGGCGACTTTGCCAGCCGGTTTGGCTGGTATGTGGATGGTATCAATCGCAAAATGGCCACCACCTGGGATAAGCGGGAAGTCGATCCGCGCACGCCAAAGGGCATCCGCGTGTTTCTCGTCTTCACGATCCATCGGGATGGAAGCCCCACCGACGTGCAGATCGACCGGCCCAGCGGCAGCACCACGCTCGACCGCTCGTGCCAGCGCGGCGTGCAGCGGGTAGACACATTCGGCCAACTGCCCGCCGCTTATAATTCAAGTACGCTGAAGGTCTCTTATTACTGTGAGTACTAACTTTCCGGTGCGTTCAGCATCATACAAAAGAGGACCCGCGCGAGCATGCGCTCAAACCTGGGTTCTTGACCAGGAAGGATTGTTCATCGCATGAAGGCATTGTCCCGGCTTCTCCTTCACTCTGCTCTGGTCCTGTTTTGTATTTCGGCCATCCACCTGCATGCCCAGGACTGGGTTCGCACAGGGACAAATCTTGGCAATACAGGCGTCCGCCTGGCCGCCGCTGACTTCAAGCCGGCGGGCGGCGATCCTCAGACTCCGGCCTTGAAAGCTGTCTTTGACGCCACCCTTTATGGCGACCTGGCCAACGCCGGCATCTTCGACCTGGTATCGAAGAGCCTTGCGCCCCAGGAGTCGCCGGGCTCGCCGCAGGAGATCCATTTGCCGGAATGGTCTGCTGCCCCGGCTAACGCTTCCATGGTCGCCTTCGGCTCGCTTTCGTCCGCCAATGGTCACCTGACCGTGTTTGGCTGGCTCTTTGACACTCACAACACGGCCAACGCGCAGATTCTGGGCAAGCAGTACAACGAAACCATCGCCAATGAGAACTCGGCCCGCGCGATTGCGCACCGCTTTGCCGACGAAATCATTCTTCGCCTGGGCGGCGGCATTAACGGAATCTGCGAGACCAAAATCTACTTTGTCAGCTCCCGCACAGGCTCAAAGGAAATTTGGGCCATGGACTACGACGGGCAGAATCAGCACCAAATTACGCACCTGGGCACAATTTCGGTTTCGCCGCGCGTCTCGCCAGACAATAGCCGCCTGGCCTTCGCTTCGCTGGGACGCGAAGGATGGGCCATTCGCATGTATTCGCTCGAACTGGGCCGGCTTGTGAGCTTTCCCGGCGGCACGGCGGGGGGAAGCAATCTGTCACCGGCGTGGTCCGCGGACGGCACCAAGGTCGCTTTTTCTTCTTCGCGCACCGGCGATCCGGAGATCTGGGTCGCGGATTCGAGCGGCGGAAACCTGCGCAGACTGACGAACTTTCGCGGACCCGACGTTTCGCCCACCTGGAATCCGCGCTCCAATGCACAATTGGCCTGGGTCAGCGGGCGAACAGGGCTGCCGCAGATCTACACCATGGACCTGGACGGCGGGAACGTGCAGCGCATCACCGATGGCGGTTACGCCGTCTCTCCCAGCTGGTCGCCCAATGGGCAATTGCTGGTTTTCAGTTGGAACCGCAAATACGGCCCCGGCGACCCCGGCGGCGTAGACATTCATGTCATCGACCTGGCCAGCAAGAACTACATCCAGTTGACCCACGAATCGGGAAGCAACGACTATCCCTTCTGGGCTCCTGACGGGCGCCACATCGTGTTTCAGCGCGAGATCGGCAAGCACACGGAAATCTGGTCCATGCTGGCCGACGGGACGCAGCAACGTCAGCTTACGCACACCGGAAACAACTTTATGCCCAACTGGAGCTGGAAGTGAGCGAGGGTGATGGTTGGCCCTGGCCCCACCGGGACTTGCGATTGAGCTGCGTAGCGCCACTTACGGGTCAGAGCGCGCCAATTTTCTCGACTATCATGGGTGTGTTGCCAAATTCCGCCGCGGATGGGTTGTGGAGGGTTTGGCGTTCCGGAGAACCGGCTCCGCGACATGGTCGCGTTGAGAACAAATTCAAATTTTTGGAAGGAGCAATCCATTGAACCGTCGTAGCATTCGATTTTTCGTGCCTTTTGTTTTGCTTGTCGCATTAACCGCAGTTGGGGGCTGCAAGAAGAAGCAAACGGGGCCATCTTCCCAGGAGACCGCACCGGCAACAGGCGCGGCGTCAGCGCCCACCGCGAAGATCACTGCCACTCCCGCCGTGATTTCAGCCGGAGACCAGGTGCAGCTCAGCTGGCGCACCACCGATGCCACCAGCATCTCCATCGACGGAATTGGGGACGTGCCCAGCACCGGCGTCAAGACCGTGGTTCCGACTGCTTCCATCACTTACCATTTGGTAGCCCGTGGAGATGGCGGTTCAGCCGAGGCCTCGGCCTACGTCACGGTAAATGGCGCGCCGGCTGTGTCAGTGCCGGTCAGCAACCTGAGTGAAGAAGAAGCCTTCAAGGCCAATGTGCAGGACGCGTTCTTCGATTACGATACCTACGACATTCGCGGAGACGCCCAGGCGGTTCTGTCGCGCGATGCCTCTTACTTGGTGAGCCATCCCGACGTGAAGGTGGTCATTGGCGGCTACTGCGACGAGCGGGGCTCAAACGAATACAACCTGGCGTTAGGGCAGAGCCGTGCAGACGCCGCAAAGAATGCTTTGGTCACCGCGGGCGTGGCCGCAAACCGCATCCGCGTTGTCAGCTACGGCAAGGAGAAGCCTTTCTGCTCTGAATCGACCGAAGAGTGCTGGCAGCAGAACCGCCGCGCAGGTTTCACGCTGGACCGGTAAAATACAGTGGACAGTGGTCAGTTTGCCACGGAAGAGCGATCAGCAGACTGTTTGTCGTGCGTAGCTTGAGGTGCCCAAGTTCTCAAAATTGAGGCATCGCTCAGTGGTCTCGGGAACACCCCACTGATCACTGTCCACCGTTCACTGATCACTGCTTCAAAGGTGAAAAATGCTGAAACTGCCCACACTTCGCAAACGCCTTCTCACCGCGGTTCTCGCTGCCGTGGTTCTCGCATCCGCGCCCGTTCCGGCACATGCGGCCTCAAAGGAAATCATCGAGCTGCAAACGCAGGTGCAGCAGTTGCTGGACATGGTGCAGCGCCTGCAGTCCACCGTGGACAGCCGCTTCGGCATCATGCAGCATCTGGTGGAGCAGACCGCCGACAACGCAACCCAGATCACCGCGACTGTAAATGCCCTGCAACTGAAGATCAATGCGCAGAGCGATGCCGGCAACGGCAAGCTGGATACCGTGAGCGGACAGGTGCAATCGCTGAACGACTCCGTCGACGAGTTGAAGACCCGCATCGCCAAGCTGGATAAATCGGTCCAGGACTTGCAGACCCAGTTGCAAAACGTCCAGAGCCCTCCGCCCGCCGCGGCCTCATCGACGCAGGTGGCCGACCCCAATGCGCAGCCGCCTGCAGGTGGCGCGCCTGCCCCGCAAGGCGCCGCGCCAACGGATCAGGCCCAGGCCCCGCCGCTCAAGGAAACTTTCCAGGCCGGCATGCGCGACTACAACGCCGCGCGCTACGATGTGGCCGCCGGCGAATTCCAGGACGTGCTGCATAACTATCCGCTCGATGAGCTGGCCGGGAGCGCGCAGTTTTATCTGGGCGAGATTGCCTACCGGCAGCAGAATTATCCCGATGCGATCAAGGCCTACAACGCCGTCCTGGAGAGCTTCAGCGGCAGCCCCAAAGCCCCGGCGGCTCAACTGCGCAAGGGGTATGCGCTGCTGGCGGAAGGCAAGAAGGAAGCGGGCGTTCACGAGTTGCGCGCGCTCATCCAGCGCCATCCGCAGACGCCCGAAGCAGCGCAGGCGCGCAGCAAGCTGAACGGCATGGGGGTAAGGATTTCGGCGGGACGCTGAGGCGGCCACAAGAAAAAGCCCCGCATGCCGCGGGACTTTTTGCTGACGACCGATCACCGACAACTGTACTTACTGCAAGCTCAACATCAGCCCATCGAGCGCGGACTTGGGAGGACGCGTGAGCGACTCCGGCAGCGTCGCCAGGGGCTCATCCACCACGTTGAGCAGGTCGATGAAGGTGGGCTTCTGCGTGTCGATGTAGAAGACGCCAGTAAGGATTTCGTCCTTCGCGTGCGCCTCCATCAACGTGCGCACGGCGTTGGCTTTGTCGGTGGGGTCGTAGTCTTCGTGCAGCTTGCGCAGGCGCAGATTCGAGCCGTCGTGCATTTCGACTTCGTAGACCTGGCCCGAGTCGTAATCGACTTCGATGTCGTCGAAGCTGGCCACAAAATCGATCTCGTTGATGGGCTCGTCGTTGTCTTGCATGAACTTGTAGCTCTTGGTCGATCCCTCGTGGTCGTTGAAGGTGACGCAGGGGCTGATCACGTCGAGCATCACCGTGCCTTTGTGGGCGATAGCTGCCTTCAGAATGGACAGCAACTGCTTCTTGTCGCCACTGAAGGAGCGGCCGACGAACGTGGCGCCCAGTTGGATGGCGAGGGCGCAGGTGTCGATGGCCGGAAGATCGTTGATGACCCCGGTCTTGAGCTTGGAGCCGAGGTCGGCCGTGGCCGAGAACTGCCCCTTGGTAAGCCCGTAAACGCCATTGTCTTCGATGATGTAAATCATGGGCAGGTTGCGGCGCAGCAGATGAACAAACTGCCCCATGCCGATGGAAGCCGTATCGCCGTCGCCGGAGACGCCCAGCATGGTCATGGTGCGATTGGCCAGGATGGCCCCGGTGGAGACCGAGGGCATGCGCCCGTGCACGCTGTTGAAGGCGAAGGATCGGTTCATGAAGTAGGCCGGGCTCTTTGACGAGCAGCCGATGCCGCTCATCTTCATGACCCGTTCCGGCTCCACGCCCATCTCCCACATGGCTTCAATAATTCGCTCGGAGATGGCATTGTGGCCGCATCCTGCGCACAGAGTGGTTTTGTTGCCGCGGTATTCAAGAACCGGAAGACCGATGTGATTGACTTTGGGTGTTGGCGCTGCTGTTGCCATTACAGACCCTCCTTGGTGGCAAACTCTTCTGTAACGGTTTGAGCATCGAGCGGCAATCCGTTGTAGTGCAGAATGCTGCGCAGCTTCACCGCCTGGTCTGCGGGAAGGTCAAGCTTCAGCAGGCTGGCCAGCTGCGCGTCGCGGTCCTGCTCCACTACGTAGACGCGCTCATGCGAGGCTACAAAGTCGTGAATCTCGTGCGCAAAAGGATAGGCGCGGATGCGCATGTAGTCCGCCTTGCGGCCATATTCCCGGTCGATCTGATCGAGGCTCTCGCGCAGTGCAAAGTCGCTGCTGCCGTAGGCCAGGAAGCCGATTTTCGAGGTCCCGTCCTTCACTGTCACCGGCCCCGGAACCAGCGTGCGCGCGTTCTCAAACTTGCGCGCCAACCGCTCCATCACCTCGACATATTCCTCGGGCTTCTCGGTGTATCCGGCCGCATCGTTGTGTCCCGAGCCGCGGGTAAAATAAGCCGCCTTGGGGTGGTTGGTTCCCGGCAGCGTCCGCCAGCCGATGGCGTCACCGTCCACGTCGCGATAGCGCGCGAAGCTGCCCAGCCGGTTCAGATCTTCCGCCGTCAAAACCTTGCCGCGATCCTGCGGCTTTTCGGGATAGTCAAACGGCTCCGACATCCAGTTGTTCATGCCCAGGTCAAGATCGCTGAGCACAAACACCGGCGTCTGCAACCGCTCCGCGAGGTCAAAGGCCGCGTAGCCAAGCTCAAAGCATTCCTTCACGTTTCCCGGCAGCAGAACGATGTGTTTAGTGTCGCCGTGCGAAAGGAAGGCTACTTTCAGCAAGTCCGCCTGCGAGGTACGCGTCGGCATTCCAGTCGACGGGCCGCTGCGCTGGATATCGAAGATCACGCCGGGAATCTCAGCGTAGTAGCCCAGCCCGGAGAATTCCGTCATCAGCGAGATGCCCGGCCCCGAGGTCGCTGTCATGGACCGCGCACCGGCCCAGCCCGCGCCCAGCACCATGCCGATGGCCGCCAATTCGTCTTCGGCTTGCACCACTGCAAACGTCGCCTTGCCATCAGGCGTTACGCGGAATTTCTTAAGCAGGTCGGTGGTCGCTTCCACCACTGAGGTCGAAGGCGTAATGGGATACCACGCCACCACCGTCACTCCTGCAAACACCGCGCCCATGCCGCAGGCCGCGTTGCCGTCGATGATGATTTTGCCCGTCGTCTGGTTCATGCGTTCGATAAAGTAGGGATCCTGCTTGGTCAAATTCTCCGCCGCGTAATCGCGTCCCGCCTTTACCGCGCCAAAATTCAGCTCAAAGACCTTCACCTTCTTGGCAAACTGCTTGCGCAGCCCGCTCTCTACCACACCCAGATCGATATTGAGCAGATGTGCGACGGCGCCCACGTAGACCATGTTTCTGACCAGCTTGCGAAGCTTGGCCTCGGGGCAGATGGCCGCCGTGATCTTGTCCAGGGGTACGGGGTAGAAAACCACGTCGTCGCGATACTGCTTGAGATTCAGATTAGCTTCGTAGATGGCGACGCCCCCGGCGGGAAGAGCCAAAACGTCCTGCCGCGCCGTGTCGGGGTTCAGCGCCACCAGCACTTCTGCGTCCCGCTTGCGCGCCACATAGCCGTCTTTGCTGGCGCGGATGGTGTACCAGGTGGGTAGGCCCGCGATGTTGGATGGGAACAAGTTCTTGCCGCTGACTGGAACGCCCATTCCAAAGATGCTCTTCAGCAGCACACTGTTGGCGGACTGTGAACCGGACCCGTTTACCGTAGCTACGTTGATGCTGAAGTCGTTTACCACGCGCTGGCGCGCGTTGGTTGCCCCTTGTACTTCACCCAGGGCTAAATCTCCTGTCGCCATTTGGCGGGATTCCCTTCTGGAGAATTCATGAAACCATCTGCCCCTCGAAGGGTAGACGTGGCCTCTCCACTACCTTGTGATTATAGTCACATTCGAGTCATTGCGTACCATTTCGCGGACTCACCGTTACCCCTTTGAGTCCCTGGATTGGGTAATGGGACTGCACCTTTTGTGGAGGGTCGGTCTCAGCGCAAGCGCGGGGTGGCCACGCGGCGCGTCGCCTCTACCATTGAGCCCAGTCTCCGCGGCTCAGAACCCAGACGGCCAGCAACAGATTGCTGATGGCATGCGCAACAACTGCATCGCCCATGCGTCCCCGCCGCCGGAGCGCCAGTGCGAAGACGAGCCCGGCAAAGATGCCGGCCATCCACTGTTCCCCGTGCATCAGGCCAAAGGCTACGGAGGACAAAACTATCGGGATGATGGTGAGACTTGAGAAGGAGACCTGATCGAACTCCCGATTGACGAGCCGCCGCGCCAGATAACCGCGAAAAGCTAGTTCTTCGGCGATGGGCACGGTAATCACCGCCGCGACCACGCGGAAGGCAATCCAGGTGAAGCGGGCGGAGGGCGAAAGCGCCGCCAGCGCCGGACCCAACGGGCTGGGGGCCAGCCCTTGCGCCCACCACGATGGCGCTATCCACACCAGAAAGACGCCTACGCCGGCCAGCGGCGCGGCCCAGCCGACGCGCCAGTTAAGTTTTTTTAATTCCGGGCGGAAATGCCAGAGGGCAACGGCCGCCGCAACAAAACGCAGGGGATAAAGCCATTCAAAGTTGGCCGTAGCCAGCTTTGACACGAAGGACGCGGCCAGAATGGCCAGAAACGGGACCAGGTAAGCGCCGGTCGCCGCCGATTCTCCGCTTTCTTCGTGCAGTTCCTCTTGGACTCCCCTGCCTGCCTGTGACCCTCCATCGCGCGGGAATCCCGCCGGGTGTGGGACGGAAACGGGCATCTTCCGCACCCAGGAAAGCTTCTGAGTGGCCAGGGAAAAGCCCAGGGCAACAGCGGTAAATGCAATCCAGCCAGCCTCAGAGTGAAAGCCGCCCATGGCAATGTCCGGACTGACCTTATCGCCAATAACGAAGAGTGTGGAGATGCGGACGATATTCAGCAGCCATATACATCCAAGCGCAACAGGGACGAGCAGAAACGCCTGTGGGAAGCGGGCCTGCCGCCTGCGATACCAGAGCCAGACGGCAGTGAAACCAAGCACCAATCCAAGACCCTGAATTCCCGAACAAGGGCCGTAGATGTCAGCCGAAAAACGAGGAGCTGAAATGGTGAAGGTCGCAGGATCGGCGACCGCGCCGGGCAGAAAAAAGCGAAGGACCCACTGCACTGAATTAAAGGTGGCGACCTGCAGGAATTTGCCCGATGAATTTACCGGATCGCTCCAAAACTTCCACGAAAGCGGCCCTAGTACTGCCGCGAACGCGCCGGCAAGAGTCGCATAAAGCCACAAAGGGCTGGTCAGCCGAAAGGTTCTGATCCACGTTCGAAACGGAATGCAGGCCAAGGCCAGCGGAAGAAAGCTCAATCCAATCAATGCTTTGGGAAGGGAGTCTGCGGCAAAGGAAAACGAGGAGCCTGTCTGATGGATCGCTGGAAGGGCAAACGAGAAAAACGACATCGCAGCGGCCAGACAAGTCAAGTGCAGGCCAAATGACACAAATCCAAATGGGAGGATCTCCCGCTGACCTTTAAGCCAGGAATGCCCCAGCCCCAGGAAAACGGCAAACGAGATGATGGCAAATGGGAACGGTTGTAGAGGTAAAACAAACCCCCTGTTAATCAGGCGGCCCAGCATGACATCGTCCAGAGCAACAATTGCGGCAAATAGATAAAGCCGCCCCAGTAGATGTCGCGGAAGAATGAGCGCGGCAACCGACTGGGAACGGTTGTTCCCAGTCGAGCCGCGGATGGCTTGCACCGGCGGTTTCAATCCAGTCTCTGAGCTCTCCCCAGTCTGCCTCTTACGACTTCTTGCGACGGGCGCGCAGCACGGCAAGCGAACCTGCCAGCAGCGTGAAGGAGCCGATTGCCAGACTCGGATCAATTTCGGGCAGGTGATGGAACAATACCGAAGCATGCAGAGACGTGCTTGCGGCAAGTACAGATCCCAACACCGGCAGTGCGTACTTCAGAAATCCGATTTTCATGAATGTGTCCTCTCTGGCGGTTGTCTGAACGGTTGGGAAAACCAGCTAACCCGCGGGTGGCAGGAAATTATCTTGCTCACCCTTGCGGAATCAGTGTGTTATTGCCCGCGTCGTTCGAGGTTGAAGTATGGACCCCGGCATTGGTGTTCCAACAATGCGTAGTGCTTGATTGATCTGATGTCTTTTGTCTTGGTTGAGTTGCTTAGCCCGGCTTTTTCTGTGCTGCCCCGGGGAAAACCAGGGTGGGTACAACCGAATGATAGCCGAAAAAGGGCGGGCGGTGTCAATTAAAAATTGCATCAACGGTGCGAAACCTGACCTGGCGGCTCTTCCGAAGGTAACGTTGCTGTTCCATTGTTAGACAAAACACGCTCCATATCGAAATTGAAGCCGCTCCCCACATGTTCAGTTAGACGGTACCCCCGCCGGATCGGTTACGTAGGCCGGCGTATATCCGAGCCGGCGCCAGAAGCGATCTACCAACGCCACGGTTTCGGCGCTGGTGCGAGATGTTGTACAAAGAAGAACCTGGCTACCGGGATTTTCAGCGAGAGCGGAGGCTTCAGCGGCGATGGCGATGCACTTCTCAGGACGGTAGGTGCATGCGGCCAGATCTGCGATGGAAAGGCGCGTCGTCGGAGTGGCAAAGACGGTTCGCGGCGGCGCCATACGGTCCAGCAGCCAGAGGATCTCGAGCTTTGACTCGAGTTCGTCAGGGACGCAGTCGATGACCAGGTCGGCTTCGCGCACCGCGTCCTCGATGGTAGAGACGAAGGTTACGGCTTGCCTTGAACCCGCGCAAATGGCAAGAGACTCCGGGCCAAGCTCCCGCCGGAGGAGTTCCTGCGCGTGGTGCAGGTTGGCCGGCATCACGTCTTCCAGCAGCACGTTGAGGCCTGCGCGGGCCGCGCTCAACGCCAGCCAGCGCCCCAGCGGTCCGGCTCCGATGATGGCAACAGTTGTCAAAAGGCTGGCTTACTTGGCGGCGAGCGCTTCGGCCACATCCTCGGCATTGGGCTTGGCCTGAAGCAGGTGCTCAGCCACGCGGGCTCGCTCGTCCGCGGTAAGCGTTGGGATGGTCGCCAGCACCCGGCGAAGTGTCACGGCAACGTCGTCAATGTAATTCATCAGGCGGATAGCTTCTCCGGAGAGCGGCATGGGTTTCCTCGGTGTTTGAACTTCTCTTCTGATTGTAGTGGGTGAGGACGGGGAGCGAAAGGCGGATTCCGTTTTCGGCCCAACTCCAGATTGCTCGATTGAAGCTCGACCGTTGCTGCCGCGGCGGCCATGCCTCGACTGCCGAACACCCGCAATCTGTTGGCGCTTCGACGCACGAATGAGTTTATATTGGCATCCATGAGCGATTCACCAGAGTCTGTAGCGAGGGCGTTTGTGCGGGCGATCAACCGGCAAGATTTGGAGGGACTGGCCGAGTTAATGGCCCCGGAGCACCGATTTGTGGATTCTCTTGGGAATGTTGTCGAAGGACGGGAAAAGATGCGTGCAGGTTGGGCCGGATACTTCCGCATGGTTCCCGATTACTCGATCGCCATTGAAGAGGCGTATTCCGTTGGGCCGGTGGTTGTGATGCTGGGCGTGGCGCAGGGGACATTCGCGCCCGCTGGTGAGTTACGGCCGGAGAATCACTGGAAAACGCAGGCGGCCTTTCGGGCAGCGATCGAGGACGGGAAAGTGGCGGAGTGGCGCGTCTATGCAGACAATGAACCGATGCGCGAACGGATGAGGAAAAGCCAGTGAGTGAATCGAACTCTAGCGGGGATGCAATCTAGTTATTTTAGAGTAGTCATTATTGGATGAGTCATCGCGGGCCGAGTTACCAGTCCAAATTTTTGCTGGAAGATGTCACAGGCGAAAAATAACCCGCCAGCAGCTTACTGTTGTAAGTGCGGCGGATAGTTTTCGGGCATAAAAAAGCCCCCAGGTTGCCGGTCCCAACACTTATGCACCGCACCGTTCACGAATTACTTCGCGCTCGACACTTGACGCCCCGTGCTACACACAGATTGCTCCGTGCCTTACACTTGACGCCCCGCGCTGCCCGCGGATTGCTCCGCGCTCAACACTTGAAGTTTCTGCGCCGCTCTCAGATTGCTCCTCGCTCGGCACTTACCGCTCCGCACCGTTCGCGGATTGCTCCGCGCTCGACACTTGACCTTCGGTTTCGCTCACGGATTGCTCCGCATTCGTAACTTCCCGCCCTGCGTTGCCCGCGGATTGCTCCGTGCGCAACACTTGAAGCTCTCATGCCTGACTTGGATTGCTCCTCGTTAGGCACTTTCAGCGCCTGGCTCAGATTTCTCCTCGCCCTGCACCTATCGCTCCCGCCCCGTTCGCAGATTGCTCCGCGCTCGACACTTGACCTTCCGTTCCGCTCACGGATTGCTCCGCGCTCGTAACTTCCCGCCCTGTGTTGCCCGCGGATTGCTCCGCGCTCAACACTTGGAGCTTCCATGCTTCGCTCGGATTGCTCCTAACTCGGCACTTACCGCTCCGCACCGTGCACAGATTACTCCGTGCTCGACACTTGACGCTCTGTTCCCTGCCTGGATTTCTCCTTGCTCTCGACTTAGCGCCCTGTGTTACTCGCGGATCGCTCCGCTCTTAACACTTAGTGCTCCATGTTGGTCCCTTCGGTAAGTCCTTCTAACCATCACAAGTGAAGATTCTCAGGCTTACCTAGCAACCCGGATTGATTGAAACTATGCTCTTGTTCGTGATTCACTGTCAATTGATAATTTTGTGGAAATCTTACTGTTTAAGTGGAAATCTTTGTTATTGAATTCAGGCGATTTTTATCACCGTTTTTTCGACGATCTCGCGCCGAATTGATTGACCCGACACTCCGCAGAATGGCGATAAATTCGCATCGACGGCAGCACCTTTACGATCTCGGCATCGAGGCTTAACAGCACCGCCGGATCGATTGCCCTAAGGCCGTGTCCACTAGCTCGGGACAGGTCGAATCGGCGGTGAAGGAACGTCCCTCATGGGTTAAAACCCTTGGTACGCAGCCCTCTTTCGGCACGACTAAGGCCGTGATCTTTCAAAGAGCCGTATTGACGAAAGTTGATGGGCAGATTCTAAGGAATCTCCACAATCTCCATCTGACCGTCGCGACGGCGATGGAGCACAAACATGTCACCGGCTGGACTGTGAAAGATAAGCAGGTCGCGGTCGCGGAACTCCGCTTCTTTGACGGCCTCTTCAAGGGTCAAGGGCTTAAGCGCAATGGCGTCGGCGCTCCTGAGAACATGCGGCTCGACCACCGTGGCGCGGCTGGGAAACGAGTGCACGGCGATGGACGCTCGCGCCCGGGTGCGGGCAGGCTTGGCTGCGGCCTCGTCCGCGTCGGGCTGGGCGGAGCGAGACTTGGGCCTGGCAACAGGAGGCGCAGTGAGCATTTTCTCTTCCTTGGGCAGGCGCTTGCCTTCCATGCGCCGGTCACGATAGCGG
>JBEKEQ010000119.1:0-13029 GCA_050013735.1 Occallatibacter sp.
CTGCGGATGGCCGGGCTGGTAGTGGACACGGATTCGCTGATTCTTGAGCAACTCCAGCCATTCCCATGCGCGTTCCTTGTCTGGAAAGGGACGGAAAAAGTCGCCGGAATAATAGCTCAGTTCGCTGCCGTCCTGGACCCTGTAGGAGTATTTGAAAGTGGCGTTGAATCTGCGCGCGCTGCCAAAGAACTTGGTTCCTGTCTTCACATCGATGGATTGAACCTGCCCGTCCGCAACGGGCCAGTGCCGCGCCAGGCGGGCGTTGCGGCGCTTGACCCAACGGCGCGAGAGTTCAGCCAGCGACCCTCCGAGCGGCAAGAGCAAATTGTGCAGCGAACTCCAAAGAACTTGGAAAGAGCCCCACCTGATCCGATGGAGCAGATCGAAAATGTGGTGCGTGGTCACCTTGCAGACCTCCCGCAGTTGCTGATTATCACGATACAGCAGGTGGAAGAGGTCCGCCGGGTCCGACTGCCGGAGCTTGCACCGACGGCCAGTAACGAAAATTGCGGAAGATCGCTTTTCCTGTGCCGCAGGCGTAGACCGCGGGGCGGACGTCGAGAAAGCCATCGAGCACGTTGTGGTTCATGCCCGAGATTTCGGCGGACTCCGGTATGCGACGCCAGGGTTGGCCGGGAAGACGGTAGTAGAAGTCGAGCTCCTGACGGTCATTGACGATGCGCAGGGTTGCGCGGGTGGCGCCTTTTTCGCGATGGGTGGGGGTGTATCCGGGCGCAAGGCGCGCGCCGATTCCCGCGGGAGTGAGTACAACGCCAGCGGCGTAGTGGGGATTGTAGAAGAGCAGCAGGCCCGATTCGCAGCCGGGGTCGGCTTCAATGTCGATTTCGACGGTATAGGAGTGGCCGCCGACGGTGGTGGTCAGCGCCGAAGTGTCGGCCAGGGAACTGCCCTGCGCATGGAGTGTGAGGGCGCCCTTGCCGGTGGTGAACCGGGAGGTATCGTATTCGTGCCAGAAGCCCCATTGAAGGCCAAGTTCGAGGGTGGTGAAGTCGTCGGAGGGGTCGAGGAAAGGTTGCTGGGTCGTGCCGGGAATGGGCATGGGGAGGTCAGAAGCTGCGGTGATGCCGGCGGGGAGCCTAAACCAACCATCAGGAGTCCACTCGACAGGGAGAAGGAGGAGCTGCCGGCCGAGGGTGCGGTATCCGTTTTCATAGGAGTGGACGGTGATGTACCACTTGTCGTCTGGCGTATCGACCAGGCGACCGTGACCGAGCGAGAGCCAACGGTCGTCGCGGGATTGGGTGTGAACGACGGGATTGTAAGGTGAAAACTCCCAGGGGCCGTCGGCATGGCGGCTGCGGGCAGAGATGACGGAGTGACTGGTGGCAGGGCCGGCGGTGCCGCCTTCCGCGACATTCAAGTAGAAATAACCATTGCGCTCCATCAGCTTCGGGCCTTCGAGGCAAGTGCATTCCATGCGTGTTGTGGCGGGAATGGGCCATGGCTCAACAACGGTGCGGGGAGGGGTTTTGACGGAGAGGCCATCCGCATTGAGCTCGGCCATCTGGCCTCCGGCCAGATAGAGAAAACGGCGGCCATTCTCGGCAATGTGGCCGGGGTCGATGTTGCGGATGCCGAGATCGATAGGCTCGCTCCAGGGGCCGGTGGGGTTGTCTGCATGGACCACATGGATGCGGCCGGCGGCTGGGAAATAGAGGTAGAAATGCCCCTGGTACTCGCACAGGTAGGGCGCCCAGACCGTTCCGTAATAGCCGTGAAGCGCGGCGGCGACGGGACGCCAGTTGATCAGGTCGCGCGAGTGCCAGATGAGCAGGCCAGGAGCGTAGTCGAAGCTGGAGTGGGTCAGGTAAAAATCGCTGCCAACGCGGATAGGGCTGGCGTCGGGGTGGTCGCCACCGAGGATGGGATTTCGATAGGCGGAGGATTGAGAGAGTGCAAAGCTGGCTTTGGAAGCGAGGATCAGGGCAGCGGAGGCGCTGTTCAAGGCAAATCGGCGGCGGGTTAGCATGGCGGGGTTATTGTATCTTTTTAGGGCAGTGGTCGAGCCATGAGGCTCTGCGTGGCCTATTTGAGAAACATCACCTCAGCAAGTCAGAGGTTGACCTGGCTCCAGTCGCGGCGATGGAGCCGGTAGAGAACATGGCGTCTTAGAACGTGACCCTCCGGCAGGCGGGGATGGTCGAAGTCGTCATCAGGGTCATGGGTCATGCCGAGCCTTTCCATTACCCGAATCGAGCGGATGTTTTGAGGAACCGTGAAAGAGACCACGCTGTCGAGTCCGAGGTCCTCGAAGGCATACCGAAGCACAGCACGCGCGCCTTCAGTGGCCAGTCCACTGCCCCAATGCCCGGCCGCGAGCCGCCAGCCGATTTCGACAGCAGGCATGAAGGGAGCGTCAAAGGTGGGGACGTAAAGCCCGATGTAGCCGAGGAACGATTGATCCTGGCGCAGCTCCGCAGCGAAGGGCCCGAAGCCGTGACGCTGAAAGTGCCGCTGAATTCGCTCGATGAACTCGTCCGTCTCGGCGGCGGAAAGCGGGCGGGGCATGAACTCCATCACCCGCGGATCGGCGTTCATTTTCTGGAATGGCAGCCGGTCAGAGCCGCGCCATGGCCGCAGGATGAGCCGCTCGGTTACGAGGCTTTCTGTCATGAGGGAGAGGGTATCACTCGCGAACAGAACGTCGCAGACGCGAGGCCGTGGCCGGGGTAAGGGGCTCACGGCTTCAGACCATCCGCCTTGAGATGCAGCGTTTAGACTGGTAGCGTTCCCTTGGATGGCAATGACTCATCGGTTTGGTCTGCTTCGCCGCTTTCGCTTCAACCTGCCGCAGCGCATCGCGGCTGCGCTGCTGGCGATTTTTTTGCTCCAGGGGTTGTGGCTTACTGAGCACCAGACGCTGACCGATCGCGACTACCAATATGCGCGATGCGGACGCGAGACGTGGGAGCGGCCTTCGCCCCTGGTTGGCTACTACACCTCCTGCGGCAACATTCATGACGGAATTCTGGCTTACCGGCTGGCGGGGTTGCCACTGACGCTGAACCTCCTGGTGGAGCAAGGACTGGATCTCTTTCGCAAGCCTGAAGACAAAGTCGTGCAAACCGGGGTCCCCACGGACAGGTCTTCGTCCGTGGGGTCGGAGACCGAAGGCGCGACGACGGCTTCAGATCTGAGCACTTGGGAGCTGCGCCATCAGCTTACGCACGTCTTGCTGCTCCTGCGGCTGCCGTTTTTACTGGCCGGGGCCATGCTGGGGGCCGGGCTGTGGTGGGTAACGCGGCGGCTCTACGGCAATCTGGGCGGATACACAGCGCTGGCGCTTTATTGCTTTTCCCCGGCGGTGCTGAAGGCTTGCCTGGCGCCCAGTGCGGAAGTGCTCGCTGCCCTGGGTGTGTATGGCGGGGTGTACACCTGCATCGGCGTTGCTCATGCGATGCAAGGCCCGAAGCGCAAGTGGAGGCCGCGCATCGTGCTGCTAACGGCGGCGTTGGGGGTGGCGGCAGCTTCGCATATCGCGGCGTTGCCGGTGGCGGCGCTGCTGGGGCTGATGGCTATGCTGTGGGTAGCTGAGGGACGCAGATCCCAGGTTTTGCCGGTGGTCATGGCGGCGTCGGCAGGGGCGCTGGTGCTGCTGTTTGCCTGCTACGGGTTCTCGCCCGATGCTTTCAGCTATGTTTTCCGCTCCACGGCGGGTTTTTTGTGGGTTTCTCTCGACCCGGCCAGGCGGTTCTTTTCCACGATGGGAAACGCCGGGATTACGGTGGCTGCGGCAGCGTCGTTCGTACTGTATCTGGGGCTCAGAAAATCGCGCTATTTCGGCAATACTGCGCCGCTTCTCTGTGCGCTGGCATTGACTCCCCTCATCACGACCGGTGCCCCCGGTGCTCCCTTGCTGTGGGGTCTGCCGTTTCTACTGACGTTTGTGGGCGGAGTCTTTGCGGACGCGTACGAGGGGCCGCGAGGACGGCTGGCGATGGCCGCGGCGGGGGCCATTGTGGCGCTGCAGGCGGTGTTCTGCGTGCTGAGTTTGTTCGGATTGCCTGGATGGTTGCCGGGATTTGTTTAGCGTTTCGTCTTCTTTCGAATCGGCTAAATATGCACTTGAAAACATTAGGCATTCAGGAGCATGATGCCGAAAAGCAGTGGGAAGTCATGTTCCACGATGATTTCGTCCCGGAATACAGGGAGTCGCCCGAAGCAGTTCAAAACGCGATGATCGCTTCAAGGTTCCGCGCATTGAAAAGCGCTCCGATCTCTACATTTCCACTTTGCGGAGTTACGTGGAAGGGGTGGGCGGCGAATTGACGCTCATGGTCAGGTTTCCGGATCAGCCGCCGGTGATTTTGGCGGGATTGGGCGGAAAAGATGGCGTGAAAAATGTGAAAAAAAAGCCCGGAAACGGTGCCAAATCCAAGGGCAAAACTCGCCGCGCGGCGTGAGCCTTCCCAGGCTTAGCAGCGCAGGTCTAAGATAAGCCATAAAATCAAGCAAAATAAGGACTTATTTATCGACTTTCACCTTGTTTGAAAGGCCTTTGAAGGGGTAAAATAAAAGTACAGCCCGCGCAGTCCGGCCCCGCTTTCACCGGAACCTTTTTGCCGCTTTGCTTCGGGCCTCAGAAAACCTTATGGCCGACGATCAGAATCCCCAACTCCCGCTCGACGGGGTCACTCCGCCAGGCGGCGGTTCCAATGTCAATCCCATCAACATTGAAGAGGAGATGCGCCGCTCGTATCTCGACTATTCGATGTCGGTGATCATCGGGCGCGCGCTGCCCAGCGCCCTCGACGGATTGAAGCCCGTACATCGGCGCGTGCTCTACACGCTGAACGAGATGGGCCTGCAGCACAACAAGAAATACGCCAAGTGCGCCAAGGTTGTTGGCCAGGCGATGGGCGTATATCATCCGCACGGCGATTCGGCCATCTACGACACGCTGGTGCGCATGGCCCAGCCGTTCACGCTTCGCTATCCGCTGGTGGATGGGCAGGGCAACTTCGGCTCCGTGGACGGCGACCCGCCGGCGGCGATGCGCTACACGGAATGCCGCATGGCGCGCATTGCCGGCGAACTGCTGGCCGACATCGAAATGGAGACGGTGGACTTTACGCCGAATTACGACGAGTCCACTTTCGAGCCGGTGGTGCTGCCCACGCGCATTCCCAACTTGATTGTCAATGGCTCAAGCGGCATCGCGGTGGGCATGGCCACCAACATTCCACCGCATAATTTGACTGAAGTGGTGAACGCGGCGATCGCGCTGGTGAAGGATCCCAACGCGGGGCTGGCCGAAGTGTTGAAGCACGTGCAGGGGCCAGACTTTCCCACCGGCGGTTTTCTCTACGGCAAGAGCGGCATTCCGCAGGCCTACAAGACCGGTCGCGGACGGTTCATGATGCGCGCGCGCGTGTCCACAGAGAACATTACCAAGGAAAAACAGGCCATCATCGTCACCGAAATTCCCTACCAGGTTAACAAGTCCAAGCTCATCGAGCGCATTGCGGAGCTGGTGAACGAAAAGATCGTGGACGACATCGGAGACGTGCGCGACGAGAGCGATCGCGACGGCATGCGGATCGTGATCGAGTTGAAGCGCGGCGCGCAGCCGGAGATTGTGCTGAACCAGCTCTACAAGCACACGCAGATGCAAGAGAGCTTTTCCATGATCTTCCTGGCGGTGCTCAACGGGCAGCCGCGGGAGCTGGGCTTGGACCAGGCGATCCGGGCGTTCATCGATCACCGCATCGACGTGGTGCAGCGGCGTACGGTCTTTCTGCTGCGCAAGGCGCGTGAGCGCGAGCACATTCTGGAAGGCTACAAGATTGCGCTCGACAACCTGGATACGGTGATCAAAATTATTCGCGCCTCGGGTTCGCGTGCCGAGGCGCGGGAGAATTTGTATGCATGGGGCAAGGGCACGGAGATCGTGGTTACGCTGGACCGCGAGCGGCTTACGCATGAAGAGCGCGGCCTTACGCTCAGGCAGATCGACGCGATTTTGGAGTTGCAACTCTACCGGCTGACGCAGCTCTCGATCGATGAGCTGATGAGCGAGTTGAAACAGGTGCGCGAGAGGATCGCCGAGTTCGAGTCGATTCTGGGCAGCGAGAAGAAGCTGCGCGCGGTGATTGTGAAGGAGCTGGAAGAGGTTCGCGACAAATATGGCGACGCGCGCCGCACCCAAATCGTGGACGAGAGCGCGGAGTTGCAGCTTGAAGACCTGATTGCCGACGAACAGGTTGCGGTGACGGTGAGCCATCAAGGCTATTTGAAGCGCACTCCCATCAGCATCTATCGCCAGCAGCGTCGCGGCGGCACGGGGCGCACGGGGATGAAAACGCGCGAAGAGGATTTTGTCGCGCAGCTGATTGTGAACTCGACGCACTCGTTTCTGCTCTGCTTTACCAACACCGGGCGCGTGTATTGGCTCAAGGTGTATGAGATTCCCGATGTGGGCGCGGCGGGCAAGGGCAAATCCATGCAGAGCCTGCTTGATTTGCAGCCAGGCGAAAACGTGCGCGCCATTTTGCCCGTGCGCGACCTGGAAGAAGAGGGCAAATTCATCTTCTTTGCCACCCGCAACGGGACGGTGAAGAAGACGCCGCTCAAGGACTTCTCGAACGTGATGGCCCGCGGCATCATCGCCGTCGGCATCGACAAAGACGATGAGCTGGTGGCGGCGCGCATTACAGATGGCTCGGAGCTCGTGTTCCTGGCCACGCACCTTGGCATGGCGATCCGGTTCGACGAAGCCGACGTGCGCTCCATGGGCCGGCCGGCCTACGGCGTTCGCGGCATTGCCCTCATCAAAAACGATTTCGTGGTGGGCACGGCCATTACGCCCAGGGAGCACGAGCCAGGCGCGTATCGAATTCTCTCCGTGACCGAAAATGGCTTTGGCAAGCGCACAAACGTGGAAGAGTACCGCCTGCAGACGCGCGGCGGCAAGGGCGTGAAGAACATGGCCGTGACGCCCCGCATCGGCCGCGTGAACACCATCCAGCTGGTGGACGATACTTCGGAGTTGATGGTCATCAGCCAGTTCGGCAAGATCATTCGCATCGACACCAAGACAATTCGCGCTGCGGGCCGCGCCACGCAAGGCGTGCGCCTGCTGAATCTGGAGCCGGATGACAAGATCGCCGCGGCGGTGATTATTCCGCCTGAGGAACTGAAGGACGACGAGCCGACACTGCTGCAGTAGGGCGTCTCCGCGCAATTCTGAACGCTCAGGTGTATAAGCTCTGGAACGGCGGTGCTAAAGCGAGGCCCATTTTATGGATAAGACAATCCGCAGGGTGACTGATATCGAGGAGCAACAGGCCGAGACCTACCGGTATTGGCAAAGCCAGTCGATCGGTGCGCGTTTGATTGCCGTTTCGGAGTTGAGTCAGGAGGCTTACGCCTTTGCAGCTGGATTCAAAGGAGTGACTGCCCATGATCAGCAAGGACTTCCAAGACATTCTGCGCGCGTTCAACGCTCACAACGTTAAGTATCTGGTGGTGGGCGGCTTTGCGTTCGGTGTGCACCTCGAACCCCGCGCTACGAAGGATATCGACCTTTGGATTCGCACTGATCCAGAGAACGCGAGAGCCGTGTTTCAGGCGCTTGCGGAATTTGGCGCTCCAATCAGCGGCATGACGGCAAGCGATTTTATGGACGGTTCGATCTTTCAAATGGGGCAGCCGCCAGAACGAATTGATATCCTCCAACAGATTTCGGGGCTGGACTTTGACAGCGCGTGGGAGCATCGCCTGGAGGGGTTCATCGACGAGAATACTCCTGTGCTGGTCATATCGAGAGACGATTTGATTCGTAACAAACTTGCGAGTGGCCGGGAACAGGACTTGCTCGATGCAAAGAAGCTTCGGTCGTTGAGCCGATCCACGCAGGAGTGAGAATGCAGTTTGCGATCTGGTTTAGAAATTTGCAACGGAGTCCATTCCACCCCCTTGCTCTTCTCGCGCTGATCGGCGCTTTTGCCTTCTCACCTTGCGTGGCCTCTTCCGGGGCCATTTCTGCCGAACTGATTGCCGGCGGGTTCGAGAGCACCAACCTCTGGAATGCGGGCGTGGGCGGCTACCAAACCTATCGCATTCCCGGCATCGTCGTCACGCCGCACGGCACCGTACTTGCCTACACCTCGGCTCGCCGCAACCTCGACTTGGGGGATTGGTCGAACATCGATATCGTGCTTCGCCGCAGCACGGACGGCGGACGCACATGGGAGGCGTCCAGGCGAATTGCCGGGGACGGGCATGGAACCACAGATAATCCCGTGGCCATCGTCGACCATCAAACCGGCGCAATCCATTTTCTTTTTCAGAAGAACTACGCGCGCTGCTTCTATATGCGAAGCGACGACGACGGGCGGACTTTTTCCGTTCCAGTGGACATCACCTATGTCTTCGAGCAATTTCGCCGCGACTATGACTGGCATGTGATGGCTCCCGGTGTCGGCCATGCGATTCAACTGCGCAGCGGACGCCTGCTGGTTCCCATTTGGATGGCCATCGGCAAGCAGGAGGGTCCGGTAATGCGCGCCCATCGCCCCTCCGCAGTTGCGACAATTTATAGCGACGATCACGGGAAAACGTGGAAGCGCGGAGACATCATTGTGAGCAACTCGGATGAGATTCCCAATCCGAGCGAATCGATGGCGGTTCAGCTGGCCGATGGGCGCGTGATGATGAACATCCGGAATGAGTCCACAAAACACCGCCGGGTTGTGTCTATCAGTCCTGACGGCATCAGCCAATGGTCGACGCCACGCTTCGACGATCAGCTCTACGAACCGGTTTGCGCCGCGAGCATCGTCCGCTACAGCGCGCGGCCGCCCGAAGGCCGGAATCGTATTCTCTTTTCGAATCCGGACAGCGAGAGCATTCCCGGCGTTGGGCGATTCGAGTTTCGCGCGCGCCAGAACCTCACGCTTCGCATGAGCTATGACGAGGGCCTGACGTGGCCGGTGCAAAAGGTCATCGATCCCGGCGTCACGGGTTACAGCGACTTGGCCGTTAGTCCCGATAAGACCATCTACTGTATCTACGAATCTGGAGCTATTGGCGGCCAGGAGACCGATAACGACCGCGTCATCGTAGCTCGCTTCAAACTGGCTTGGCTCACAGGTCAGAATGGGGCGGGGCACCGATAGAGCCGGCACACATACCTGGACGGGGCATATCGAGCTGGGCGTGGAACGCTCGTCTCCGGCTTTTCGTTATCAGACAAAGGCGCACCTGGATAGACACTCGGTGCGGTTGCCGGGCCGGGATATACTGAAAAAGCTCTGAGTTCTCCGCACCCTCCCCATGTGCCGGACCGCATTTATTGTTCTTGCGCTGGCTGCGCTTACCGCGACTTCAGCCAACGGCTCGCCCTATATCCCGGCGACGACGCACAGGAGCGTTCCGGCCACGGCCGCCCCACACAGCTTGCATAAGAAGGCGCATCGCGCGACGGCTCAACAACGCGCGACGCCCCAGGAAGTTGGACGCGCAGCCGGCCTCAAGATAAGGCGCGACCTTGCGCGGCGAAAAGTGGCTGCGCCTGTGACGCATGCTGTTCGTGAGACTCGCGGTGCCGGCCGGCAGGCGATTCCGTCCCACGCAACTCCTCGATTTCATCCGATCATCGAGGCATCCGAGCGCAACGATACTTCTGAACAGTTCGGTCACTCCGAGCACGCCGATTCTTCTGAACGAGCCGATTCCCCCGCTCAAGACGGAGATCTCCCCGCGGCAGCAACGCCCAGGCCCGTTTCGCTGCGCAAGGGCCGGATAGCCATGCCGCCGCCGCTCAAGGGTTCGCGCGAGTCGCTGGAACGGCAAAACGAAAAGTCGGAGGCCGAGGGGCTGGAGCGAATTCAGGACGAAGACGATCTGGCCGACCGCATTGCCCAAAAGCTGCTGGTTCCCGTACCGGCTTCAGCGGCGCTGGCCGTGAATGGAAATCTGCCCCAGAACCACCGCTATTGCCGTCCCTGGACTGCCCGCTTTTTGTCTGACCTGGCTCAGATGCACGACGCCCGGTTTCACCGGCCCCTGGAGGTCAGCTCGGCGGTGCGGACCGTGGAATACCAGAAGCGCCTGATGGAGATCAACGGGAACGCCGCCCCGGCCGAGGGTGACATTGTGAGCCCCCACCTGACCGGGGCCACCATCGACATTGCAAAAACCGGGATGAGTCAGCAGGAGACAGGCTGGATGCGAAGCCGGCTGCTGCCGCTGGAAGAAGCAGGCAAAATCGACGTGGAGGAGGAGTTCCAGCAGGCCTGCTTCCACATTACGGTGTACAAGAATTATGTGCCGCCCATGCCGCCGCGCAGGGCCGGACAAGCCAGGTCAGGAAAGGGCAGGACCCGGCCACACAGGGCGCATCCGCCCGCCGCGGCCGTCGAGATCGCTTCGCGGGGACGCTAGACACCGCATTTCCTCCTGCTCCCGGCGCGTAAGTAGAAATTCATTCCCCATCCAGCCCCATTCGAGGGTACAATCGCGGGCAAAGCCGAAAGAGGCTTTGTGAGGCGAATCCATGAGCGACCTGCAAGTGCAACCTGTGGCCGACCCAATTCCCGAGAGCTCCGGCCTGAGCCAGTGGCAGCGCGTAACCAACACGTTTACGGCTCCGTCGAAAACATTTGAAGACATCAAGCGCGGCAATACAAGCTGGTGGCTGCCGTTTGTAATCTTTTTGGTGATCGGCTACATCCTGTTTGCGGCGGTCGCCTTCAAGATTGGCATGCAACAGGTTGTCGATAACCAAATTCGCCTCGATCCCAAGGCGCAGGAGCGGCTGGCCCAGGCGCCGCCCGAACAGCGAGAGATGTCGGCGAAAATCGCGCTGTACATCACCGAGGGAATCTTCATTGCCAATCCGGTTTTTGTGTTGGCGGGAGTTGCGCTTTTGTCGCTGGGGCTCTGGGGAACCATCAATTTTGTTTTTGGCGGGAGAGCGAAGTTCGGAAGCATCTTTACCGTTTGGATGTATGCGAGCCTGCCGGCAGTCATCAAACCGCTTCTCGGCACGATTGTGATTTTTGCCGGCGCAGACCCCGAGTCGTTCAACATCAAGAACTACGCACCGACCAATGTGGCTGCCTTTCTTCCGGTGCAGGAAACCAACAAGGCGCTTTATGCGCTGGCGAGTTCGCTGGATGCAGTAACCATCTGGTATCTCGTGCTGCTGGGGATGGGAGTCGCAACCGTTGCCGGCGTCAAGCGCACATCGGGCTACATCGCCGTCTTCGGCTGGTGGGCGATCTTTGTGTTAATTGGGGTGGGCTGGGCAGCAATGATGGGTTGACCGCTCGAATTCAGCTTGAAACACAATCGGCGCGAACCCTCGTGGGATTCGCGCCGATTTTGCATCGGCCGCATGCTTTAAAGCGCTATTCCGTCCAGCGCCGCATGATGAGGGTAGCGTTGATGCCGCCAAAACCAAATGAGTTTGACAGCGCCACATCGAAGCTATGCGGGACGGCTTCGTTAGGCACGTAGTCCAGGCGGCACTCGGGGTCGACGTTTTCAAGATTGATGGTGGGCGGAAGCTGCTGGTGGACCAGCGCCAGCACGGAGATGCCCGCTTCCAATCCTCCGGCGCCGCCCAGCAAGTGACCAGTCATGGACTTCGTTCCGCTGACCTTGAGCGTGCCGCTCAAGGCGTGCTCGCCAAAGACCAGCTCTATGGCGCGGGATTCGTTGCCGTCGCCGGCGGGAGTGGATGTGGCATGCGCATTCACGTAGCCCACTTCTTCCGGGGCGATTCCGGCGTCTTTCAATGCCGCCCTCATGCTGCGTTGTGCGCCCTGGCCTTCAGGCGCAATGCCGGTCATGTGGTATGCGTCCGCGCTCATGCCGTAGCCGATGACCTCGGCCAGAATCTTTGCGCCGCGCGCCCTGGCAAACTCCAGTTCTTCCAGTATGAGAATGCCGGCGCCCTCGCCAATCACAAAGCCGTCGCGGTCCTTGTCAAAGGGGCGGCTGGCGCGTGTGGGCTCGTCGTTGCGCGTGGAGAGCGCGCGCATGGCGGCAAATCCACCAACGGACAGGGCTGTGACAGAGGCCTCCGCGCCGCCGGCAATCATTACGTCCGCGTCCCCGTGCATGATCATGCGCACGGAGTCGCCGATGGAATTGGCGCTGGTGGCGCAGGCCGTTGCCGTGGCTGAGATAGGCCCTTTGGCGCCGTAACGAATACTGATATTGCCGGCGGCCATATTGACGATGACCGCGGGAATGAAGAAGGGAGAGATTTTGCGCGGGCCGCCCGCCAGCAGGTTAGAGTGCTCGCGCTCAATGATCTCAAAGCCGCCGATGCCGGAGCCGATAAAGACGCCCACCCGGTCGCTGATCTCCGGGGTGATCTCGAGACCGGACTGGGCGATAGCTTCCTGGGTGGCAGCGAAGGCAAAATGGATAAACCGCCCCATCTTGCGCGACTCTTTTTTGTCCAGGAAGTTCAGCGGGTCAAAGTTCTTGACCTCGGCGGCAAAGGTCACCGGGAAGCCGGTGGTATCGAATCCCTGAATGGGAGCCATGCCGCTGGCGCCGGCCACAAGCTGCCGCCACACTTCGGGAGCCGTGTTGCCCACGCCGCACACCAGCCCGAGCCCGGTGACTACGACTCTGCGGGACAAATTGGACAAGGGCTACTTGCTGCCTTTCGCGTTCTTCTCGTTCTTCTCGATGTAGTCGATCGCATCCTTGACGGTTTTGATCTTCTCGGCGTCTTCGTCGGGAATCTCCAGGTCGAAGGCTTCTTCGAACTGCATCACCAGCTCGACCACGTCGAGCGAATCCGCGCCCAGGTCCTCCTGGAAGCTGGCCCCGGGGGTCACTTCGGCTTCGTCTACCTGTAACTGCTCGACAATGATCTGCTTTACTTTCTCTTCAACGGCCATGCGTGGTTCTCCTCGTATTTGTTGGGAACTCAAGATTTAGTCCGGGGGGGAAATCAATCCCGTTCCGCCTGCCTACCATACCTGCTCATGGCAGGAGAACACAACCACCGCGCACAAGAAAAATGCGCATGGCCCCGAAACT
>JBEKEQ010000120.1:0-12990 GCA_050013735.1 Occallatibacter sp.
CGTCATCTATCCCAAGGAAAACAAGAAGCTGGCCGAAGAGATTCTGGCCGCCGGCGGGGCCATCGTCAGCGAGTTGCCGATGGGGACGTTTCCCGCGCCGCAAAACTTTCCCCGGCGCAACCGCATTTTGAGCGGGCTCAGCGTGGCAGTGCTGGTGGTGGAGGCGGGGGAGAACTCGGGAACCCGCGTCACAGCGCGCTGCGCCGCCGAGCAGAATCGAGACCTGTTCGCGGTGCCCGGCAACGTGACCAACAAGGGATCGTGGACGCCTAACACGCTGATTAAGCAGGGTGCAAAGCTGACTGCCACCTGGGAAGACGTGTGGGAAGATCTGCCCTCGCAGGTGCGGCTGGAGCTGGAGGCGGAGGCGCCGTTTGAATCGAAATCGGAGACAACTGCATCTTTATTGCCTGACCCGGTGCTTCGGCCGCAGGAGGCCATGGTGCTGGAGGTGCTGCGCACCGACGACAGCCTGCAGATCGACGAAATTCTGGAACTGCTGGAGACGCAACTGACTTCGTCTGAGGTATTTACGGCGCTTTTTGAACTGGAGCTGACGGGCCGGGTGCGGTGTTTGCCGGGAAAGAACTACGTGCGGACGATGTGAGAAGGCCATTGATAAAAATTCAGAAGAGATTCTTCAAATTCCGTCGTCCGTCCACGATCGTTACAATCTCCGCCTCATCAATCGCGCCCTCGTCGCTATCGGGATGCGTCTCGTAAAGGATGAGGTATGGCCCTTCGAGGAGCGTGCGTGTGGATGGGCGAATATCAGGACGCCTCACGCCTATCCGCGGGTATTCGATGAGCAATTCGACCTTTGACTGCACAGCATCGAAGACGCGTTCCGCGGCGGAGGGATTGTCGAGGCCGATGTAGGTGAATATCTCGATCAAATCTTCACGGGCTTGCGGGGTCCATACAAGATCAGCTCGCAAGAGGCCGTTCCTCTACAACAGTTGCCAACCGCTGCCGTGCTTCTCGCCGCGCGGCTTCAAAGTCGACCGGTGTGGCAGCTCCGCTGGCCTTGCCCTGGTCCCACATCTGGCGCAGCCGCCTCAGGTCCTCCTGCCGCAACTCGCGCTTGAACTGCCAATCCCGTATCGCCTCGCGAATAATCTCGCTGGTGGTGGCGTATTCTCCCGATTCCACGGCAGCCTTGAGAACGACAATCTGCTCCCCCGTCAAGGCGACGCTGATTTTTTGAACATCTGGCATGAATTCGACTCCGCTCCGAAAGGGAGCAAGAAATCCTACTTCTTGCCCGAGTATAGCAAAACCTGCCGCTGCAAAGGACTTTTGCGCTCGGAATTTGAAGAGGCTTTACGGCATTGGGGCGGCCCCGTAATGGTGCGAAATCCGAACAAGAATCCCTCTGCGAGTGGAAACGCAACGGTGTTCCGTGGTAGGGTGCAACATTTGCGGGGGTGTTTTCCTGGATGGGCAGGCCCTTCGAGCGGTAGACAATTCGGAACGTCCTCACAAATGAGCGAAATTCCGCAATTGTGAGTCAAACAGGGCTGACAGGGTAGAGTGTTCTAGGTATTCAGAGAATAAGGATGGAAATGAGCAAATCACTGGTGATCGTCGAGTCTCCCGCCAAGGCGAAGACGATTGAGAAGTATTTAGGCAAGGGTTTTGAGGTGCGGGCTTCAATCGGGCACATCATGGACCTGCCCAAGAACGACATTGGCGTGGAGCTGAAGAAACGGACGTTTGAGCCGGAGCTGATCGTGTCTCCAGGCAAAGAAAAAGTTGTGGACCAGCTGAAGAAGCTCGCGAGCCAGGCTGACGAGATCTTTCTGGCGCCTGACCCGGACCGCGAAGGCGAGGCGATTGCCTACCACCTGGCGCTGCAACTGGGAACCAACGCCAAAGAGAAAAAGAAAATTCGCCGCGTCACCTTCAACGAGATCACCAAGAAGGCCGTGCAGGAGGCGTTCCTGCACGCCCGCGACCTGGACCAGAACCTGGTGTACGCGCAACAGACGCGGCGCGTGCTCGACCGGCTGGTGGGGTATCAGATTTCGCCGCTGCTTTGGGATAAGGTGCGGCGCGGGCTTTCGGCTGGCCGCGTGCAAACGGTAGCTTTGCGGCTGATTGTGGAGCGGGAGCGGGAAATTGGCGTCTTCGGGCCGGTGGAGTATTGGACGCTGGAAGCGCTACTCCATCCGGAAAAGCGCGCGAAGGACAGTTTCAAGGCACGCTTTGTGGGCATCGACGGAGAGCCGGCAAGAGTTGCCAACGGGCAGGACAAGGATGGCAAGGCCCAGTTCATCTCCAGCGCGCTGCCCGAAAAAAAGCAGATGGACGAGGTGCTGGCGGCACTGGAGAAAGCGAAGTGGTCGCTGGTTTCAGTGCAGGCCAGGGAACAGCAGCGCAGGCCGTTGCCGCCCTTCATCACCAGCCAGTTGCAGCGGGACGCGGCAAACAAGCTGGGCTACAACGTGCGCCGCACCATGGGCGTTGCGCAGCGGCTCTATGAAGGCATCGACGTGGGCGCGGAAGGCACGGTGGGCCTCATCACCTATATGAGAACCGACTCGCCACGCGTGGCGCCTGAGGCAATTACAGGCGCGCGAGAGTGGATCGGCAAGCAGTTGGGGGCGAAGTATCTGCCCGAGTCGCCGAATCATTACAAGGGTAAAAAGGACGCGCAGGACGCGCACGAAGCGATCCGTCCCTCCGATGCTTCGCGCACGCCGGAGTCGATTGCGAAGTATCTGACCGACGAACAACTGAAGCTTTATCGGCTGATCTGGCAGCGGTTTGTGGCCTCGCAGATGATGCCCGCGGTGTATGACGTGACCACGGCAAAAATTGCCGCTGTCTCTTCGAAGACCGGCAAGACCTACGATTTCCGCGTAAGCGGCTCGGTGCAGCGGTTTGACGGCTTCCTGAAGGTTTACGAACTGGCCGAGGAAAAGAAAGACGAAGACGACGAAGGGGCAGAGAACAAGCTGCCCAACCTTGACAACGTGAAGACGCTGGAGATGGAGAAGTTGCTTGAAGAGCAGCACTTTACCGATCCGCCTCCGCGCTACAACGAAGCTTCGCTGGTCAAAGAGCTCGAGGAGCGCGGCGTGGGACGGCCTTCGACCTACGCGTCGATCATCAACACCATTCAGGACCGCGAGTACGTGGTCAAGCATGGCGGCTCGCGCGGGCGCTTTTATCCCACTGAAATCGGGGTGGTGGTGTGCGATTTGCTGGTGAAGAATTTCCCCTATATCTTCGACACTGCTTACACGGCCAAACTGGAAGAGGAACTGGACGACATTGAAGAAGGCAAGGAGAAATGGACCGACCTGCTCAACGGCTTCTACGACCACTTTGAAGTAGAGCTCAAGGTGGCCGCGAAGAAGATGGAAAACATCAAGCGGATGGAGCAGGTGACGAATGAGAAGTGCGAGCTGTGCGGCGCTCCGCTGCTGCTGAAGTGGGGCAAGTTTGGCAGCTTTTATGCCTGCTCCACCTACAACAAGAAAGACCCCGATAGCTGCACGTTTACCAAGGAAAACATCGCCGCCAAGCCGGACATGAACACGCCTGAGGCGCAGGAAGCGGGCGAAACTGAAGAGTATTGCGATAACTGCGGACGCGTGATGGTGCTGAAGCGGGGAATCTTCGGGCCGTTCATGTCGTGCCCCGGTTACAACGAAGATCCGCCCTGCAAAACCATTCGCAAGCTGAGCCAGAAGCAGCAGCAGAAGCAGAACACAGCGCAGCCCACGGGCGAGGATTGCCCCTCCTGCGGCAAGCCGCTGGTGCTTCGGCAGGGGGCCTTTGGGGAGTTCGTTTCCTGCTCCGGGTATCCCAAGTGCAAGTATGTGAAGCAGAACCTGATTGAAGGCATGAAGTGCCCCAAATGCGGCACCGGCGACCTGGCCGAACGCAGGGCGCGCCGGGGAAACCTCTTCTGGGGCTGCACCAACTATCCCAAGTGCGACTTCACGTCGAATGGAAAGCCGGTAGCCGAGAAGTGCCCTGAGTGCGGAAGCCCGTACCTGGTGGAGAAGACGCTGCGCTCCGGCATCTACCTGGAATGCCCGAACAAAAAGAAGGCAGCCGAAGAGGTTGTGCCCAAGAAGCGGGCAAAGAAGGGCGCCGTCAAGACGGACGCGCCGGTCGAGGGCGCGGTGATTTGCCATTATTCCAAACGCATCGGGGATGCGCCGCCTCCTCCGCAGCCGACCGTGGAGACGCATGGGCCGGTGGTGGAGAAAAACGGCGGAGAGAAGGAGCTGTTGCCGGCGTAAGGCTGAAGCGCGCCCGGGGCTCACGACATGAAAGAGATTGTCATTTTGGGCGGCCCGAACGGAGCCGGCAAAACAACGGCGGCACGCGTCTTGCTGCCTGAGTTCTTTCGCCTATATCCCTTCTTGAACGCCGATGATATTGCACGCGATCTCGCACCGGAAAATGTTGAATCGGCCGCGTTGGCAGCCGGCCGTCTATTGATCGAGCGTATGCGTGCGTTGGTTCGGGAGGGTGAGAGCTTCGCCTTGGAGTCGACATTGTCGGGCAAGTCCTATCTGCCGTTGCTCAAAGGCTGCCGAGACAATGGTTGGAGAATTGGCCTGTATTACTTCTGGCTACCTTCGCCCCAGGATTCCATAGCGCGCGTAGCAAGGCGAGTTCGACAGGGAGGCCATGATATTCCAGACGAAGTAATTCTCCGGCGATTCAAGACCGGGCTCTGGAATCTGCGCCACCTTTATTTGCCTCTGGCGGATACGGCGGCAATCTACGATAATAGTGGTCAAAGGCGAGTTTTGATCGCGGAAAAGGAATCAGGTTTTCCGCTGTCGATAAAAGATCCGGAACGCTGGTCCAGAATTGAGGAGCTGACCTCATGGAAATGACATCGCGGCAAATGCTCGATGCGGTCGACCAGGCCCTAGCCGAAGTTTCCCGCCGCCTGGAGTCTGGAGAGCTCGACGGATCGGGCCGCTACTACACCGATGAGGAACTGGCGGCCGGCGCCGCTACCGGCGGCAACCGGCCTGCCGCGAAGCGGCAAAAGGCAAGCGCGGCGTAGGCGGAGTTTGGCCTGCTCAGCAACTCCCCGCTGAATCCGGTAGTATGGTGCAGCGGAGAACAAACTATGGAGCGAATGCTGGCTACGCCTGCCGATGCTGAAATCATCCTCAAGCTGTATCAATTGCGCACCGAAGCGGTCATGCGGGAAGCACGCGCCTGGATTACCGGCGAGTTCTGGCCCGCGTCGGCAGATGAGTATTTCGCGGTGGCGTCGAGCCCCGCGGATCCGCACAATGCGTGGCTTCGCCAGGTGCTCACCTACTGGGAAATGGCGGCGGCAATGGTGCTGCACGGTGCGGTTTCAGCGGAGCTGTTTGTGGACTGCAACGCCGAAGGATTCTTTCTGCTGGCCAAGTTCGCGCCCATTCTGGAAGCGATCCGGGAAAGGAATCCCGGCTTCCTGATGAAGACTTCTGAGCTGGTGGGACGCTTTTCAGCGGCATCGCAGCGCTACGAAGCGTTGCTCAAGAACGTGGAAGCCAGGCGCAACAGTCTGCCGGCGAAGCAGGAGTCGCACGGACGCTATTCCTACCCTTCGAAACCCTAGGGCGTATGTGTCGATACGCCCAACGATAAAAATCACTTGCGCGACCCCGATTCAAGGGCGCATGATGTTAGTCGAAAGCGATTCACCTTCCCCTGGAGGATTTCAAATGAAGCGTATTCTTGCCCTGTTTGTGGCGATCGTCGCCCTGCAAGCGATTTCGGCGCACGCTGCCGATGCAACCAAGATCAATGGTTGGATCTCCGACTCGATGTGCGGCGCCAAGCATGCCGGCAGCGGCTCGGCGTGCGTCAAGAAGTGTATCGAAGGCGGCATGAGCCCGGTGTTTGTTGACGAGGCCAAGAAGGCCGTCTGGACCATCGATAACCCCGCCGCGGTGAAGGGCTTTTATGGCGATCATGTCGTCGTGACGGCCACCGCCAACGCGGACAAGATGAGCGTCCACATCGATTCCATCGCTGCCGCGCAGTAAAAACCATCCGGCCTTTGCCGCACCTCACGGACTCGCCTGCCGGTGAGTCCGTCGCCGTGTCGTATCTGCAAATCCCCCCACGCCCGCACTGAATTCAAATGAACAAAACTGAGCGGACCGCAAATTCGCCTATGCTTTCTGTGCCCGCTCCGCGCCGATCCAAAGATGTTCCTGGCCCGGCCGAATGCGCTTCCACGGAAAAAGCCCGGCGACGGCGAGAACGATCACGGCTGGCTCGATGGCCTGCCGGTAATCCACCAGCGGATTGGTCAGGTAATAGGTCAGTGGGAAAAAAACGATCAGCACCAGGTAGGGCAGCAGCGCGGCGCGGTTCATGCGCCAGAAGCGCCCAATGCCGCGCAGCATCAGCAGCGTAATGCAGCCTATGTAGAACACCTGCGCGGGCTCAAATGGTTGCGCCCGCAGCTCTTCCGCTGAGAAGCTCCAGTAGCCGGTCCAATAATAGAAAAAACGGCGCAGCGTCTTGATAATCAGGAACGAATAGCGCGGATTCTCTTTGAATTCGGCGATGGACATGGAGTGTTTCTCGGCCAGGAATGCCGTCTCTCCCATGGCCAGGTACTTTCGCATCTCCACTGGACTGCTGGCCGGGTAAGGCCGATTGTCCGCGCTCGGCGGCGAGGAATCGTCAAACGGCGCATTGCCGAAGTTGTCGCAATAAATCTCGAGCCAGATGTTGTCGCGGACCGGGCACAGGACGCCGAGCACGCGGTAGTTGCGCACCGTCCATGGAGTTAGCACGGCGGCAAAGGCCAGCGCGGTGAGCGCGCCCTTCAGCAATGCCCGCCCGCCGGCCTTGCGCGCCTGATACACGGCCAGCAAGAGCAGGAACGGCAGCGTGGAAAGAATCGAGGCGTTCGACAGCGCCGTAACGCCGTAGAGCAGGCCCCAGCCAATCCAGGCAAGAGCGTTTGGCCAGCGATGAATCCGCTGCGCGATGCAGAAGCACGTCGTAAAGAGCAATCCGGTCAGCGAATACTCCCACACGCGTCCCGCGGAAAAATAAATTGCAAAGGGATAAAAGGCCCACACCCAGGCCGCATACTTCGCCCCGCGCAGGCCGAGTGACCATTTGGCGCTGAAATACACCGGAATGCATGTAAGCGCGCTGAGCAGGCTGTTGATGGAAAGCATGACAAACGCCGAAGTGAGCGAGTAAATGCCAAACAGCCTGAAGACAACGGAGAGCAGCGCCGGGTAAAGCGGAGGTTCAATTGCGGTGGGCCCGCTCCACGGATAATAGGGGGACGAAAATCCGTGGCCGCTGGCCAGCGCGCGCGCAACCCAGCCCATTTCCCAGCCGAAGCGCTCGTAGAATTTATCCGCGTCAGGCAAGTCGCGATAGGTGAAGCAGACCACCACCATCCGGATTGCGAAAGCAGTGAGAACGATGACCGGGAGCAACCATCGGTAGGAGTTATCTTGTTTCGCCAGAACCGAGCGATCGGCGGAAGACGTCATGCTCACAGTGTAATGGAGATAGGCGCGAGCCCTGCGCTACGGAAGGCAAGCTGGATAGTACAATACCCTAGGTCCCCCTCTTGATGTTGGAGCCAACCGGGCAAGGATTACCCGCGTCGCGATTCAAAGGAGATGATCTTTGGTGAAGTATCCAGTGAGCGGCGTCGTGGAGGTTAATCAAGCAGCCGAAAATGTCAGCATCAGTGTGATTGTGCCGTGTTACAACGAGGAAGCCTGCATTCAAGAGTTTCACCGCCGCATGAGGCGGGTTCTTGAAGAGCTTGGAAACACCTTTGAAACCATCTTCGTCAATGACGGTTCCTCAGACAGAACGGCGGAGCTACTCACTGAGATACAAGGCCTGGATGCGAGCGTAGTGGTCGTCGACCTCTCGCGGAATCATGGGCATCAACTGGCTCTCACGGCGGGCCTTGAGTTAGCGCAAGGCAATCGAGTGCTTCTGATCGACGCCGACTTGCAGGACCCTCCGGAGTTATTGTCGCGGTTAATGGCGGCGATGGATGCCGGCGCCGATGTGGCTTACGCCCGGCGCATCTCGCGAGCCAAAGAGAGCATCTTCAAGCGGTTGACTGCGGGGCTCTTCTATCGGCTTCTTCACGGCTTGTCGCGGGTCGACGTGCCCGTCGATACAGGCGATTTCCGCCTCATGAGCCGGCAAGTCGCCGACATTCTGCGGCAAATGCCCGAGCCGCACCGCTTCATCAGGGGAATGGTGGCCTGGGTCGGCTTTCGCCAGGTCGCAGTGGACTTCCGTCGCGACGCGCGATATGCGGGGAAGACAAAGTACAGCGTCACCAACATGGTGGGCCTTGCCATCGACGCAGTCACCGGATTCGCTTCCGCGCCGTTGCGGTTCATGTTTTATTTGAGCGTGGCAGCGGCCATTGCAGCGGCGTGCTCTGTTGCATGGGCAATGTATGAGCTTGTAACTGTTCGCGCCGTTCCGGGATGGACGATCATTCTGTGTGTTTTGTTGATCATCTCGGCCATTAACCTGTTTGCCCTGGGGTTAATCGGCGAGTATGTCGCGCGCGCGTTTGTTCAGGGAAAAGCCCGGCCATTGTTCATGATTCGCTCCGTTACGCGGGTTGGAACCAATCTGGAAAATGGGCCACGCGGCCCATGCGGCAGTGCATAACAGATCAAGTGCTCCATGACGGACGCGCAAGCCGGATGCCGCCCGGTGGTATGCCGCCGCCAGTGATTCAGCCTGGCGATGTTTAGATTGGTCGGCAGGTCGAGCGGTTCAGATGAGACTGAAAGGAAGTCACAGATGAGTAAGATCACCGCAGCCGGGATTTTATCCCTGGCGTTTTGCTGTTTGGCCTCCGCGCAGTCAACCGTGGCCAGATTCGATGCGGCCAGCAAGGTTTTCCGGTTCGATGGCGGCTCGGCGAGTTATGTGTTCGGCGTGAATGAACGCGGAGAACTGCAGCAGCTTTACTGGGGCGGGCGGCTGGGAACTGCGGATGCGTTTCCACCCGCGCAGGCGAAGCAGCACTGGGCTTCCTTCGACTCTTCCTACACCAATACGCCGCAGGAGTACGCGGGGTGGGGTGCGGGCCTGTTTGTGGAACCGGCGTTGAAGGTCAGCTTTGCCGACGGTAACCGCGATCTGGTGCTGCATTACGAAAGCTCGAGCGAGGCGCCGCACGGATTCGACGTGGTGCTCAAAGACATCACCCGCAAAATTTATGTCACCCTGCACTATGAGATGGACCCGGAGAGCGGGATTCTAGCGCGCTCGGCGACCATCGAGAATCGCGAGGCGCAGCCGGTGACGCTGGAGCAGGCTGCCGCCGCTGCGTGGGCGCTGCCGGCGGGGCATTACACGCTCAACTACCTTACCGGCCGCTGGGCAGGGGAGTGGACGTTGAATCAGGAGACCGTGCGTCCGGGTGCGCGGGTCATCGAAAGCCGTCGAGGAACCACCGGCCACCAGGCCAATCCATGGTTTGCGCTTCAGGCAGGCGATGCGAATGAAGACCACGGCGAGGTGTGGTTTGGGGCGCTGGCGTGGAGCGGGTCGTGGAGGATCACGGTAGAGCAGGACGACCTGGACGCGGTGCGCGTGACCGGCGGCTTCAATCCCTTCGACTTCGGCTTTGTGCTGCATCCCGGCGAACGGCTGGAGACGCCTGTTTTCTATGGAGGATATTCGCCGAATGGGCTGGGAGGCGCTTCGCGGCTGCTGCACCGCTTTGAGCTGGAGCGCATTTTGCCGCGAACAGCCGCGACCAAAGAACAGGCGCTGCCGAAAGTTCGGCCGGTGATCTACAACTCGTGGGATGCGACGACATTCAACGTGACTGAGGCCGGACAGATTGCTATGGCGGAGAAGGCGGCCACCCTGGGCGTCGACCGGTTTGTGGTGGACGACGGCTGGTTTGGGCAGCGCAAGGACGATCATGCCGGATTGGGCGACTGGTATGTGAACCAGCAGAAATTTCCGCACGGACTCAAGCCGCTCATCGACAAGGTTCACGCGCTGGGGATGGACTTTGGGCTGTGGGTTGAGCCGGAAATGGTGAACCCCGATTCGGACCTCTACAGAGCGCATCCGGATTGGGTGCTGAACTTTCCCGGCCGTCCCCGGTCAGAGCAGCGCAACCAACTGGTGCTCAACCTGGCCCGCCCAGACGTGCGCGCCTATGCGCTTGGGTTCCTTGACAAGCTGCTCACCGAGAATGACATTGCCTATATAAAAATCGACTACAACCGCAGCTGGAGCGAACCGGGGTGGGATCAGCTTCCCGCCGCGGAGCAGAAACGGGTTTACGTGGAGTTCACGCGCAACCTGTATTCGATTTTGGCCGAGCTGCGGCGCAGGCATCCGAACGTGGAGATCGAAACCTGCTCCGGCGGAGGCGGCCGCGTTGACCTGGGAATTTTGCGCTACGCGGACGAGGCTGCCATCACAGACAATGACGACCCCTTCGACGGGCTGACGCTGGAGGAGGGATTTACCTACGCTTACACGCCGCAGATCATGACCACGTGGGAGACGGATACGCCGGACTCGCTGAATCACCGGACGTTGCCCATGACTTACCGGATGGTAAACGCGATGCAGGGCTCGCTGGGGATTGGCGCAGACATTACCAAGTGGAACGACGAGCAGACGGCCATGGCCAAACGGCTGATCGCGGCGTATCACCAGGTGCAGGCGACCATTACGCAGGGCGACCTTTACCGGCTGATCTCCCCGCGCAACGGAAGCGAGTTCGCCGCCAACGAGCGGGTCAGTGAAGATAAAAGCCAGGCGGTGGTCTTTGCGTTTTTGCACTCCACGCAGGAGGGACGCGGGTTTCCCGCGCTCAAGCTCAAGGGCCTGGACGCGGCGGCGGAGTACGCTCTAAGCCCCATCCAGGGCAAGGCGCGCCAGGGCACGCCCCAGGTGGCCAGCGGCGCGTGGTGGATGCGTCACGGGCTGGAGATGGACGAGGGATTCCGCGGCGATTACCAGGCGGCGGTGTTCCGGCTCGACCGCAAGTAGAGTGCCTCGCGTAGTGGCGTCAGGCGAATGCATACAACGTTAGAACTCTATGGCAAAGCGAAAACGCCGGACGCAGTTAAGGCTGTCCGGCGTCTTGCTTAATTGGCTTGGAAGTTATCGGTTCTTCGCAACTTCTTCCACCGTCACCGGATCGAGGAAGGGCATCTGCGCGCGGAGCTGCTTGCCGACGATCTCGACCGGATGCTTAGCTTCGGCTTCGCGGAAAGCAAGAAACTCTTTGCGGCCGGAGTTCTGGTCGGCGAGGAAGCGCTTGGCGAACCTGCCGTCCTGAATTTCGGTAAGGATCTGCTTCATCGCCTTGCGGCTCTCATCGTTAATGACGCGCGGGCCGCTCACATAGTCGCCCCACTCGGCGGTGTCAGAGATGGAGTAGCGCATGTACGCCAGGCCGCCGCGGTAGATGAGATCGACGATCAATTTCAGCTCGTGCAGGCACTCGAAGTACGCGCTCTCAGGCTGATAGCCGGCCTCGACCAGAGTCTCAAAGCCGGCCTTGATCAGCGCGCTCACGCCGCCGCAAAGCACGGTCTGCTCGCCAAAGAGATCGGTCTCGGTCTCTTCCTTGAAGGTGGTCTCAAGAACTCCGGCGCGCGTGCCGCCAATGCCCTTGAGATAGCTGAGAGTCAGGGCGTGGGCAGTGCCGGTCGCGTCCTGGTGGACGGCGATAAGGCAGGGAACGCCGCCGCCCTCCGTGAAGACTTCGCGGACGCGATGGCCGGGAGCCTTGGGCGCGGCCATGCCCACATCGATGCCCGCTGCGGGAACGATGGTCTTGTAATTGATGTTGAAGCCGTGCGCAAACAACAGCAGCTTGCCGGCAGTGAGATTGGGACCGATCTCCTCGGCGTAGAGCTTGGCCGCGGTCTGGTCGGGAACCAGCACCATCACCACGTCGGCCCACTTGGTGGCTTCGGCAACGGTGGTCACTTCAAGGCCGGCCTTTTGGGCCTTGGCAATGGACCTGGAGTTAGCGGCGAGCCCGACTTTTACCTCCACGCCTGAGTCTTTCAAGTTAAGAGCATGGGCGTGCCCCTGGGAACCGTAGCCGATGATGGCTACCTTTTTTGCCTGGATGAGGGTGAGGTCGGCGTCGTGATCGTAATAAGTCTTGGCCATGTTTTTCTCAATTTTCCTTTGCGTGGTTAAAGTTCTTAGTTGAGGCTGGAGGCTCCGAAAAGCAACTGCGGAACTTTCCACTTGGCTGCGCTCCGCTCAGGATGATAGCAACAGAACAGTGAGCTGAGAATGACAACAGAAGTTATTCCAACTCAGCGGGACTGACTTCCGCGGTTTCAACCGGCTCGCTCTCCGGCTGCGCCGGGCGCAGGTCCATGGCGCGCAAAACGCTGCTGGTATGGTGGCCGCGCCGCATGGTCATTTTGCCGCTGCGGCAGATTTCGAGAATGCGGCCTTCGTCTTCGCGCAGCACCTCGATGAGCCCCTCGATCTTGCTTTCGACGCCGGTCATTTCGATCATCAGCGACTCCGAGGTGAGGTCAACGATGCGGGCGCGAAAAACCTCGACGAGATCGAAGAGCCCTGAGCGCGACTCAGGCGTGGCAGCAACTTTGATGAGCGCCAGTTCGCGCGTGACGCTGGGCGCCTTGGCAATATCGTCCACATCCACCACGTTCTCCAGTTTGAACAGGCTGGCGCGGACGCGATGCCCGGCCTCGGCTGAAGCTTCGCAAACCAGCGTCAGGCGCGAAAGCCCCACTCGCTCGCTGCGGCCCACGGTGAGCGAGCTGATGTTGATGTTGAGGCGGCGAAAAAGCGAAGCGACGCGCGTCAGCACGCCGGGAATGTCTTCAACGTAAGCAACGAATGTATGCAGCATAAAGGCCTTTCAGAGATCAGAGATCAGAGATCAGAGATCAGAGATCAGAGATCAGAGATCAGAGATCAGAGATCAGAGATCAGAGATCAGAGATCAGAGATCAGAGATCAGAG
>JBEKEQ010000121.1:0-12932 GCA_050013735.1 Occallatibacter sp.
GAAAAAGCCGCCCCCTGCTTTTTCTTCAAATCCTCGCGAAGTTTCATAATCTCCAACTTGCCCAGCGTGTAATACAGATAAGTTGGGTCGCCGGCGCCGCGCTTGGTCTCAACCACGGCCGTCTCTTTTGATTGGTAGCCTTCTTTCTGAAAAAACGCCTCAGCCTGCTCGATGCTCATCTTGCCGGTATGCATTTCGATGCCAACAATAAACCGCGCGTTTCTTAGCAATGCATCCTGCAGTTGCCCCAGGCGCAGGAACTTCGACTCGCGCTCGTCCTTGGCCCCCGCTCCCGGCTGGCCATACCCCTCATCCAGCATCATTTGCTCGCAGTAATGCGCCCAGCCTTCCACATCGGTGTTAGCGCCCAATAGCTTCCGCACCCGGCTCGGCGCCTGGGGTAGCCAGAGAAACTGAATGTAATGTCCCGGATACGCTTCATGCACCGCCGTAGAAATCACCGTTCCCGCGTTGAACGAGTGCATGTATCCCTCAACTTCCTTCGGGGTCATTGATGGGTCTGGCAAAGTCACATTGAAGTATGCTTCCGTCGCATGCTTTTCAAATGGGCCCGGCGTGTCCATGCTGGCAAAGGTCGTCGCTCGCATGAAGGGCGGCGTCTCTTCCACAATCGGCCGCACGTCCGAAGGAATGGTCACAATGTGATTCGACCGAATGAAGCTTATCAGCCCGTCAAAGGTGGCGCGGAAGGCGTCCAGTAACTTATCCGGCGACGGATGATTTTCTCCCAGCTCCTCCAGCACCGCGCTGGGCTCCTTGTCCGGCTCCAGTTCCTTCGCCACTTGCTTGAAGTGTTCCTGATTCTTGCGTAAGTCTGCCCAGCCAATCTCCAACAGCTTATCCAGCGGCAAGTCCACCATCTCGTCGTATTCGAGCTTCTTGTGGAACGCCTCTGCTCCAATCCGAAAATCTCCATTCGACCTAGCCAAGAGATCCGACTTGAGCCAAACGAGGTAACTCTTCAACGCCCCAATCACCGCCGCGTTGGTCTCGGCAAACTCAGCCTTGAGCGCAGGATCTTTGGCATCGGCAAAGGCCAACGGGACGTCTTTTTCAAAGAAACTTACAACGCCCGGCAGCTGCTCGATAGCAATCTCGGTAAAAATGCGCGGAGGATTTTTCAGGTTTTTACGCGCCTCGCCGAGCAGCGCCGGCATCTGCTTCTCTCGCGCGATCAAAGACCGCAACCGCTCGTCCGGCGGAGCAAACTTCCGCTCCATTAATGCAAACGCCCCACCCGCACAGGTGCTCGAATAGTTGTCCGCATTCTTCTCCCACGGCCGGATCGTCTCCAGCGTCAATAGCGCCGATCGAATGTTTGAAAGCACCATTTCACGGTCGCTCCGGGAAACAAAATCCGCCGCTGCATCGTCCGGATGAATTGCCTCGACGCGTTTCTCAAAGCCCTTCAGCGCCGCAATCTCCGCATCGATGTTCTTCCGCGAGTAATCCTCCAGCTGCCCGTCATATTGGTGATAACCGACCAGCGTCCCCTGTGTCGGGGCGAAGTGAAAAAACACCTGGTCGAAATACTCATCTGAAACCTTCTCAAACTGGCTCTTCCAGTCTTTATCCGCCGCGCGAGCAGTCATTGCCGAAGACATAAAAACTCCAATCGCAAACGCCGCAACCATCCTTTTCATTTTGACTCTCCAAATCGAGGTAGTAATCTTATGCATTCACTGGCATCGCCGCCAGTTTTTCCAGCACTTCATGAATTTCCAGTAACACTTCGTCGGACCGCGTGGCAGCCAAAGGATACTTCAACAGGCCTTGAGGCGTGAACTGCGCACCCCGTTTGGCATTTTTTGCTACTAAGCGCATGAGATGCGCAGGGTCAACCGCCGCGTTTTCCATGAATCGTATCTGCAACTCGCCGCGCCTGCGATCGATCTGTGCAATCCCCATCCGTTCGCACTCCAACCGCACCATCGCCGCTTCCAGCAGGTACACCGTCGCGTCCGGGGGCGCTCCGTAACGGTCTTCCATCTCCGCGCGCACCTCGGCAACTGCCGCTTCGCTCGCCGCTCCCGCAATTTTCTTGTAGAGCCGCAGCCGCTGGTTTTCCTCCGGCACATAACTCTCGTCGATGCGCAGCGCAATTCCCAGGTTAAGCTGCGTTGCAGGCCGCTCTTCGCTCGACTCGCCCTTCATCTCCTTCACCGCGGCCTCCAGCATCGAGGTATATAACTCGAATCCCACCGCCTCAATGTGTCCGCTCTGCTCGCCGCCCAGCATGTTACCCGCACCGCGTAGTTCAAGGTCGAGCGCAGCAATCTTGAATCCAGCGCCGAGGTCGCTGAACTCCTTCAAAGCCGCCAACCTCCTGCGCGCAATCTCAGTTAACTCGTTCTCTGGCGGAATGAGTAAGTACGCGTAAGCTCGCCGGTTCGAGCGCCCCACCCTGCCGCGTAATTGGTATAACTCGCTCAACCCATGCCGGTCCGCGCGGTTGATCAGGATCGTATTGGCCAGCGGAATGTCCAATCCATTCTCGATGATCGTCGTCGCCACCAGCACGTCATACTCATGCCGCATGAAAGCCAGCATCACACGTTCTAACTCCGTCTCGCCCATCTGCCCGTGGCCCACGGCCACGCGCGCCCCCGGCACCAACTCCTGGATGCGCGAGGCAATCTCATAAATCGACTCCACGCGATTGTGCACAAAATAAACCTGCCCGCCACGTTCAAGCTCCACCTCTACGGCCGAGCGCACAATCTTCTCGTCGAACTTCGCGACAACTGTCTGAATCGCCATCCGATCCTTGGGCGGCGTCTCAATAACACTCATGTCCCGCAGTCCCACCAGCGACATATGCAGCGTGCGCGGAATCGGCGTGGCGCTCATCGCCAGCACATCAATCTCTTTGCGCATCTGCTTTAGCCGCTCCTTGTGGCGCACGCCGAAACGCTGCTCTTCATCCACCACCAGCAGCCCCAGGTCTTGAAACTTGATGTCCTTCGAAAGCAATCGGTGCGTCCCGATCAGGATGTCCACGCGGCCCGTTTCCACGCGCTCCACAATGCTCTTTTGTTCCTTCGCCGTGCGGAACCGCGAAATCATCTCGATGTTGATTGGAAATTGCGCAAATCTCTTCTTGAAGGTCTCGAAGTGCTGAAAGCTTAGAATTGTCGTCGGTGTCAGCACAGCAACCTGCTTGCCATCCTGCACTGCTTTGAAAGCCGCGCGCATCGCTACTTCAGTCTTCCCATAGCCCACATCGCCGCACAGTAGCCGGTCCATCGGAGTGGTCGATTCCATGTCGTGCTTGATGGCACGGATGGCCGATAACTGGTCGTCTGTCTCGCTGTAGTCGAAAGAACCCTCAAACTCCCGCTGAAACTCGTTGTCTTTTGAGAAAGCCGTTCCCTGCGCAGTGGTCCGTTCGGCATATAACTTGAGTAACTCGCCGGTCATGTCCTGCATGGCCTTGCGCACCCGCGCCTTGGTCTTGGCCCACTGTTGCGATCCAAGCCGGTTCAGCACCGGCGCCGGCCCCGTATCGGTCGAGCGGTATTTCTGGATCAGATCGAGCCGAGTTAGCGGCACATATAACTTGGCGGCCTCAGCGAATTCCAGGATCATGAACTCCAGGGAAAGCCCATCCTGCAAAATCTCCTTCAGCCCCTGGTATTGCGCAATTCCGTGCTCGACGTGAACCACGTAATCGCCCACACCCAAATCGCGAAAGTCGGAAACGAAGGCTGCTGTCTTTGATTTCTTCGGTTCCGGTCGCGCCGCCACATCCGCGTCGTCCGATAAGTCATTGGCCCCGAAGACAATCAAATTTGAATTGGTAAAGCTAACTCCCGCTGCAATCTGCGTCTTCACTATGACCGGAACGCGCAGATCGCCCGCCAGATAACTCCCCTCGTCCAGCACGGTCTCGCCCGGATGCGGATTGCGGCTGCCCAGGCGGTAAGGAATCTGGTATTCCCTCAGCACCGTAGCCAAACGCTCCACGTCGCCCTGGTGCGGGCCGGTGAGCACAATCCGCGTCTCCGTTTGCATCAGGCTCCGCAGCTGCTCGGTCAGCGCCGGAATCGACCCATGAAACCGCAGCGTGGGCCGGGTGTTTAACTCGATTTCGCCCAGCGTGTTGTCCTCTTCCAGCACGTCCACCACGCCCAGTTGATCCAGGTCCAGCCCCATGTGCGCGTCCAGCGCTGCCTGCAAAACCTCTGGCCGCAGATAAATGTCCTCCGGTCGAATCAGCGACCCAATCCCTGACCGCTCGTGCCGCTGCTCCACCTTGTTCCACCAACGGTCGATCTGGTTGCGCACCATCGCCGGCTCTTCGACGAACAGTGCGCTCTTCGGCGCCAGCGTCAGCAGCGACCGCTCCGCTCCCGCCACTGCGCTAAAGAACTCCCAGCCCGGAAAAACGCTCACTCCGCCGGCAGCGGCTAACTCCGCGGCCATCTCATCGTCTTCGCCTTCCACCTGCTGCCGGTTCAGCCGCCCATGCACCGCCGCCAGCAGCCTCTCCGTTACCGGCGTCTCAGTCAGCGGCAGCAGTTGCGCCTCATCCAGCCCGCTTTGCGACCGCTGCGTCTCCGGATCGAACTTCCGGATGGTCTCAATCTCGTCGCCGAAAAACTCGATCCTCACCGGCCGGTCAGACTCGGGCGAATACACGTCCAGAATTCCGCCTCGCCGCGTAAACTGCCCCGGCATCTCCACCAGGTCCATTTGCGTGTAGCCCACGCTGGCCAGGTGCGCGGTCAGCACCTCCACGTCAACTTCCTCGCCGCGCTTGATGGTCACCGCAAGCCCGGCGTAATAGTCGCGGTCAAACAGCCGCAGCGCAGCAGCCTCCACGGGCGCAATCAGAATCTCCACCGCACCGGTGGCCAGCTTCCACAACGCCGACGCGCGCTGCTCCTGCACATCGGGATGCGGAGATAGATTTTCAAAAGGAAGCACATCGTGGGCCGGCAGCCGTACCACTGCGCTGGGATCCACCGCGCCGGTCAACTCGCAACCGGCTTTGAGCATCGGCTCCAGAGCTTCGGCAGCCTTGTTGTCGGCCACCACCACAATGGCCAGTTGCCTGGCCGCCCGTGCCATCAGCGGCAGGTACAACGACCGCGCCGTCGCGGTCAGTCCCGACACACGCCTCCGCCCCGCACCCAGGCTCAAATGCCTTCGTACGCGCTCAAACCCCGAAGAGTGCTCCAGCTCCGCAAAAATTTCGCGGACGAACGGGAGAATCATGAGGTTCCAGTTTACCAGCGAGGGCGCCGGCAGTTCAGGCCGGCTGAATCCTGAAGACCGCAAGCCCGCCGCCGGCAACGCCATCCCGTTTGACGGTACAGCTTAAGTCGCCCAACTCCGCAGCAGTAAGCTTCCTGGGCTCGGCCGTAGACCATAGATCGGTTAAGGTATAACTGCCGTGGCCTCCAAGTTCGATTTGAGCCAGATCGATTTTTAACTTCAGGCTTGCATTCTCATCGCGATTCCCGTTTGCGGCTACTACAATTGCGCTGCGCTCGTTCCAACGAACATAGGGAACCGGGACCTTGATATTCGCTTCGAAGGTGATGGCCTTCAGGTTGGGCTCTTTGCCTCCCGGACACATGGCAAGAATCTCAGAATACTTCTTGCGGATAGCCATCATCTTTTTTACATCGATGAACATCTCCCTGTGCTCCGGCGCCTTCAGCTCGTTCCAATCGAGCATGGCTCCATAAAGCCACCGGCCCTTTCCCGCATCCTTGTCTCCGTAGAGATTCGGAGATAAGTCAGGTAAAGCATGGAACGCCGCGTCGAACTCTTCCCCGGAAAAGAAAATCGGGATCATGGGAGAAAATAATACCGAATAGCCAAAGACAGAGCGGCTTCCCTGTACGACAAAGGGGTTCTTGTCCAGTGGAAATCCAGCCCAGCCATTATCGTGACAACTGAGTTGCAGCGACGAGCCCCACGACAGCGTGGCAATGTAAATATCCACGCCCGGCCCAGCCACAAGCTTTCCATCGGTTTTGTGCGCATCCACCAGCAGCGGCCTGCTCATCCAATTTGTTGCTCGAAGCTGCCAGATATCGCCCTCGTCGTTTCGCACGGTCACATTGGCAATCGGCTTCTGCTGCACGTTCTGCAGCCTGATCTTCACATCGGGCAATCCATCGGGCTGCGGTTCGCCTCTCCTGCGGCCCACTCGATCCGCGGACAGGCCCGCCAAATGCACGCCCAGCGCGCCCTCGCCCTGTGTGTTTCCTTTCCGGCTGCTGCCGTCCTGGTAATCAACCTGCACGTCGTAGACGCCGATCCTGCCGAACTTGCGGTCATAAAAACCTGGCAGATCGTTGAGCAGAACTTGATCCACAACGCCCTCGGGATGCGTACAGAAGACGTTCTCCGCCTGTGTAAAGTCAGTAACTCCGGGAATCGCGGAATTTCCCTCTTCCCAAATAACAATCGGATGCCCCGCGGCGGCGGCGTTAATTCGCACGCGCTCCCATAGATCGGGCCGGTAAATGCTCACATCCAAACGATAACCATCCACCCCGTATAGAGTTACAAACTCCGTATAGATTTTCACCCACCAGTCGTCCAGGTCCGCATGCCCGCCGCTCCAGTCGAAGTCTGTCATGCCCCAACTGCTCCCGCGAAACCACGCAGGATGCGCCTTGATCACCGGGCTATTCTTCATGAGCCCGTGAGTAATCACATCGAGAAACACCTTGATGCCGCGCTGATGAGCTTCGTGAATAAGTTCTTTGAACTCCTCCGCCGTGCCCAGCGTGGGGTCGAACTTATCCGGCTCGATCACCGCATATTGCGTCCAGATGTTATAGAAGTGGTGGGGATCGCACACAGAGTAGCCGGTCAACCAGATGCCGGTTATGCCTAACTCCTGCAGATAACTCAACCTTCCGCGCAGGCTATTGAATGTTCCGCTTTCCGGTCCCTTCGGTGAAGTGAATCCCTTTGTTGCAATCTCATAAATGATGAGATCCTTCATCCACTCGGGCGAGGCCGGCGCGGCTTGTGCCGTAACCGGCTGCAGCGCTGTGCCCTGTTGTGGCTGAGCGATTGTCCCAGCCAATGCCGCCAGGTGAGTAGTTGGTTCAAGGGCAATTAACGTTCCTGCCCGCAGAAAGTTTCGCCGCGTCCATGGCCCAAACCGAACAAATCTTTCAGTCATTTAACTGTCTTTCTCGTTCACCGGTTATTCTAGCTGCCGCGAGCCTGCGCCGCTGGAGAAGCTCCGGCACATCCGAGGCCCGAAGGCTTCGCAGACCATTGCTACTCCGCGATGCCCCGATCCACAAACACCTGCTGCGGAGCGGTAACATCAATCCCCAACCCCTCCACCTTCAACCGCAGGCTCTCTACTGCAGGCTTGCGATCAAGCCGGGCCGTAAAGTCGAGCTGGTACTGGTTTTCAAAGCGCCGTTTCAGATCTTGAAAATAGGGCTGGAAACTCACCGGATTGTTCAAGCCAAACCAATAACTATAACCTCCGGTAGCGGCGGTAACCAGGCTCAGCAGGCTCTGGCCGCCCTCCGCCATCGGCGAAGCATCGCCGCCATCGTTCCGGTTCTGCCAATAGATGGTATAAACCACCAAGCCTGCGCGGACTGAGTCGTTGATAGCCGTTTGAACATACAAATCGTCCGGGTCGAAGCGGACATTTTCAGGATCAATGCCGTCGCTTAACAGGACAACTTCGCGCCGCACGCCGCGTTCGGTTGAAGGCCAGTGCTTTGCCAGATCAGACAGGCTGAAGTAAGGGCTCGAAGTGGGACCTGCCGGCAGATGAAGCTCACCCAAAACCTTCCCGTGGTCCGCCGACAGCGGGCTCGCCAGGATGGCGCGTCCATTCTGCATGTAGCCAATGGCAGCTTTGGTATGCGGGCCCAATCCATTCACAAATTCCTTGATCTCGTCGAACTGGCGGCCCAGGTTGCGCGCCCCGCCGTCGATCAGCACCACCAGTTCCAGCCGGTCGTCCCCACCCTTGAACGGCGCCCAGCCGGTCACGCTGGAATCCTTCCCGTTCACCCTCACGCTCACATCCTGCTGGGAAACCTGCGGAGCCAACTCGCTATGTTTCGCGAAAATCGTCACCACTGCCCGTCCCGTGGCAAGCTCACTCTGCGCAACCGCATGTGTCGCCAGCAGGAACGCTCCGGCAACTGACAAAGCCGCCAGTGCTCTATTTTTCATTTGAATTGTCCCTTCGAAGTTCCAAACTCGCCGGAAATTGTCCGGATGGCCGGCAAACAGAAACCTCTAGAGAGTTAGACGCGGCGGTGCATGGACTCGACCCAGCAGCCTTCCGTTCCCGCTTCCCTTTTCCCAACTCCTCGATCCCTAACCCCTGTCTTTCGATCACTCCCCGCCCACTGCCTTCAAATACGAATAGAAAAAGTCCAGCGACTTCCAATATGAATCCACCGGAAGCCGCTCGTCCTTGCCATGCGCCCGGTCGTCGTCCCGCTCGAGCGCAATCGCCGAGTACCCGTAGCAGGGAATCCCCGCTTGCGCGAAGTAAATCGAATCGCTGGCGCCGTTCTCCATGACCGGCGTCACCGGTGTTCCCGGCCAGATGGCCTCGGTGAGCCGCGTTAAAGGATCAAAGACTTCCTTGATGGGCGCCGGCGGAATCATCGCTTTGCGTTCCGGCGCGGTATCGGAAACCTCGCCGCCGTCCGAGACGTACTTTACGCTCAGCTTTGGGTCGCCGAAGATTACGATCAACTGTTGACGAATCTCCTCCGGCGAATGCCCCGGAAATATTCTGCAGTTCACATTGGCCTGCGCCGTACTCGCCAGTGCATTGTTGGCGTGGCCCGCATTGAGCCGCGTGGCCACGCACGTGGTTCTGAAGTTGGCGTTGAAGCTCGGCTCAGCGCTGAGCCGCGCCGCGGCGTCCAGATCGGGCGGGTTGGCCAGAATCGCGCGCATATCGGCCGCGGACTGCCCCGTCTCCTGCTTGGCAAGGTTCGCGAAGTACGTCCGCGTGACCTCGTTCATCTCAAACGGAAACGTGTAGGCCGCCAGCTTGTTCAGCGCTGTCGTCAGCTCATAAATCGCATTGTCCGGCCGGGGCCGCGAACTGTGTCCGCCGGGATTCACCGCCGTGACCTGGAAGTCGGAGTACACCTTTTCCGTGGCCTCCACATCGGCCACAACCGCCCGCCCGTGGTCCAGTTCCACCCCGCCCGCGTCGGGATTGATGACGAAAGCTGCATCCACCAGCTCGCGATGATGCTGCACCAGCCAGCTCGCTCCGTTGAACTTACCGCCCTCTTCGTCCGCCGTCAGCGCCAGGATCAAATCCCGCTTCGGTTTGTATCCCTCGCGGCGCAGCCGGATGAATGTAAACACCAATGCCGCATCGGATTCCTTCATGTCCTGAGTTCCACGCCCGTAGTAGTAGCCGTCCTTCTCAACAAACTGAAACGGATCGGTCGACCAATCGGAGCGCAGCGCCTGCACCACGTCCATATGGCACAAAAACAACGCGGGCTTTTCCGTTGTGGGTCCCGAGGCTCTGAAGCGCACCACCAGGTTCTGTTTCCTCGGGTCGGGACCGAGCAGGTGCACATCCTCGGCTGGAAACCCCGCATCCAGAATCCGCTTCTGCATAGCCGCGGTGGCCGTGGTCACATTCCCCAGCGGCGTATCCGTGGTGTTGATCTCGATCAGCTGTTTGAAGATTTCGCGCGCCAGTGCGCGATCTTCTGCAGACGTTTTGGGAAGAGTGTCCTGTGCAAACACGGTTGAGCCAGGGCACGCCAAACCCAGGGAGACGGCCAGGACGAGCGCGGCAATCGGTGATGGGAAGCTATATCGATGCATGAGCGCATTGTACGGCGGCCCGCCGTTGTCTTGAAACATCGCTCGCAAAATGGGCTTCGCGATTGCGCCAAGCGCCTAATCCATTTATCTTGGACCCACGTCAACAACCGAGGTGCACAATGCGTTGCAGTCTCTTTGCCGCTGCTGTTTTCGCCGCCATTCCTCTTTTGGCCACCGCTCAAATGCCCGACAAGCCACTGACGCGGCCCAGGATCACCGGCATCTCTCATATCGCCATTTATACCTCCAACCCTGCAGCCACCGACCATTTCTACCGCGAGGTCATCGGCGCCATCCGGCAGGCCGACCCGGAAAACCCGAAGGGCGTGCGCTATGCCCTCAGCGCCACGCAATTTGTTGAGGTTTTGCCGCTCCCTGCTGATGCCGGAATCTATCGCCTGGACCACACCGCTTGGAACACTGATGACGCAGAGACGCTCCGCCGCTATCTTGGCCACAAAGCGTGGAAGGTCCCCGGCCAGGTGGAAAGAGGCGCTGACGGCAGCTTCTGGTTCTACGTGAAAGATCCGGAAGGCAACAAAGTGGAGTTCGTGCAGCCTCCCGAACCATTGAAGCCGTTGGTGAATCCAACGGCCATCGGCCGCCACATCATTCATATGGGTTTCCTGGTGCATAGCCGGGCTGTTGAAGACCTGTTCTACCGAGATTTGCTCGGCTTCCGCCCCTACTGGTTTGGCGGTGGGACTGACGGCCGCATCGACTACGTGAGCCAGCAGACCCCGGACAGCCACGATTGGCTGGAGTACATGCTGGTGGGCGACCCCTCCAGCTCCGCTTTGCCGGCAGGGATGGGACAGAGTTGGCTCGGCGTCCTCGACCATTTTTCTATTGGAGAAGCCTCAGTGGACGAGGCCTACAAGACCCTTAAAGACGGCAACCGGTTCGTTGGAGTGAAATGCGACGCCCACACCCTAATCGGCAGGGACGGCAAGGGCCAGTTCAACCTCTACGACCCCGACGGCATCCGCGTCGAGCTGATGAACTTCCATTCGACGGAAAAGCCCTGCTGCTCGCCGTTCACGGCCGACGGCCCGACAGAGTAGGGGTTTACCGTAATCCCTACCTGCCCTTCTTCTTTTGCCCCTTAGCCGTCTTTGGCTTCTCGTCTGTCGAGTGGGTTAGGGGAATCGGCCCCAGGTCCGGCCCTATACGCTTCAACTGCGTGTCGATCATCATGTAGCGGATGGTGCGCGGAGCCACTGGCCGGGTAACCCCGGTGGCGGAGTCGGTGGTGACATTCGGGCCGCTGGCCAAAAGGAAGCTGAAAGCGGGCACGTTGCCTCCGGGCCCCGGCTGGAACCCGGTTCGCAACGGCAAATAGCCTTCGATGGGATGCAGCCGGAAGGCAGTCTCATAACGGTGGCGCTTCAAGCTCCAGGTGAAAACGCGCAACTGGTCAAAATCGAACGGCAGACCTGCTTTGGGCGGTCCCAAAACCATGACGTACTCGGGAACTTCGTGGTTCGGGGTGTCGGCCTCGGGATCGATGACCTTGGTCAAAACGTAAGCGCCGACCATCCGCTGTCCTTCAGAGTACTGCGCAACCTGGTCCGGCACATCCACATCCATGCGCGACGCAAGCAGCCAGCCTGTGCGACCTTGCGCGTCGCGGACCAGCCACCAGTCTTCCATCACCACGGGCGGAGCCGGAATGGGATTCAGAACCGGCGCCGTGCTGCCCACGGCCTTCTGGAGCGAAGCGTTGGGTGGGAAGGCCTTCGCGGAATCCTTTTTCACAGCCGAAGCCATTCCGCCCTGGGCGGGTTGCGCGACCGGTTTGGGCGCGGCGGGCCTGGAAAGTGGTGCGGCGTTTTTTGCGACCGATGCACGGGCCAGCAGATAGACTTTGGCGTTGCCGGCAAGCAGATAAAAGTGCTCAGTCTCCCGGCCGGGGAGCAGGTGCAGGTATATGTCGTCGCGCAAGGTTGCGGTGGCCGCCACCGGGTCGTCTTGATGTGTTTTTGCAAGCTCGACAAAAGAGTCGTGGGTCGAGCCGTCAATCACGGCGTGCTGTTCAATCCATCCGACCTCGTTCTTTTCTGTCCTGACCCTGAGGAAACGCCGCCCGCGCTCCAGCACTTCCAGCGGTTGGCCGTTTGTCACCTCGGCCACGCGATTGGAGACGGCCGCTACGCGGTCATGAAGATAAATTTGCCGGGCTGAAACGTACACGGTATCGTGCTGCTCGTGCCGGAATCGCGCACATCCGCAAGCCAGCGCCAAAAAGCAGAGCACGCGCAGCAAAGACGCAAAGGTCCCTGTGCGCTTGAGAGATGAGACGGATGGGGATGGAGATCGCGTGAACACAGCCGGTGGCGTTCCTCTTGAGGATAGCAGGAACCGGGAACAGGGACTAGGGAATAGTCCCTGGGCCCTATTACTGTGCGGCCGGCGCTGCGACAATGGCGATGGCTCCCACGGATCCTGTTCCGGTGGCGCCGGTCAGCGAGGAAGTGAGCGTCCCCGAGCTTAGGGTGTAGGCTTCGAGGTCGGGATCGCCGGCAAAGTCCGTCGCAAGGATGTAACTCCCGGTTGAGTCTTCTGCCAGGCCGATCATGCCGCTCGATGGGCCGGCCGCAACATTGCCGATCGAGGTGAGTAAGGTAGCCGTTACGGAGAAGCCCTGGATGTTGTCCGTGGAGCTGTTGCGGACCGATTCGTTGGCCACATAGACGTAGTTACCGTCCGATGTGGGTTGGATGGCGGAGGGTCCCGTTCCTCCAATTGCATAGGGGGAACCGGAGATCTCGGTGAGTCCCGAGACCCCTATGGTGAAGGCGCGCAACCCGCCGGTCTGTGTAGCGGAGGGCAGAGCATTGGACTCGCCAATATAGAGCAACCGGTTGGTGGGGTCTACGGCCACCGTGTTGGCGCCACCTGCGGAATTCAGAACCTTCAGGTTGCCAAAGGCTCCGAAGGGGTTGGCGTTGCCGGGGTTAAAGTGGATGGCTTCGGTGCCCCCGGTGTCCATGGCGACAAAAACATAGCAATTGGGGCACGAGCTGGAATCGCCGGGGGAGATGACCAGCTGCTTCGGGTTGGCAAAGGGTAGAGTGAAAGGCTGCTCTGTCTCT
>JBEKEQ010000122.1:0-12911 GCA_050013735.1 Occallatibacter sp.
CGCCGGTGCCTGAGTTGTCACCCAGGTTGCCAAACACCATGGCCTGCACGTTGACGGCGGTGCCCAGCCAGTCGTCGATGCGGTTGATGCGGCGGTAGGTCTTGGCGCGGTTGTTTTGCCAGCTCCTGAAGACGGCGTCGCGGGCCTGGACCAGTTGATCGAGCGGGCCCTGCGGAAAGTCCTTGCCGGTTTCCTTGCGGACAAGCTTTTTGTACTCGGCGATGATCTCCTGCAGCGCATCGGGCTGCAATTCGTAGTCGAACTTCACCTTTTCGCGATGCTTGATGGTGTCGAAGATGTGCTCAAACTTCTTCTTCTCCACATCGAGAACCACGTCGCCGAACATTTGGATGAGGCGGCGATAGGAGTCATAGGCAAAGCGGGGATTGTTGCTGAGCTTGGCCAGCGCTTCCACGGCCTGATCGTTCAAGCCCAGGTTGAGGATGGTGTCCATCATGCCCGGCATGGAGAACTTGGCGCCGGAACGGACGGAGACGAGCAGGGGATTTTCGCCCGTGCCCAGCTTTTGGCCCTGCAGCTTTTCCAGCTGCTCCAGCGCGGCAAACATCTCAGCGTCGACCGCGGGGCTTACAGCGCCACGCATGTACTCGCGACAGGCTTCGGTCTGAATGGTGAACCCCGGAGGGACAGGCAATCCGGCGTTGGTCATCTCCGCCAGGCCAGCGCCCTTGCCGCCCAGCGTATCCTTCAGTTTGCCGTTGCCGTCAGCCGAGCCGCCGCCGAAGAAGTAGACATACTTGATTGGAGTTGAAGTCGAGCCTGCTTTTCCGGCAGACACCTGATCCACCACGCCCTGCGCCATGGGGTAAAGCCTCCGTGAATAGAATTTTTTGCCCCAGCGGCAAAAGTTTGCCGGCTGGGACCAGAATTCCGCGGCGTTACTTATGAGACAGTGGTGAACCGGAGGCTCAGCGCTACCACGAAAGGTGCGGGTAACAGGCTGAGTGCGTACGAATCATCCAGACATCCGACAGCGCGTCGCGGCATTCGTTAGTCGATAGTACAAATAGCCCTTCAAGTATACGTCTGCCTGTGCTCCGCGTCACATGCGATTCGGGCGGGGCGACGCAGACTTGCTGGACGGCGCGAAGGAAGATTGCAATCGAGGCGCGAAGCTGCGCCAGGAGCGGATTTCTTGACGGCATCGATGAAATCACGCGGCGGAACGGCGGAGACTATCTCCGGAATGCGAACAAATAATCGCATTTTGAGACAGTAGTATGTGCTTCAGCCCCACGAGCGAAAGGATTTCCGCTACTCGCTGCGAAGCGCATGACACTGCGAAGCGGTGGCCGGTTTCCGACGCGGCGCGGTAGAGCGTGATGAGCGCGGCAATGCCGGCTGCGTCGATGCGCTCGACCGAGTGGAGATCGAGGATCAGGCTTTGCCGGCGAACGAGCGGCGTCAGGCGATCGAGCAGACGCTGGTCGCGGCCGCGGACGAGTTCGGTCAGTCCGCTGATTTCGGTGGATTCATGGGCGCCCGCCCATTCTGCCAGGCTGCGGTCTGCGACTTCTGGGTTGAACATGACGCTGGTCATAAGACATCTCCTTGGAACGTTCTGTTTACGGCCTGAACTCATCCGGGACTGATGATGGGCCGTTGTTGCCGAGGTAATTGCACCCTGAAGGCCAAAGCCGCAGGAGGGGAACTTGTTGAGGTCAAGAGGGATAGGAGCATCACCCATTTCGAATCATGGGGCCGGGTGTTCAATTTCAAATCCGGCGTCCATATTCGGACACGCTTATGCATACGCAAAAGGGGGTGCGGAGGGTTCCCTTCGCACAGGGAAACTGTCGGCGCTTTGAAAGCGTCGCGGCAAACGCCGAGGCCTCTACCTTGGGTAGAGGCCTCGATGGTGTTGCGTGGTTGATTAGGAGGGTTAGTTCACCGTGAGACTGAAGGTCGTGGTAGGTTGCAGGGCGCCCGATGTCCCGGTGATGGTGACCGTCGATGTGACGGGCTGAACGGACGTCTTTGAGCTGCAGGCTGTAAACAGGCTCAGACCGATTACGCTCACTGCCACGAGGAAGAGCATCCGCAGGCGGCGCTGCTTCCGCAAGCCAAAGCAGCACAGGATGGCCGCCAGTGCGGACGCGGGAAACAGCGTGCGCTCATTGTGGCGGAGTTGCGCGCTTGTGCCGGAGACGCCCACGGTAAGTGTTGTCGAAGTGGTGCCCGGCGGGGTTACCGTTTGCGGAGAGAAGCTGCACGACGCCCCGCTTGGCAACCCGGAGCAACTGAACGAAACAGCGGAATTGAAACCGTTCGCGGGCGTAACCGTAACCGTGATATTGCCGCTTTGCCCGGAGTTAACGGTGATGGATGCCGGCGCGGCTGCCAGGGTGAAGTCCGGTGCGGGTGGGCCCGCGTTCACCACCTGGCTGACTGCAGCGGAGGTGCTTCCTGTGTAATTCCCGTCGCCGCCGTAGACCGCCGTGATCGACTGCGTTCCCTGCGGAATCGCTGCCGTGTTCAGGCTGGCCGAGTTGCCGCTGAGAGTTCCGGTTCCCAGGCTCGTGGTTCCGTTGTAGAAGGTGACCGTGCCCGTGGCTGTGCCGCCAAACTGTCCTGATACCGTTGCAGTAAGGGTTACCAACTGGGCAACGATGGACGGGTTGGGCGTGGAAGTGAGCTGCGTGGTGGTACTGGCCTGGGCGACGATCTGGTTGACCGCCGTCGATGTGCTGCCGGCCAGGTTTGAGTCGCCTCCGTAAGACGCTGTGATCGAATCCGTGCCCACGGGCAACGCTGTGGTGGCCAAGGTGGCCGTCCCGCCGGTCAAGGTCGCCGATTCCAATTGCGCCGTCCCATTCAGGAAGAAAACGGATTCTCCATCCGGAACCGACTGGCCATCGGCAGAGACCGTCGCAGTCAGCGTAACGGATTCGCCGAAAACCGAGGGATTGGGTGCGGATTCAAGCGTGGTTGTGGTGACAGCTTGCCCCAGTGTCACGAAGAACGCATGAATCGTCGAATTCGAATCCGCATAGCCCCCGGCAATTGTCCCCGAAGCGTTAATGCTGAGACCACCGGTTCCTTCATAGACTGACGTGCCCGCGCCGGGAGCGTCGAAAGCGGTCAAAGAGCCGCTGGCTGTGCGCACAAAGCCGTGCGCCACGTAGTCCCCAACGGTGAAGACTCCTGCCGTTTCTCCTATCGCATTGATGCCCACGCCGATGGTCCCGTAATAATGTCCGCCGGTTCCATTCAGCACTCCGCTGGTGGCCTTGGAAATAAGGCCGATCTTGCCCGGAAATCCCCGGTACCGATTAAAGAAACTGCCCAGCCTCCTTGACCGCATAAGGAGATTTCCCGTCCGGATGGGGTGAGCGGCGAGGCTCTTGCGCCTGCTGTGCGAAGCCGGACGCGCAGTTGAGGAAGGGCTGGCGCCTGGAGCGCTATAGGTAGAGATGGTGCCGCTGGCGGAGCGGACGAAGCTATACACCACGTCGTTCGTATCGGTGTACATTCCGGCAAGATCCCCCGCGGCGTCAAATCGGACGGGATAGGTTCCCTGGTAGCTCCCGGCGCCTGCGCCCGGCGCGTCAAACGAGGTGATCAGTCCGCTGGCAGAGCGGATAAAACCGTGCATCACATTATTGGCATCCGAGTACACTCCTCCAACATCGCCGGCCGCGTCGATGGTGAGAGCGGCGGTTCCTTCACCAAGTGCGGTTCCTGAATTCGGCGCTTCGAAGGTGGTGATGGTTCCACCTGCGGCGCGCACAAAGGCGTGCACTACGTTGTTCGCGTCCAGGTAGTCTCCGGTAACGACGCCGGAATCGTTCACGGCGAGAGCGCTGTCTCCCTTGGTTGCGCCCGGCGGATCGAAGGTGGTTATGGAGCCGTTTGCGGCGCGCAGGAAGCCATGCGGAAGACTATTCGCATCCACGTACGATCCGGCGATATCGCCCGCTCCGTCAATGCTGTCGGGGTAGGTCCCTTGATCCTGGCCTGTACCGGCCCCTGGAACGTTGATGATAGTGATGGCGCCACCCGCGGCGCGCACAAAACCATGCATTGCGCTATTTGCGTCAGAGAAGATTCCCGCCAGGTCGCCTGCGGTGTCGAAGCCGAGAGGAATGACAATGGAATTCGAGCTCGATCCGGCGCCTGTGGGACTGACGGTGCTGATGACGCCGCTCGCGGTACGCAGGAATGCGTGCTCGTTGTTCGTCGAATCAATGTAAATGCCCGCAATGTCCCCTGCCGCATCGATGGTTGTGGCCACCGTTCCCTGCAGAGTGCCGGTCCCTGCGCCCGTCGCATCGAAAGTGGTGAAGGCACTCGTTCCTTGCGACAGAACGGGAGTGGCAAGCAGGAATCCTAATAGAGAAGCTGACAGAAAATGACGCATACTCATGAAAGTTCCCCTCCCAGGGAGCGGCGTACATGTCCGGGTGACAGGAAAAAGCACGACAAACATGCCAAATCCTGAGTCATCCGCCAGGCAGCGGTCAAGATTGCAGCAAGAATACATCACGGGTATGAAGATTCGTTTACTCTGTCTCATGCCGGTTCGAATAGCTAGCCCAAATTGGCGCTGGAGGCGCAATTGGAGGAATTTCAAAAGCATCGCGCAGCTGAACGCGAATTGCCGACGCCTTGCCTGACGCATGAGCACGCGAGGGCCTGGGCGCTTGAGGCGGGCTTTTCCGAGGCCGGACTGGTGGCGCTTCCGCACGGAAATCACGAGCGCGATGCAAAGCGATTTGAGGAGTGGGTGCAAGCGGGGCGCGCGGGAACCATGCGCTATCTGGAACGGACCGGGGAGAACGGGCAACTGGTGCGCGCGCGCGTAAGCAATGCGTTTCCATGGGCGCGATCGGCGATTGTCTGCTTTGCCAACTATGAGACCGCGCAACCACGCTCGACAGAACCTGCGGACGAGGGCGCGGGATGGATTGCGCGGTACGCCTGGTCAAGCCGCGTGGATGCAAATAGAGAGCGGCGGGCAAGCGATTATCACAAGGTGCTGAAGAAGCGGCTCGTCGCGCTTGAAGCGCGACTGCATGCGGAGCATGGCGGCTTTGAGGCGCGCGCGTACGTGGATACCGGGCCGGTGGTGGAGCGGTCTCTGGCTACGGCGGCGGGCGTGGGCTGGACGGGAAAGAACACTTGCGTGATCCATCCCCGCCTGGGGTCGTTTGGATTTCTGGCGGTGCTTTTAACTTCGCTGGAAGTGGAAGCAGATCCGGCGGCGCTCGCGGTTCCCGATCGCTGCGGAAGTTGCCGGCGGTGTTTGGACGCATGCCCCACGGGCGCGCTGATTGCTCCCTACCAGATGGATGCGGCGCGGTGCATCTCCTACTTGACCATCGAGCATCGCGGGCCAATTCCGGAGCAATGGATGGAGGGGATGGGACGCCAGGTGTTCGGTTGCGACATTTGCCAGGATGTGTGTCCGTGGAATTCGCTGCGTCGAGTTCCGGTAAGCGCGGACAAGGAACTGGAAGCGCGAACAGAGTTGGTGAATCCGGCGCTGGATTGGCTGGCGGCGATGGATGAGACGGAGTTCGAGCGCCGGTTCAACGGCTCGCCAGTGCGCAGGGCGGGGTTTCAAAGGCTGCGGCGAAATGTGGCCGTCGCAATGGGCAACAGCGGACTGAGAAAGTTTTTGCCCTGGCTGGAAAAGTGGACCGAGTCGGCAGACGAGGGAGTGCGCGCCGCAGCTCGGTGGGCACTCGAAAGGCTGCGTGGTTCACAGGACACAAAAGGGCAGTAGTTGGGATTGAATCCCTTGACACGTTAACTGCGATCAGGGCAAGCCTGAGTTATATGACCCGCGTTACGTCAACGGCGTTCAATCCCTTAGGGCCTTGCTGGCACTCGAACTCGACGGGATCGCCCTCGTTCAGAGTCTTGTAGCCATCTGCCTGGATGGCGGAAAAATGGACGAAGACATCTTCTCCGCTAGACCGCTGGATGAACCCGTATCCTTTTGCTCCGTTAAACCACTTAACAACACCTTGCTCTTTCACGCGACCTCTCCTCTTTCTCGTTTATGCACTGCTCTCAGCATCTGCGCGCCGTGCTCCAGTTATGGCAGGATTCGGTTAAGTATGCAAGAGGAAAATGCATTCACGGCGCCAATCACTGACCGCAGCTGGCCAGAGAGACTATTCTTAAAGGGCACAACCGTTGAGAACGGCGAATCCATGCGCCTGGCGCGCACTCCGCGCGGTTGGGCAAAGGACTTTGCCGATCTCATCAAAGGGAGTTGCAAGTGACAGAGGTCTCAAATTCCGGTACGAACGGGGGAGTTACATTGACGGTCGCACCGGATGCAGTGGAACCGGCAACCAGGTCAAAGTGGTACCGCTGGCGCAACGATGGCAAGGCGCTAATGGCTTACCTGCTTGACAGCGAGGTGCACACCTTCGCCTTCAGCGTGGCGGCGAATGCGATTCTTTCCTTCATTCCATTCATCGTGCTGCTCTATACGCTGGCGTTGCGGGTCTTCAAATCGCAGGCAATGGTTGGCGTGGTGAATGACATGTTGACCTACTTTCTTCCCGCGGTGACCAAGGAGCCGAATTGGCTGGCGACGAGACTGGAATACGTCGCTGACTTGTCGTCCCGGCACGGGGTGCAGGCGTTTTCGCTGTTCATGATTCTGGTGGCCTGCACAGGCATCTTTCTGCCTTTGGAAGTGGCGCTGAACCAGGCCTGGGGAGTGACCAAGAGCCGCAATTACCTTCTGAACCAGACGGTGGCGCTGGGCCTGGCGCTGCTGATGGTGGTGCTGGCCATGGGCAGCATCCTGCTGAATGCCGCCGCGCGCGGTGCCCTGGCCTTTCTTTTCTTTCACCACACAGACAATTTTTTCTTCAGCGGCATCAGTTGGCTGCTGCTGGCAGCGTCCACCGGGGCGGCGTCGATCCTGTTCTTCTTCGCCATTTACTGGCTGCTTCCCAACCGCAAGGTTCCCTGGCGCCCGGTTATGCGCACCGCGATCTACACCGGATTTATCTGGCTGGCGGCGAAATATCTGTTCATGGCCATCCTTCCGCATTTGGATCTGGAGCTGCTTTATGGGCCGTTTTATGTGTCGGTCGGTCTGCTTTTCTGGGCCTATGCTTCGGGGCTGATTCTGTTTGCAGGCGCGCAGTTCAGCGTGGCGCGGTGGGGGCAAAAGAAGGAATAGGCGCTGAGTTAGAGAGAGTTCCGGCGAACGCAACTTGAAAGGATGAATGTTTCGCTATGCGGATGAAAATTTTGACGATAGCGGCAGTGTGTGCAGTCCTGGCAATCGTTTTTACGGCGGGAGCGGCCTATGCGCAAGACCCGGCCGCACACACGGCCCATGTTCTGCGCGCCAACGGAGATCATTTTGAGCTGGACGGAAAGCCGTTTCAGATTATCTCCGGCGCCATTCATTATGCGCGTGTACCGCGGGCCTATTGGCGCGACCGGCTGCGCAAGGCGCGGGCCATGGGACTGAACACAGTGGAGACGTATGTGTTCTGGAATTTCCACGAGACTTCGCCGGGAGTCTACGACTTTTCAGGAGAGAAAGATGTGGCTGAGTTCATCCGCGAAGCGCAGCAGGAGGGGCTGTTTGTGATTTTGCGGCCCGGGCCCTATGTGTGCGCCGAATGGGATTTTGGCGGGCTGCCGCCCTGGCTGCTGCGCGAGCCGGGCATGGTGGTTCGCAGCTCGAATCCGGCGTTCATGGCGGACGCGACGCGGTGGATGCATCGGCTGGGGCAGGAACTGGCTCCGCTGCAAAGCGCGTACGGCGGGCCGATTATCGCCGTGCAGGTTGAAAACGAGTACGTGAGCTTCGGAACCGACAGCGCGTACATGCACGGAGTGAAGCAGATGCTGCTCGACTCCGGCTTTGACAAGGCGATGCTTTACACCGCTGATGGGCCCGAGCAAGTGAACAGGTCTCTGCTTCCGGAACTGCCCGCGGCAATCAACTTCGGAGGATTGTTTACTTCGTCGGAAAAGGCTTTTGGGGAGTTGGCCAAGGAGCGGCCCCATGGTCCGAAGATGAATGGGGAGTTTTGGGACGGCTGGTTTGACCACTGGGGAGAAAAGCATCACACAACCAGCGCGGCCGGCGACGTCGCGAACTACAAATGGATGCTGGACAAAGGCTACTCCGTCAACCTGTACATGTTTCATGGTGGAACCAGTTTCGGCTGGATGAACGGGGCCAACATCGACCAGGGCAAGTACGGCCCGACGGTGACCAGCTACGACTACGATGTGCCGGTGAGCGAGAGCGGAGAATTGAAGCCGAAGTTCTACCTGTTTCGTGACGCGATTCGCGAAGTGACCGGCAAAACCCCGCCTGCTCCGCCCGAGCCTTTGCCGGTAAAGGCGTTTGCGCCGGTGAAGCTTGAGAGCGCGGTTTCAATTTGGGACACGCTGCCCAAGCCTGTCGAATCGAAAGAGATTCTTTCCATGGAAGACGTGGGCCAGAGTTATGGGTACATTCTGTACCGCACAACCATTGGGACTGCGCAGAGCGCCGATCTGCACATCGAGGAGTTACATAGTTACGCGCAGGTCTATCTGGATGGAGTGCTGGCCGGGACGCTCGACCGGCGGCTGGATCAATCCACACTGCCGATTCATGCGACCCACGACAATACCCGCCTCGACATTCTGGTGGAGAACAGCGGGCGGGTGAATTTCGGGCATTCCTTTCCCAACGAGAGAGCCGGCATTACGCATCGAGTTACGCTGGGCGACGCGGTGCTGACTGGATGGAAGATTTATCCGCTGCCGATAGATAAGGTCAGTTCGTATAGGTATAAGCAGCACCCATGCAGCGGTGCGTGCTTCTATCAGGCAAGCTTCGATGTGGATGAGCCGGCGGACACGTTTGTGGATGCGAGAGAACTGAGCAAGGGCGTGGTCTGGATCAACGGCCAGCCGCTGGGCCGCTTCTGGAGCATCGGGCCGCAAAGGACGCTCTATTTGCCCGCACCCTGGTTGAAAAAAGGGCGCAATGAGATTGTGGTCTTCGATCTCAGTGGGCAGACGGGGCGGACGGTTCCGTTTCTGGCTAAGGCGATCCTGGACGGGAACTAACAGGGCGGCTTGCGGTACTGCAGATCGGGTGCGCGGTTAGGGCAGTTTAAAGGCTTTTACGGCGATGGCGTCGGGCGCGCGGCCGGCGGGGAGCAAGGCGAGCAGCGAAAGGGTGTCTGTGCGGATGGAGAGAGTGTCTGTGCGGGCTACTGCGATGTCGCCTGAGCGGGTATCGACGACGAACAGGAAGAGGCCATTGCTGGAAAGCGCCAGGGCCGAGGGGCCGTCGCCGACGTGGATGGAGGCGACGCGGCGGCCGTCTTCAGGGGCATAGACAGTGACCCACTGTGAGCGAAAGTTGGCGATGTAGAGCACGGAGTTGTCACTGGAGACGAGGCCGCGTACTGGGTCGTCGCCGATCATGTAAGCGCCGCCCACGTCGTTGGTGCTGGTCACCACCTCGGAGATGGAGTCACTGAGGGAGTTGAGGACGAAGAGTTCGCCGCCGTCGGGCTTGAGGGCCAGTTGGACGGGAGCCTGACCGACATCGAGCAGGGATTCCAATCGGTAGGTGCGAGGCCGGTCGGTCCGGGAGGAGTCGGCGGGGGTTTTGTCTAGGTTGATGGCCATGATCTGGTGGCCGGCGGAGCAGGTTACGAAGGCTTTGGAGGAGTCCGGCAGGATAACAGCGTCGGAGGCTCCGGGGCACCCCTCGATCACTTGAGGCTTGCGCCAGGACGCGGCGAGGGCTGGGCCCAGGTCGAAAAGGCTGACGCTGTTGCCGCGGCGGTTGGCAACGACCAGGGTATTGCCGTCCGGGGCGATGCGGGCGGAAACGGGCTGCTCGCCTGCGCCGATGACGGCAATCTCACGGCGGGCTTTGAGGTCGAGGACGGAGATGGAGTTGGAACCGGAGTTGGCTACATACGCCAGAGCGCCGGCACGGTCAAGGTCGATGGAAAGCGGCTGGCGCTGGACGCGAATGGTGGCCACGATTGTGTTGTTTTCAGCGTTGATTACAGAAACTGACCCCTGGCCGCCCACCGCGCCGGAGTTGACGACATAGACTTCATTGCGGACCGGGCTGGCGGTGACGGCAACGGGATTTTGGCCCACAGGAATCTCGCGGTCCAGCCGTACGTTCACCACATCGAGGACGGTCACGGTGCCGCTCCCGCCATTGGTCACATAGGCGTATTCGCGGTAATTGGCGGCGTATTGCGGAAAGTCGTGCCGGTGGCAGGCGGTGAGAGTGAGCGCCAGCAGCGCGAAGACGGCGAGGCTGACGTTCCGAAGGCTCATGCGCTCAGTCTGCTGCTGCCGCGGTGTGGATGCCGCGGGGAAGATGGCGGCCGACCACGGGGGCAATCTGCTGAAGTTCGTCCATCATGGTGACAAACTGGGCGGGATAGATGGATTGAGGACCGTCGGAAAGTGCCTTCTCTGGATGATCGTGGACTTCGACGACAACGCCATCGGCGCCGGTGGCGACGGCGGCGCGGGCCATGGGCAGTACGCTGTCGCGACGGCCTGTGCCGTGGCTGGGGTCCACCAGGATGGGCAGATGGCTGACTCGCTGGATGGCGGGGATGATGCTCAGGTCGAGGGTGTTGCGGGCGTGGTCGGCAAAGGTGCGCACGCCGCGCTCGCAGAGAATGACCTCGTAATTGCCCTCGCTCATGATGTACTCGGCGGCCATGAGGAACTCTTCGAGTGTGGCTGAGAGCCCGCGCTTGAGCAGGACCGGCTTGCGCAGTCGGCCTGCTTTCTTGAGCAGGGAGAAGTTCTGCATGTTGCGTGCGCCGATTTGAACCACGTCAGCCCATTCGGCCACCAGGTCAAGGGATTCACTGTCAATGGCTTCGGTGACGATGCGCAGCCCGTAGCGCTCGCGGATCTGCGCCATGATGCGCAGCGCTTCGAGTCCGAGCCCCTGAAATGCGTAGGGAGATGTGCGCGGCTTGTATGCGCCGCCGCGGAAAAACTGCGCGCCGGCCGCGGCCACCTGTTCGGCAATGGCGAAGGCCTGCTCAGGGCTCTCAATGGAACATGGGCCGGCGATAATGGCCAGCTCGTGGCCGCCGATGGCAGCGTCGGTTCCGGGGAAGCGAACAATGGTGTCTTCTTCTTTGACGTCGCGGCTGGCCAGCTTATAGGCCTTTGAAACCCGGATGACTTCGGCCACGCCGGAGAGCGATTCGAGGTTGCCGCGATCGACCTCGCCCTGGTTGCCGGTGATGCCGATAGCGGTGCGCTGGGCGCCGGGAAGGGGATGGGCCCGGAAGCCCAACAGCACTATATGATCGCAAACCGCCTGGATTTCCTCCGGCGTAGCTTGCGCTTTCATGACAACAAGCATGAAGAACCCTCGAACCAACAGTCTAACCGTGTGGGACGGCGAAGGGCAATCCGCGGGGAGGCAGGGAACAGGGAACAGAGATCAGAGATCAGAGATCAGAGATCAGTGATCAGTGATCAGTGAACAGAGATCGGGGATCAGGGATCGGGGATCAGAGACCAGGGTTCAGTCGTTGCGCTCTTCGGTGGCGTGGGCGCCGGACCGGGCGGCAACAATAGCGGGGGCAATCACCAGTCCAACAAATGCCAGTGCAATTAAAAGGTCATGCATTGCAAATCACTCCTTAGGGTGGCTTATTAGAGCTACCTCACTCTTGAATAATCGGCTGCACGCGAAGAAACTTAAATACCACTAAGACTTATTCTTATGGGATGCCGGTGGTAGGGCGTTCCCACGAAGGTGTTAGGCGCGGGCGCCGGTGCGGCAGGGGATGGGAAGGCCCGGAGCAAGGCTCGGATGGGTTTCTTTCTCTAATTCGATTCAACAACGTTCATTCGACGATGTGGGATGAACGCACACTTTGACTAACGCACACTTTGGCTTGCGCGGGCGGCGTCGCGCTTTTGCGCCCGCCATTTGAGGCCCAGCCAGGCCAGGTAGCCAAGTTGAATGGCCCAGGTGATGACGTACGCGGCTACGGTGAACTGGTGGTCGAGAATGGCTCTTTCGTCCATGATGGTTCCTCGTTTCGGGTTCTGATTTCAGGCGTTGAGGGCTTCCTGGGCTTCGGCTGCTGCGAACTTCTGGTGCTGGCGTTCGACGTGGTAACGGATGGCAAGGATGAGGATGCCCCAGGCGAGCCAGGCCAGAACGTTCCAGCCGAAGGCGTGCAGCATGGCGGGGTCTTTAATGCCGGAATCCTCGCCGCCGCCGAAGACCGGAGCCGGATGCTGGGTGCGCCACCAGCGGTTCGACATATAGACAATCGGCACGTCGAGCGCGCCGAAGATGCCCAGCACGGCCGCCAGGGTTTGCATCTGCGGTCCGGCGGCGAAACGGCGCAGCAGCAGGTAGCTGACGTAAATGAGCCAGAGGACCAGCGTAGTGGTCAGACGCGCGTCCCATGTCCACCAGATGCCCCATGCGCGCCGGCCCCAGATGGGCCCGGTGATGAGCACGACGGTGCAAAAGACCACGCCCACCTCCGCGCCTGCCAGCGCCCAGGCGTCAGAAACCTGCGCCCAATCCGCGTGGCTGCGGCGAAAGCTGAGGAAGCCGATGGAGCCGGCCAGCGAGATGGCGAAGAAGAGGAAGGCGACCATGGCCGAAGGCACGTGATAGTAGAAGATGCGCTGCACTTCGTGCATCGTCTGCTCTTCGGGCGCGACGTAGATGGCCTGGTAAAAGCCCCACACCATGAGGGCGACGGTAATGGCAGCGTAAAGGCCGAAGGCGAGTTTCTTCATGGGGAATCCTGTTGGCTTAAGTTTAGACGGTTGAGGCTGGAAGGCTGTGATTTAAATCACTCGGCGTTCAACACAACGTCGAAGAGCAGCAGGCTGCCGGTGGCGAGGAGCATGTCGTAGCCGAGGGGCAGCTT
>JBEKEQ010000123.1:0-12683 GCA_050013735.1 Occallatibacter sp.
ATGGTTGTGACAAGAGTGTTCGATGCCCCACGCGAGCTGGTTTGGAAGGCGTGGACAGACCCCAAGTACATTATGCAGTGGTGGGGGCCGAAGGGCTTTACCGCGCCGGTTTGCAAAATGGATTTTCGCGTGGGCGGAAAGCTTTTGTGCTGCATGAAGTCGCCGGATGGGCAGGAGTTCTGGAATGCGGTTGAATACCACGAGATTGTGCCGCACGAGAAGATCGTTTCATTGATGTACTTTGCCGACGCGGAGGGAAACAAGGTTGAGCCTGAGACCTATGGAATTGAACATGAGGCCATAGAGGGTGCGTACGACTTGACCCTCTTTGAGGATCTGGGAAACGGCCAGACGAAACTCACCTTCATTGGAAATGAACCCCTGGAGAGCGCGAAGAATAGCGGTCAAATGGAGGGCTGGAACCAGATACTCGATAAGATTGCCGAGGTTGTTGCCGGGCTGGCGCGGAACCAGAGCAAATGAGGCCTCCCGTAGGTTCCTGAAGGCGGCCTTTTCTTGAGGAAAAGGCCACTTGGCAGGGTTGGCTCGGGGTCATGCCTACTCTGATTCCGCTATAGCGCAGGGGAAGTGAGAAGTTGCAGTTTTGATGATGGGCCGCGCGAGGTGCTGAGGATAAGGCACGGGGACCCCGCGCGGCGCGGCTACTCGGCGTTAAATACGATGTCGAAGAGCAGCAGGCTGACGGTAGTGAAAATAATGTCATAGCCGAGCAGAAGCTTGATCCACAGGGTGGGGTCGCTGTCGCCGGTGAGGATGGAGCCGGTGGCGAGGACCATGGCCAGCAGCGCGGGCATGAAGATGGGGAAGAGAATGAGCGGGAGCAGGAGTTCGCGGTTGCGGCTGCGGACGGAGAGGGCGGCGAAGAAGGTTCCGTTGGCGACCAATGCCCAGGTTCCCAGCGGAAGCACGAGCGCGAGCTGCCATGCCTGGCCCTCGATGTGCAGGTTATAGAAGACGAGAAAGACGGGCGCCAGGACGATTTGGACGATGGTGACGAAGAGGAAGTTGGCCAAAACCTTGGCGAAGAAGAGTTCCGCGCCGGGGGTGGGCGCCATGCGTTGGGCGTCGAGAACCTGATGGCGGATTTCGCGTGCCCAGGCCTGGTTGAGCGCGCTGACCGAGGCGAACATGGTGGCGACGCAGAGCACGCCGCCGGCGATTTCGCGGGAAAACGCGCCGCGGGGGTCGAAGGCCAGCGAAAAAAGCACAACGACCAGCAGGGCAAAGAAGAGCATGGAATTGACGGCCTCGCGGGAGCGCCACTCGATGCGCAGGTCTTTGACGAGATGGGTCCAGAGGGCGCTGGTCATTTGTTGTCGTCCTCCGGGGTGGTGGGAATCGATGATTCGGGATCGTGGTATCCCACCCTCGCGCCAGGAAAAAGGCGCGAGGATGGGGCACGGCCGGTGTTTGGGAGCTCCGACCTGGTCAGGTCGGCGGTATGGACCGGCGCTCCAAGGGTTGCGGCGGCGCGGAGGTAGTCTTCCGGGCTCAGGATCAGTTGCGTGCCGCGCGCGCCTGCCGAGACGCTGATGCGGTCGAAGAGAATGGCGGTTTCATCCACAAAAACGGGATAGGGCTTTTTCGCGCCGAAGATGGTGACGCCGCCGCGGATGTAGCCGGTGAGGGGCTGAACATCCTTGAGCGAAACCATTTCGGCTTTGCGCAGGCCAGACCACCCCATCGACGAAGACCTGTCGCTGGGGACCCCGGCGGCAGCGCGGGCGAGCTTCTTAAAGTCGAGCTCGGCATCGCCGGGAATGACGGCGAAGACGTATGCGCCCGGTCCCCCTGTCGTGAGCAGGGTTTTGAAGACCTGTTCGGCGGGCATGCCGATTTTTTTGGCGACGGCGGGCGCGGACAGGTCGTTGGGGTCGACCTCGTACTCGCGCAGCTCGAATGCGATACCGAGGGATTGGAGGATGCGTGCGCCGTTGGTCTTCATAGGGTGGGCTTTCCGGGCTCAAGAGAAGCCACGCGGCCGGCGCGGAGGGTGAGCACCCAGTCGGCGATGGGGGCGGCGTGCTCGCGCTGGTGAGTGGTGATGACAATGGTGCGATTGCCCTGGCGAAAGCCGGCGAGCAACTGGACCATCTGGGCGACGGATTCGACGTCCATGTTGGAGAACGGCTCGTCGAGCAGGAGCAGTTCGGGGGCGGGCAGCAGGACGCGAGCCAGTGAGGTGCGCTGGCGCATGCCTTGCGAATATTGGCCGAGGATGCGGGGAAGCTCAGGGTCGAGGCCGACTTGCCGCAGGGCCTCGGCGGGGGTGAGGCATGGGCGACCGGGATAAAGGCTGGCAAAATAGCGCAGATTTTCCTGGGCGGTGAGCTCGTCGTAAAGCATGGGCGCGTGGCTCATGTAGCCGATGCGGGCGCGGGCATCGCGCGGTTCCAGGCCGCCGAAAACCCTGACCGTGCCGAAGCTGGGACGGAGCAGGCCGGCCAAAATGCGGAGGAGCGTGGACTTGCCTGCGCCGTTTTCGCCGATGAGGACGTAACAGCGGCCGGGCTCAAGGTCTACAGTGACCTGGCGGAGAGCGGCGAAGGAGCCAAAGAGCTTTGAAACGCCCTCCAGGCTGGCACAAAAGGGGCTGGCCAAAAGCGTTTGGGCGCGGAGCGGGGCGCCGGCTGGGGCTGGAGCGGTCATCCTTATGAGGCCGGGTTGGAGGCGGCAGGCGCGGCAGAGGCGGATTTGGCGGGCGGGGTCGAGGGCTGGGCGGGCTTGGCGCCGGGCTGATCGGACCCCGCCGGCGCGTATTTGCTGGCGCACTTGGCCTGCAACACTGAGGCGTGGAAGACGCCGTCGCGGCCGTAAGAGCCCTCGGCCAGGGCCTGGGAGTTGTCTTTGAATGTATCCGGCGGCGGCTCAGAGCCCTTGTAGCTCACCTTGAGCAAGCGACCGCTGGCGGCCTTGGGCGAATGGCTCTCAAACTCGTTGAGCACGAAGTCGACGTGGGGGCCGTTGTGCTCAATGGAACCGGGCTGGACAAAACCCTCGACGCGCAACTGGCTGTGGTAAGCCTTGTCTCCCATGCCGCCGAGCTCGGCGATGGTGACGTAATAGCTCTTGTTGGAGCTGTAGCCGGACATGGCGAGCCAAACGACTGTGCCGACAATAACGGCAGCCGCAATCCCAATCCGCAAGGTGTTGGAAGGAATCTTCATGGTCAACCTTTAACGATACGTGGAGAAACAGGGCCGGGTCAACCACGGCTTGCGAATGCTCTGTACGCTTTGAATCCGATCGGCGGAATTCAGCGGAGATCAGGGAGCCGGCTTAAGCCTCTCCGCTAAGCCTCTTTTTTGAGCGCCTCGGCGCGTTTTTGCGCATGGCTCGCGAACTCCGCGACTTCCGGCGCGTCCTGCTCAATGGCCTCGAGATTGACCTCGACGTTGGCCACGGCTCCGGCGAGGGAGGCGTTTGCCAGGGCAATGGCGGTAGTGAGATCGGAGGCCATTCTGGGGTTGGTGATGGGCTGAAGGCGGGCTGCGATTTGGCGCACTTCGACGGCTCGCTCGGCCACGCCCAGCGGGACAGTGGTCGCCTGCCGGAGCGCCGCGGCGATGGACGGCGCGCTGTCAGACGGCTCTTTGGCGGCCTTGCAGGCCTTCATGACGGCGTTGTAGGACTCGGCGTCGGCATCGATGGCGGCCTTCAGTTCCTCGCGAAGCTGAGTTAGGCGGGCGATGGCTTCGAGGAGCGGGGCTTCGTGCTGGATGTAGGCCTTCTTGCCGCGGGACATGGAGGCGACCATGGCGGCCAGACCCGCTGCCATTGCGCCGGCAGCCGCGGCGGCGCTTCCCCCGCCGGGAGTCGCGGTGGGAGCGGCCAGTTGCTCGATAAATGGTTCCACTCCGGCGCGCAGGCCGCCGACGGCCATTTTTCCGCTCATCACGGCGGTAAGGCGGTTTTCGAGGATGAGCGAAGAGTCGAAGTTTTCCACTTGCAGGAACCACTCCGCTGCCTGCTCGAGCGCCAGCTTGGGAATGAGCCCGACAATCTCGCTGGAAACCGGCGTGACGCCGTAGCGGGCAGCCTCGCGCTTGACGAATTCGAAGACACGATGGATGGGAGTTTGCTCAAAGTCGGTGAGGTTCATTGAAACCTGGGCCAGGCCGCGCACCAGGAACCCCGCTCCCTTGACGAAGCGCAGGCCGCCGGAGGAGAAGCGCACGGCCTTGGCGATTTTTTTGGCGATCTGGACGTCGGGCGTATTCAGGAAGACGTTATAAGCGATAAGCGGCTTGCGCGCGCCCACCACGGTGGCCCCGGCGGTGGGGTGCACGCGGGGGTCGCCAAAGTCGGGCATGCGCGCCGGGTTGGTGGCGATTTCGCCGCGAATGCCCTCGAACTGGCCGCGGCGAATATTTTCGAGGTTCTGCCGTTCGGGCGTGGCCGCGGCAGCTTCGTATAAGTAGACAGGAATCTGAAAGCGCTTTGAGATTTCAGCCCCCACGTGGCGGGCTATGGCCACGCAATCTTCGAGCGTGACGCGGTCAATGGGGATGAAGGGGATGACGTCGGCCGCGCCCATGCGCGGATGCGCGCCCTGATGCACAGTCAGGTCGATCAGCTCGGCGGCCTTGCCAACGCCGCGGATGGCGGCTTCCTGAATGGCCTCGCGCTCGCCGGCGAGCGTGATGACGCAGCGGTTGTGGTCGGCGTCCATTTCGCGGTCGAGCAGGTAGACGCCGGGGAGGGTCATGGCTTCGACAATGGCGTCGACCTTGGCCGCGTCGCGGCCTTCAGAGAAGTTGGGAACGCATTCAACGAGCGTGCTGGACATGGGGAAAAGGATAGCTAGGGGTGGGGCGGTAGGGCAAACGGGCGGGAGCTTTTAGCTTTCAGCTTTTAGCTCTCAGCTTTCAGCAGCGGCCGGGCTGGCCGGGGTTCGTTGTCTCTTATCCTTTCCGCTGAGAACGCGAAAAGGATGGGGGACACGCAGCTTTGCAGTGGGGTCGCTTCGCACATTGGCCGTTGCGAGCCGTTCGCGGTATTGTCTAGTGTTGGAAAGATTCTGAGGCAGGAGGGGCAATGAGTGCTTCAACAGCAGCTGCGGCGATTCGCGCGCCGCGGGGGAATCAACTGCGGTGCAAGGGATGGCAGCAGGAGGCGGCGTTGCGCTGCCTGATGAACAACCTCGATCCCGAGGTGGGCGAGCGGCCTGAGGACCTGGTGGTCTACGGCGGCATTGGCAAGGCTGCGCGGAACTGGGAGTGCTTTCACGCCATTGTGCGCGAGCTGGAGCGGCTGGGCGATGAGGACACCCTGCTGGTGCAGAGCGGCAAGCCGGTGGCCGTGTTTCCCACCCACGAGATGGCGCCGCGAGTGATCATTGCCAACTCCAACCTGGTGGGCAAGTGGGCCACGTGGGAGCACTTCAACGAGCTGGACCGCAAGGGCCTGATGATGTATGGGCAAATGACGGCGGGGAGCTGGATTTATATCGGGACACAGGGGATTTTGCAGGGAACGTTTCAGACGTTTGCTGCGCTGGCGGAGCGGCACTTCGGCGGCTCGCTGAAGGGCAGGCTTGTGGTTACGGGCGGCATGGGCGGCATGGGCGGAGCGCAACCGCTGAGCGTGACGCTGAACGGCGGCGTGGCGCTGGTGGTGGACGTGGACCGCAGCCGCATTGAGCGCCGTGTGGCCACGCGCTATTGCGACCAGATTGCCGCAGACCTGGATGAGGCTTTGCGGCTGTGCGAGACGGCGCGGCGCGAGGAGCGGGCGCTGAGCGTGGGCCTGGTGGGCAATTGCGCGGACGTGCTGCCCGAGATTGTGCGGCGAGGCGTAGCGGTTGACGTGGTGACAGACCAGACCAGCGCGCACGATCCGCTGAACGGGTATGTTCCGCAGGGGCTGACGCTGGCTGAAGCCGCTGAACTGCGGCAGCGGGATGCGGCAGAGTATGTGCGGAGATCGACGGCAAGCATGGTGGTGCATGTGGACGCAATGCTGGCTTTGCAGCGGGCTGGCGTGGTGACCTTCGATTATGGCAACAATATTCGCCGCTTCGCTTTCGATGCGGGATGCGCCGATGCGTTCAAGATTCCGGGGTTTGTGCCGGAGTACATTCGTCCGCTGTTCTGCACCGGGCAGGGGCCGTTCCGCTGGGTGGCGCTGTCAGGCGATCCGAAAGACATTGACCGCACCGACGAGCTGGCGCTGGAACTGTTTCCGGAGAATGAGATTCTCAATCGCTGGCTGCGGCTGGCGCGGGGCCGCTTTGCCTTTCAGGGGCTGCCGGCGCGCATCTGCTGGCTGGGCTATGGCGAGCGCGCGCGCATGGGCGAGGCGATCAACGAACTGGTGCGCAAGGGGGAAATCTCCGCGCCGGTGGCCATTGGGCGCGATCACCTGGACACCGGCTCGGTGGCCAGCCCCTATCGCGAGACGGAAAAGATGATGGATGGATCGGACGCCGTGGCCGATTGGCCGATTCTAAATGCGCTGCTGAATACAGCCTCGGGCGCGACGTGGGTCAGCTTTCATCATGGCGGCGGCGTGGGCATGGGCTACTCGCTGCACGCGGGGCAGGTGACCGTGGCCGACGGCACGGAGTTAGCTGCGCGCAAAATCGAGCGCGTGCTGAACAACGATCCGGGGTTGGGCGTGGCGCGGCATGCGGATGCGGGCTACGAGCTGGCGCAAGAGACAGCGCGGGAGCGGGGGATTCGTATTCCTATGGCGGAGAGTTAGGCGTGGTTGGGACGGTTGCAATCGTCAATATCGGCCAGCTTGTAGCACTCGCGGGTCCCGCGCGCCCGCGAATGGGAGGGGAGCTCCGCGAGTTGGGGCTAGTTGAAGGCGCCGCGCTGATCATCCAAGGCGGACGCATTGCTGCCGCTGACTCTTACGCGGAGCTGCGATCGAGAATTCCGGCGGGAGCGAAGCTCATTGACGCCCATGGCCGCTGCGTGACGCCCGGCTTTGTCGATGCTCACACCCATCTCGTCTTTGCCGGCAATCGCGCAGCGGAGTTTGAGCAGCGCATCGGCGGAGCTACCTATCAGCAGATTGCCGCAGCGGGTGGAGGGATTTTACGCACCGTGGCGCTGACACGGGCGGCCAGCGAAGATGAGTTGCTGGCGGCGGCGCGGCGGCACCGCGACTGGATGCTGCGCGGCGGCACAACGACGATTGAAGCCAAATCCGGCTACGGCCTTGATCATTCAACAGAACTGAAAATGCTGCGCGTGCTGGCGCGGCTGAATGCGGAGGGCCCGGCGCGCATTGTTTCCACCCTGCTAGCGGCGCACACGGTTCCTCCGGAGTTTGAAGGGCGGCGCGAAGAGTACATCCGCTGGATTGCAGAGGAGTTGATTCCCGAGGTGGCCGCGGCAAAGCTGGCCGGCTATTGCGATGCGTTCTGCGACGAGCATGCTTTCACCGTGGAGGAAGCGCGCACAGTGCTGACTGCGGCACGTGAGCACGGGCTGGGGTTGCGCATCCATGCCGAGCAGTTTGGGCCGGGCACAGGCGCTGCGCTAGCCGCGGAACTTCGCGCGGCAACCGCCGATCATCTTGAGGCCGCGGGCGTGGAGGCGTTGAGCCTGTTGCGCGAAGCCGGCGTGCAGCCTGTTCTGTTGCCGGGATCGGTTTTTTGTCTCCACCGTACGGAGTACCCGCCGGCGCGGAAGATGATTGAAAAAGGGCTTGCCATTGTTCTGGCCACCGACTTCAATCCAGGGTCGTCGCCGGTGGCGTCAATGGCGTTCATTCTGTCGCTGGCATGCCTTGAGATGCGCCTGACGCCTGCCGAAGCGCTTACGGCGGCAACCATCAACGCAGCGTGGAGTCTTGGCCTCGGAGAGCGGATCGGGTCGCTCGAAGCGGGGAAGGAAGCCGATTTTCTGATCCACGAATTTGGCGATTACCGCGAACTCGCGTACTTTATCGCTGCGCCACTGAGGCCGCGCGTTTTTGTGGCGGGCTGCGAAGTAACGAGATGAACGGCAGCGCGCAACGATAGGGCGCAGGATTCCAACGCCCGGCAATCCCGAACGGCTATCATTGAGTTACCGCGCAGCTTGCCGCTGCCGGTTGGGCAGGTCGACAAAGATGCGGCCGTGCCTGCGACCCGGCATTAAGAAAGGAATAGGCCCGCGTTTTTATGGAAAGCACCCGGTTTCAAATTGAACGAATGAAGGTTGAAGTTCACGAGGATAAAGAATCCGCTGGAAAAGCCGCCGCGCAAGCCATCGCGGAGCATTTGCGCCGACTCGGCGCCGCGCAGGACAGGATTGGCGTGATCTTTGCCACCGGCGCATCGCAGCTCGGCATGCTGCGCGCATTGGTTTCCACGCCCAACATTCCATGGGACAAGATTGATGGCTTTCACATGGATGAATATGTAGGCATCGATGAAAACCACCCCGCTTCATTCCGGCGTTATCTTCGCGAAAACCTCACCTCGCAGGTGCGAATGCATTCGTTTCTCGAAGTCAATGGAAGCTCTCCCGATCCTGACGCGGTTTGCAGGGAATATGCTGAGCGGCTGCGCGCATCCTCGCCGCAGCTGTGCCTGTTAGGCATTGGGGAAAATGGGCATCTGGCGTTCAACGATCCTGCCGAAGCAGACTTCCATGATCCCGAGGACGTGAAGATTGTTACGCTTGATTCCGCATGCCGGCAGCAACAAACTGCCGAGGGCTGGTTTGGCAGCATCGATGAAGTTCCGGCAAGAGCCATCACAATCACCATCCCCGCACTGCTGCGCGTTCCAACGCTGATTCTCTCCGTTCCAGGAAAACGCAAAGCGCACATCGTCAAGCGGACATTCACTGAGTCCGTTTCAACGGATTGCCCAGCGACGATACTCCGTGACCATCCTGACGCAACGGTCTATCTGGATATGGAATCCGCCGCGGAGCTGAATGAAGTCGCCGCGGTTCGCTAACTGCCGGCCGCACAGTCTAACTGAGATAACTAACTGCCTTGTCCCATAAGTCATGCAGGAGAAGAGTCTGCCAGACCTATGTTGGCGTGGAGTTATCAGGAGCACGAATCAATAACAGAACACTTGCGGTCGCAAAGAGCGGCAACAAGCCCGCAACCAGGAATGCCGGGCCGTAAGAGAAGCGATCGACCAGCATACCGACTGCCACTGTGAAGACTGCGCCCACCAGGCCAGCGGCCAATCCGCTCAGCCCAGTTACAGTGGCTACAACACCGTGGGGAAACAGGTCTGAGGGCAGAGTCAGTCCCATGGTTGACCAGCTCGCATAGCCCCAAAGAGCAAAGCAAATCAGCGCCAGCGCGGCGTAGACGCTGTGCACGCCGGCAGCGGGGATGCCGGCAAGAATGGGCAGGCAACTGAAGCCGCATACCCACATCCGGGCGCGAACCACGGGGACGCCGCGGCGGATGCAATAGCCGGAGATGAGGCCGCCAGTGAAGTTACCCAGATCGGCGGCAATAAATGGCATCCAGGCAAAAAGGGCAATCCGCTTCAGGCTGAATCCGCGAGCATCGCTCAGATATTGGGGCAGCCAAAAAACGTAAAACCACCAGATGGGATCGGTGAGGGCGCGACCGAGAACGATGCCCCAGACATTTCTGTTTCGGGCAAGATTGAGCCAGCGCCGCACTCCGCGTTCAGGGGAAGTAACAGGCACATCCTGGCCGGCGCGAATGTACGCGACCTCCCGCGGCGTGACCCTGGGATGACGATCGAGCGGATGGTAGACGCGCAACCACAGCGCAAGCCATACAAAGCCGAGCAGGCCGGAAAAAACAAACGCCGATCGCCAGCCGAATTTCAGTGCGATGAGAGGAATGGCCAGCGCCGCCACGGCCCCTCCCACGCTGGAGCCGCTATCGAAAATAGCCACCGCGAGGCTGCGCTCCTGGCTGGGAAACCACTCCGCAACTGTCTTGCTGGCTCCAGGCCAATTCAAGCCTTCGCCGATGCCCAGCAGAAATCGAGAAGCCGCAAAGCCGAAAACGGATGAGGCGAAACCGGTGAAGATGTTGACAATGGACCAGAAGACAACGGCGAGAGCCAGCCCGAGCCGCGTGCCTACAGCATCAAGAAAAATGCCGCCAAGAAGCCATGTGACTGCGTAGGATAGCTGAAACGCGCCGAGAATTCTGCCCAGATCGGTGTGCGTCAAATGATATTGCGCCGAGATCAGCGGCGCTAACACAGAAAAGGTCTGACGGCTGATGTAGTTTGTAACTGTGGAGAAGAACAGCGTCCAAACAATCCACCAGCGCACCCGCCCTGGACTGCGAGATTTCACGGTTTGCCGTGTGAGGTTCACTGGATTCCTATCGTGTGGTTCTGTGACATCGAGAGCCAGCCTTCCACTAACTGGTACGGGTAACTGGCTGATCGACAATTTCTTCCGTAAGTGGATTCCAGTAAAGTCTCTTGCCGCTCCAATACGATTGCGTAGCCATGATGGTGACAATGGAGTGCGAAAATCCGTGATCTACATTCGCGTTCGGCGGGTTTCGCGATTGCATGGCCTTGAGCCAGTTCATGATGTGAACCTCGCTGTCGTCATCGGGTCCGGCGGAAGTTGGCGGCTCGGCGCCTGGAACTTTGACGATCTCTTCCCGGTCCGCAGCGGGACTAATGAGCGGCACGCCGTTCGATTCAACCGATCCGGCCCACTCATCCCTGCCGCCTTCTTTGCTGACCGTAAAAAGTGAGGCGCCTTCTCCGCCGTAGTTCGCAATGGCGCCGTCGCGGCCCTGAATTCTTGAGAAGCTTCTAAAGCTATTCCCAAACACGGACTTATAGGTGTAAAGAAAGCCCTTGGGATAAGTAACGGCGGCCACGCAGGTATCGGGATTCTCGCGCCCATCTTTCCAGGCATAAATCCCGCCGTTCGCCACCACGCTCTCAGGATAAGTCTCGTCGGTCCATAGATGCACCAAGTCGCTGCCATGACTCATCCACTGGTCAAAGATTCCCCCGGAATAATCTTTATAGAGACGAAATTCAAGGTACACATGAGGATCGAACGGACGATGAGGCTTGCCCAGCAGCCAGCGATTCCAGTCTGTATCTTCTTCGCGAAGCTTTGATTTGCGGTCAAATAACCACTTCTTCCATTCCAGGTTGCGATCCTGTTCCATCGCGGCGGAGTTACCGGTGTCCATATCCACAAACCGCCAGCGCTCCTCATTCACATTCCATTCCTGCTCAATGTGGACGATAGTGCCGATGCGGCCAGACCGGATGATGTCGCGAACCGCTAACTGGTAGGGTTCGCTCCGATGCTGCGACCCCATCTGAACCACCTGTTTGGAGGCCTTGACCGTATCGCGGGTTTCTTTGGCCTCGGAGAGAACGTTCGCAAACGGCTTCTCGACATAACAATCCTTGCCCGCCCGCACAACATCCGCACACAGCTTCGCATGCTGAAAGTCGCCGGTGGCGATCATAACTCCATCGATATCCTTACGGGCAAGCAAATCTTCGGAGTACTTATAGGATTGCGGGTCAAGATTGAAGGCTTGTTTTACCTGGGCAGCGCGGCGTTCTCTTGCCAAACTCCAAATGTCACACACAGCCACCGTCTCGACCGGGAGTTTCTTAGAGGCCAGCTGGACCATGTGCACATGACCATGGCTGCGCGCTCCACATCCAAGCTGAGCCAGCCGGATGCGGCCGTTCGCGCCCAACACCCGCGCATACGAGCGTGCGTCCATGCCCGCCGCGAGCATTGTGCCCGCTGCCTGCTTCATAAAATTTCTGCGATCGGTGCCGGAAGTTGACTCGTCTGCCATGATCACGCCCATTCCTTGCGTCATATCGTCCACGTTGAAGCCGAAGCCCCGTCCGATTTATCTGACGGCTACAAATTCAAGTAGATCGTTTCATCTGGATCAGTAGAGCGTCAAGAAGCCCCGGTGCTCCCCGGCGTCGCGTTTTGCCCAACGGCAGGCAATCCGAGTTCTTGTGTATACTTGGGGCCGCACTGGATTTCTCTTGCTTTCCTGAGGTAATGAAGAAAAGTGAGCGGTGCATTGGGGGGCAACGATGGTGAGTCGGCGTGAGTTTCTCGACACTCTTGCAGTGGGGGCGGCGGGGTTGGCTATTGGTTCCACCGCGAAAAGCTACGGCCAGATTCTCGGCTCCAACGATCGCCTTAACTTTGCCATTATGGGCTTGCGCTGGCGCGGCTATGCTCATTTGTCAGGACTTATGGCGAACAAGGATACCGCGCGCATTTCGCATGTTTGCGATGTGGACAGCACGATCCTGGCAAAGTTCGCAGGCATCGCAGAGCACGAATTGGGCTATGCTCCCGCCAGCGACAAGGACTTTCGCTCTGTTCTTCAGCAGAAGGACGTAGACGCCGTGACTATTGCCACTCCCGATCACTGGCACACTCCTTTGGCCATTGCCGCGCTTGAGGCCGGCAAGCACGTCTATGTTGAAAAGCCATGCAGCCACAATCCCGCTGAGGGGGCTCTGCTGGTGCAGGCGCAACAGAAGTATCAAAAGCAGGTGCAGCAGGGAACGCAGCAGCGATCTTGCCTGCGCACGATGGAAGCGGTGGACAAGATACACAACGGCCTGATCGGCAGGGCCTACTTTGCCAAAGGCTGGTATAGCAACACAAGAAAGTCGATCGGCATTGGGAAGGAAGTTCCGGCGCCGGCACAATTGGATTGGGATCTGTGGCAGGGGCCTGCGC
>JBEKEQ010000124.1:0-12407 GCA_050013735.1 Occallatibacter sp.
GGTATCGGCGCCCTCGATGGTCAGCTCGACCTGCTTGCCCAGGTCGCGGGCCAGGTCGTGGACCAGGCGACGGAACTTCTCGAAGGTGGCGCGAACGGGCATCATGCGGAGGTTCATCGAGTTTTCGCGCAGCGACGAGGTGAGCCGCTCGATCTCTTCCGACACTTCGGCGATCTCGGCGTCGTCGCGCCGCGCGGAAAGCTCGCTCAGACGCGCCTGCACCGTGACCAGCTCGCCCACCAGGTCAACGAACTGATCCAGCCTGGCTGCGGGAACCCTGAGGCTCGAGGCGTTGTCGGGCTTGTCGCAGGTGCGCCGCCCGACGCCGACGCGCTGCTCCTGGAGCACCCTGGCGGTAACATCGGCCTCGCATTCGGGGGCAGGCGGCGCAGGGCGACTTTGGGTTGGGCTTTGCAAATCGTCCGCGGAGAGCGAGACCGGCTCGCAGGCGGCCGGCTCGATGGTCAGCTCAGAACAGTCTTCGACGAAGATGAATACGTCGCGGATCGCGTCCCGGTCCGCGGCGGTTCTGAGCGCCATCTGCCAGGAGACGTAACAACGTTCCGGGTCAAGCTCGGCGAGGGGCGGCACGGCCACCATGCTCGCCTTCACAGAAAGCTGCCCCAACTGCCGCAGCTCGCGCAGCAGCAGCAGTGGATTAGCGCCGCAGCGCAACAGATCGGGCCCGGGAGCAAAACGGATTTGCCAGTCGCGCAGCGGGCCGGCGGGGGGTTTGGGGGCGGGGGCATTCGCATTTGCGGCCGACGCGTTCTTGTCGGCTCCGGTGAGGCTGCGCACCCGCTCAAGGATGGCCGCGCAGGCGGCAGGGTTGGACGGCTCCGCTTGCCCGGCGCCCTCCTCGACCATGGCGCGAATCTGGTCGAGCGCGGCAAGCGTCAGGTCAATCAGTTCGTTGTCGATGGCGAGGCGCCCGTTGCGCACTGCGTCGAAGGCCGTCTCAAGGTTGTGGGTGAAGGCGGCCAGCTGGTCGAAGCCGAACATGGCCCCCGAGCCCTTGATGGTGTGCAGCGCCCTGAAGATGCGCCCCACCAGTTCCAGGTCGGCATGGTTCTCGTTCAGCTCAAGCAGAGCGGACTCCAACTCGACGAGAATCTCGCGCGCTTCTTCACGAAAGCTTTGCTTGAACTGCTCGGTATTGCCGACGCTTGACAACTGGTGCACCCCGCTCACACTGTCACTTCGGCTGCAATCGGGAACTCATCAAAACCTGCTTCATCGAAAGCCAGGCTGACCGGCTGTGGAATTTCCCCTTCGAGCGCGAACGCCGCGCCTGTTGCTTTTGCCTGGCGCGCGGCAGCCCACAGCAACTGCATGGTTGTCACGTCAAGGCTGGCGGCGGCGGCGAGCGACACGCGCAGCTCCACGTCCGGCTTGAGCCCCTCGACCAGCAGCCTCTTCAACTCCACCGCGCAGCCGGCGTCGATTGCGCCCTGGAGGCGAATCACGCTCAGCCCATCGTGCTGTTTAGCCTGTTCAAGCGTTACGCCCATGCTTCGTTTGCCTCGCCAATGGTTCAAAGATGCAGTCCGCGTTTCAGAGAACCTGTTTCGCCCTTCGCGACAGCTAGAAAACGCCACGCCCGGAGTTCCCCGACGCCCCGGACAGCAGGCTGCGCGGATTCAACGTTGATGATTCCGATAACAAAGACCGGATCGGCAAGATTGCAGCAATTCTTGAGTCACAATTGGCTGAACATTCTTGGCTGTTTCTCAGGTGGGACTGGCCTTGCTGTCGTTCCGCGGCGTGCGGGCAGAGTCTACTGGCTGACTGGGAAGTTGGCTCGCGCGGCGGGCGCATGCGGGCGCGGCGCCGCCTTTGAGACGCACGCCGGCGAGCGGCACGCGCTACGGCACAAGCTTCCTGACCACCGCGATCAACTGGTCGGCATTGAATGGCTTGACGATCCAGCCGGTGGCGCCCGCCTTGCGGCCCGCATCCTTCTTCTCTGCCTGCGATTCCGTGGTGAGCATGAGTATGGGAGTAAACGAATACCCCGGCAGTTGGCGCGCGGCGGCGATCATCTCAATCCCATCCATCTTCGGCATGTTCAAATCGGTGACGATCAAGTCAAATTTTTCGCGAGCGGCCTTGTTCAGGCCATCGCTCCCGTCTACGGCTTCAGCCACCTGGTAGCCCGCCTTGGTCAGCGTGAAGCTGACCATTTGGCGAATGCTGGCTGAATCATCCACAGCTAAGATTTTTCTCATTTTCCGCCCTCATTCCCACCTTCATGAGAGTTCCATCGTGTTCCGCGCATTTCGCTCTTAGAAGAGCTCCGCATCGTTGCCCACCAGATTTTGCTCGACACCCGGCAACGGCGCGCCGGCGAGTGCGGCGCGGAGAACCTGGCGTTCAGTCTCGGTTGTATAGCAGGAAGAAAACAGCTCTTCCGCTTCCGTTTGATTCCATCTGCCGGCCGCGTCAGGCCATTCGGACTCGAGGCCGCATTTCAGCTCTTCGATCTGCTTGAGCACGGCGGCGATGCGGGCAAAGCAGTTGTCGAGCCTGTCGGCCGTGACGCCAACCGCGGCGACCCTGGCCTGCAGCTTCCCGGTGCCTGCTTCAATCTCCACCGCGCGGCCGGCCACCGCGGCAGCGGCGGTGCGCAAGCCGGCAAGGCCGGCGCTGGTCTCGTTGTGAGCCTCTCTCAGCCTGTCGGTACCGGACTGCGAAAAGGCGCTCATTCCCTGCCTGGCCTGCTTGACCATGGCCAGAATTTCCTCCATCGCCCCGGCGGATTGATCGGTGATGCCGCTCCAGGCGGCGGAAATGCGCTTGATGCCGCGGGAAATTTCGAGAATGGCGTCGGCCCTGGCGCCCAGGCGGCTGGCTTCAACGATGGAATTGAAGGTGAGCAATTGCAGCCGGTCGCGCACCGACCTGGATTTTTCAACATGCTCGCCGACCAGTTGCATCAGGTTGGCGAGTACCGCCAGCGTCCTCTCGATTTCCTGGTTGCCCACCTGGCTTTTCTGCTCCAGAGCCTCGATGCGGGCAAGCTGGCGGGCAAGCTGGCGCTCGTGCCCCAGGACTACCGGCCCTATCTCCACCAGTTGCGAGGAACTGATTTGAAGGATTCCGTCGATACAGCGCCTGATCTGGCTGAGCCAGGCGCCGACGGTGGCCTGGATGCTCCTTAGCTGGTAGATCTGGATCGCGAGGCCGACAAGAATCCGCGGCTGCTCGCCGCGAGCATCTTTCTGGCCGCTTTCCACTGCTCGCATGCTGGATGCGATTACTGCAAGAGTCTGCCCTACGTGCTCCACCTGCTGGCGGGTAATGTCGTAGGCCTGGACGGCGGCCACCACCCCGGCAATTTGGCCGGCAATCTGTTGAACGCAATCGCGGAATTGCGAAGGCGCCCTGGCCAGCTCGGCGAGGCTGGAGTTCACGGCGGCCATTTCGTCTTCCAAGCCAGCTTCGGTGCGGCCGAGCTCCTGGCGCATGCGAGGCAGCTCGATGGCAAGCGTGCGCCGGGTCTCTTCGAGGGCGGTTTTGCGCTCATCGGTTTGAGCCCCCAGATCGCGGGTGGACCTGGTGACCGTCTGGGAGAAGTCACTAAGCTCGTTGGCCAGATATTGGAAGCCTGCGCCCAACTGGCCGATGCGGGCCACTTCAATGCTGGTGAGCACGCTGAGGTTGCGGGTTTCGCGCGCAATGGCTTTTTGTCCGCGGGTAAGTTGAGAGAGGCGGCCAAGCAGGACGGCCTCCGCTGCCACCGCTTCGAGAATTCCCTCGGTTGCTTGGAGCCTACCCTGGATAAACAGCTTTGCGGCCTCGCCCAACGACTGCACTTTGGGCAGAACGGCAAGGACGTTATCGTCCTCTACAAAGCCGGTGATGGCTGCCGCGACGTTGAGGACGGTGTCAGACTGTCGGGCAAGATCTTCAAAGTCGCTGCCCACGGCTGCCATTTCGACTTCGGAGTTGTGCACCATGAGCGCGAGCTCCTGCTCCGCTGTTTCGAGAGCGCCGATTGCATCCGTTCTATCTCGAATTTCCATAGCCGGTGTATCTCGAAGAGGCGCGCGGACACGCCGCCAGGGTTTTCTTTGTTGAGAATTGATCCCAAAAAAGAGGCTGGCGGACGCATCCGCAAACGCAGCCAGGCTGGCTTCTACGAATCCATATCCACCTTATCGGAGAGCGAATCGACCATTTATCGATATAGGAATCGGCGGAGGGAGGGGTCTTGGGGGTTTTGCAGAATTGGGACTTGTTCCCGACGGCGGAAAGAGAAGGTCAAAGCGCCTGCGGAGTCGATTTTGCTCTCGAGTGGCGCTTGTGCTATATTGGCTCTGTGAAGCTTAGCCTCATGAGCGCCGGAGTCTGTTGTTGCGCGATGTGTTGCGCGCAAATGCATTCTGGCGTGAGGAAGTGGCTGACCTAGAGTAATTTACAAGCCGCTGTCTTGTTTGAACCCACCGCCAGAGATTGAACTGGCAGGTGGGTTTTTCATTTTGGGTTGAAGTTGAGGCGGATGCGGGAACGAGAGCAGAAGCCGAACAGGTTTGAGGCGAGGGAGAAGACGATGGGCGTTTCTGAGATTGGCGCGGAAGAGTTGAAGCAGCGGCTGGATTCCGGAGAGAATCTTTTTCTGCTGGATGTACGCGATGAGTTTGAGTTTGAGATTTCCAATATCGGCGGGCAGTTGATTCCGCTTCCAGAGTTGTCAGGGCGGGTGAACGAGTTGAACGCGGACCTGAACATTGTGACGGTGTGCAAGATGGGGCCGCGTGGAGCGAAGGCGGCAAAGCTTTTGCATAATGCCGGCTTTACGCATGTGTGGAATTTGACCGGGGGAATCCACGCCTGGTCGGATCGCGTGGACCATACTGTGCGCAAGTATTAGAGCGGGCATCGAGTGCGCCGGGGCCCGCGGGCCGGTGTTTTCAATCTCATGTGGACAGCCGGCATTCCCGTTGGCAGAGCGTATCGGCGCCAAGTACAATCGCTTTGTTCTTGATTCCCAGGAGGCTGGCCATGCCAGAAGAAGCCGCCCGCGTGTCGTTACGCGAAGAATCCGCATTTCAACTTGCCAATGTAACCAAAACAGCTCCGCAGTATGGGGCAATCACGCCGCGGTGGCTGGTTCGCTTTCTGGATTGGAAGCCGCTTGAAGCCGGTACGTTCAGGGTCAACAAGGTGGATGCGGCGAAGGCGGTGGAGTCGGTGTGCGACCACTCCGACGAGTCCACGCTTCCGACCACCTACGTGGATTATGTGGAAGAGCCGCGCGAATACCGGCTGAGCAGCATCAACGCGGTGCTTAACGTTCACACCCGGGTCTCAGATTTGCTGAGCAATCCTTACGACCAGGTTCGCGAACAGTTGCGGCTGCTGATTGAGACGATCAAGGAAAAGCAGGAAAGCGAGCTGATCAACAACGCCGAGTACGGACTGTTGAACAATGTTGCCGCGGCGCAAAAGATCAAGACGCGCAAGGGCGCGCCAACGCCGGACGATTTGGACGAGCTGCTGACCAAGGTGTGGAAAGAGCCATCGCTGTTCCTGGCGCATCCGCGCACGATTGCGGCGTTTGGACGCGAGTGCACGCGGCGCGGCGTTCCCCCGCCCACGGTGTCGCTGTTTGGAACGCCGTTTCTGACCTGGCGCGGAGTGCCGCTGATTCCTTCAGACAAGATTGCCGTCAGAAGCAGGGACCAGAAGTCGAAGATCCTGTTGCTGCGCGTGGGCGAGAAGAAGCAGGGAGTGGTGGGGCTGTTTCAACCGGGGCTGCCGGGAGAACAGAGCCCCGGGCTGTCGGTTCGCTTCATGGGCATTGACCAGCGGGCGCTGGCGTCTTACCTGGTGGCGCTGTATTGCTCGGCGGCCGTGCTTACGGACGACGCAATTGCCCTGCTGGAAGATGTAGACGTGGGTCAATACCATGAGTACAAGTGAGCAGCCGCCGGCATCGGCAGCGGCGCCGGAGACTGGCAACTGGGCTACGGCATTGCCAGTGGGCGAAGGCGCGGCGTTGGGCGTGCTGAGCCCGGCAGAGTTGGCGCGCATGGCCAACGAGATGTTTACGGCGCTTCCCGATGAGTTTCAACAGCCGGCGGTGATTGCCGCGCGAGCGGTGTTGCCGCCCAACTCCGCTTTTGCCGGGAATCCTTATGCGGCAGTGCCGAGCCCGACGGCGCCTGCGGCTCCGGGCGTGTTGGCGAGCGTTGCTGACGCACTGCCGGCGGCATTTGTTGCGACGCCGGATAGAAATATCCTGCCGGATGCGCGGTCGTCGGCGGCCGCGGTTCCGGGCGGAGGGGTCAATTTGTCAGTGGGACCGGCGTTTGGATTTCTTCAGGATGCGCGGCCGATTTTTGTTGCGCCTGCCGCGGTGCCTGCAGCGCCTGAGACGCCTGCGAAGACGGGCGGAGGCGCGGCGCCGAGCGAGGATGGTTATGCTGCTATTCCTTCTTCGCTGGGTGTCGATGGTGAACCGTGGCAGTTGACGCAGCCTCCGGCGCCGGCTGTTCCCGGAGCTTTTGGCGTCGTCGATTCTTCAGCGGTTCCGGCGTTTTCATTCATGGAAGACGCGAGGCCGCTGTTTTCAACGCCGCCTTCGATTCCTGGGCCAGTTCCCGCCGCCGGCGCGAAGGATAAGCCCGCGAGTTATGGCAATCCTTTTGCATCGCCCCTGGACCAAAGCGCGCCGCAGCTCTATGGGACTGTGGCGCACGAACCTGAGTTTCGCGCTCCAGCCAACGATGATCCGCAAAGCCAGACACGGCCGCTTTATCCGGTAAACTCCGTGCCGGTGGCGGCTCCGGGAACCGGGCAGCCGGAGCTAGTGGGCGATCTGGGGCTCTCTTCGTATTCGTTCGATGTGGAGGCGATACGGCGCGACTTTCCTATTTTGCGCGAGACGGTCAACGGGCATCCGTTGATCTGGCTGGATAATGGGGCGACCACGCAGAAGCCGCAATCGGTGATCGATCGCCTCACTTATTTCTACGAACATGAAAACTCCAACGTTCATCGCGCCGCGCACGAGCTGGCCGCGCGGGCTACGGACGCTTACGAGTCTGCGCGCGAAAAGACACGACGCTTTTTGAATGCAGGCCCGGCGCGCGAGATTGTGTTTGTGCGCGGAGCCACTGAGGCCATCAACCTGGTGGCGCAGAGCTGGGGTCGACGCAACGTTCAAAAGGACGACGAGATCGTGATCACGTGGCTGGAGCATCACGCCAACATCGTTCCCTGGCAGATGCTGTGCGCGGAAAAAGGCGCCCGGCTGCGCGTTGCGCCTGTGGACGACTCAGGGCGGGTGCTGCTCGACGAGTATGAAAAGCTGCTGGGACCGAAGACGCGGCTGGTGTCGATCGCGCATGTTTCAAATGCTCTGGGCACAATTGTGCCGGTGAAGGAAATGGCGGAGGCCGCACACCGTCATGGAGCTCGCGTGCTTGTGGATGGAGCGCAGGCCGTGTCGCACATGCGCGTGGACGTGCAGGCGATCAACTGCGATTTCTATGTTTTTTCAGGGCACAAAGTTTTTACTCCGACGGGGATTGGTGTGTTGTACGGAAGGCAAGAGGTGCTGGATAACATGCCGCCGTGGCAGGGCGGAGGCAACATGATCGAGGATGTGACCTTTGAGAAGACGCTGTATCAGCCGCCGCCGCAGCGCTTTGAAGCGGGCACGGGCAACATTGCCGATGCTGTGGGACTGGGCGCGGCAATCGATTATCTGGATCGCGTGGGGATTGCCAATGTGTCGCGCCACGAGCACACGCTGCTGACCTACGCCACGGCCGCGCTGTTGCAGATACCGGGGCTGCGCATTATTGGAACGGCAAAAGAAAAGGCCGGCGTGATTTCGCTGGTGATGGATGGATTCCGCACGGAAGAGATTGGCGACTATCTGAATCGCAAGGGGATTGCGGTGCGCGGAGGCCATCATTGCGCGCAGCCGATTTTGCGCCGGTTTGGTTTGGAGAGCACGCTTCGCGCCTCGCTTGCACTTTACAACACTTGCGAGGAAATCGACGCGTTTGTCGCAGCCTTGTGGGAGCTGCGCGAGGGGCGCAACCCCGGACTTGCCTGACGTCAACTTCACAAAACAGACATCGAGTGCCATTCGTCACTGAGCAAGCTGAGCGCACATGCGCCGATGATGGCCCTTTCCCGGCGAGTGATTCGACAGACGGGTCCTCTTGTGGATTGAAACGGCGGCCTTGCCGCGGGCCCCAAGGGCCATCGACGCAAAAGCCGCACAACTCCACGGCAGCAACGTACGTGTCATAAGAGCTATGATGCGCATTTGCCGCGCGGCTGTTGTCTTGCTTACGGAATTGTGAGACGCCGCGAAGTCCCGACGCGCCAACCCGCATTATCCGCTACGCATCTTTAACACATACGGACTATTTGGCGGGCGCAGCCCGAGGAGCGGAGCCGTTTGCCGCTCGCATCGCCAAATTCGCGATCGTGAGTTTCGCATGGGGGCATGCATGCGATGAAGCCAGCCGATGGCCGCAAACGCGTAGTGATTGAGGACGTTGGCCCACAAATTGACACGGGAGTGCATGCGGTGCGCCGGATTTGCGGCGACAACCTGCTGGTAAGCGCGGCCGTTTTCGCGGATGGCAAGGACGAGATTGCCGCGCGCGTGCTTTACCGGCATGCGAGCGAGAAGCGCTGGCGGTTTGTGCCCATGCAGAGCGCGGGCAACGATTTGTGGAAGGGCACGATTGCTCTGGACAAGCTGGGCACATGGAATTTCACCGTTGTTGGATGGGTGGATCATTTTGCGACGTGGATGAGCGAGCTGAAGAAACGCTTTGCCGCGCAGAACCGTTTGGAACTTGTTGGCGCGATTGCCGCGACGTCTTCGAGTGGGAATGCGGAGCTGGATAGCGGGTCTAATCCCGACACGCAGGATCTTGCGCTCGCGCTTCGCACCGGCGCGGCCATGGTGAAAGACGCGGCGACGCGGGCACGGGGCAATGACGCCGAACGCCTGCGCAAGATGGCGCGTGAACTGGAGCGAATGGCCGTGGAGCAGCGTGAGATTTACGGCGAGCCGTTCAATGAAGAATTACCGGTCTTGATGGCGCGTTATCCGGATCTGACTCATGCCACACAGTTCGAACCTGAATTGAAGGTGTGGGTCGACCGCGAGCGAGCGCGGTTTTCGTCGTGGTATGAGATCTTTCCGCGGTCCTCATCGCCGATTCCCGGCCAACACGGAACATTGAACGACGTGGAAAGGCAATTGCCCGAGATTGCAGAGATGGGTTTCGATATCGTGTACATGCCGCCGATTCATCCTATCGGCCGCGCCTTCAGGAAGGGGCCAAACAACTCGACGATCGCCACGCCCGATGCTCCCGGAAGTCCGTGGGCCATCGGCGACAGGGCAGCCATGGCATGCGCGCCGCTTGGGGCTGAGGCGGCAGGCGATTGCGGCGGCCACAAATCCATTCATCCGCAGCTTGGGACCTTTGCGGATTTCGATCGCCTGATAAATTCCGCCCGATCACACGGCATCGAGGTTGCACTGGACATTGCATTTCAGTGCTCGCCCGATCATCCGTGGGTAACAGAACATCCAGATTGGTTTGTGATCCGGCCCGATGGGTCCATCCAATACGCGGAGAATCCGCCGAAGAAGTATCAGGACATTTACCCGCTGAATTTTGAATCGCGCGATTGGCGCGGGTTGTGGGATGAGCTTTATTCCGTTTTCGAGTTCTGGATGGAACACGGCGTGCGGGTGTTCCGCGTGGACAATCCGCACACCAAAGCGTTTCCTTTTTGGGATTGGTGCCTGGGCGCGTTGAAGAGCGAGTATCCCGACGCGATTTTTCTGGCCGAGGCGTTTGCGCGGCCGCATGTGATGTATGGATTGGCGAAGCGCGGATTCACGCAGTCGTACACGTACTTTACCTGGCGCAACAACAAGGTCGAATTGCAGAGTTATTTGGAAGAGCTGACGCGGCCGCCGATCAGCGAGTTTTTTCAGCCGAACTTTTGGCCGAACACGCCGGACATTTTGCACAAAACTCTGCAGGAGGGCGGGCGGGCGGCGTTCATGCACCGGTTGATTCTTGCCGCGACGCTGAGCTCAAGCTACGGAATTTACGGGCCTGCCTATGAACTGGGGGAAAATGCTTCTGCCAGGCCGCCGGAAGGCAAGAGCGAATCGGAAGAATATCTGGATAGCGAGAAATACCAGATACGGCAGCGCGACCGGAATGCGGCGGGTTCGCTGGTTCCGCTGATTGCGGCGCTCAACAGGATCCGGCACACGAATCCGGCATTGCATTCGAATGATTCTCTGCACTTTCACTCAATCGACAACCCTCAATTGATCTGCTACTCGAAGTCGACTCCTGGTTTCGAGAACACCGTGCTTGTCGTGGTGAATCTCGATTCGTTTGGCGAGCAGATTGGATGGACAAATCTTGACCTCGACAAGATCGGGATCGGGGTCGACGAAAGCTTTGTGGTTGAGGACCTTCTCAACGGCGCGTCGTACACGTGGAAGGACCGCAATTATGTTGCGCTGCAGGCCGGCGTTCATCCAGCACACATCTTCCGCGTAAGACGACTGCAATGAATTTGTACACAGAACCGAGCGCGCACAGGAGCGTCAGGGAGAGCACACAAGTGAAAAAGATTGCAAGCGCTACGGATCCCCTGTGGTACAAAGACGCGGTCATTTACGAAGTCCACGTGCGCGCATTTGCCGATTCGAACGGGGATGGGATCGGGGACTTTCCGGGGCTGCTGACAAGACTCGATTATTTGCAGGACCTGGGCGTTACCTGCATCTGGCTTCTTCCGTTCTTCCCTTCTCCGCTGCGAGACGATGGCTATGACATTTCCAATTACGTTGGCGTGAACCCCCCCTACGGAACGTTGAATGACTTCAAGACGTTCCTCGAAGCGGCGCATCAGCGCAATATGCAGGTGATGATTGAGCTGGTGGTGAACCACACGAGCGACCAGCACCCGTGGTTCAAGGCTGCGCGGTTGGCACCTTCCGGCTCGCCGCAGCGTGAAATGTATGTGTGGTCAGACAGCGACCAACGGTACAAGGATGCGCGCATTATCTTCACCGATACGGAGAAATCAAATTGGACCTGGGACGAGACAGCGAGAGCGTACTACTGGCACCGCTTTTTTTCGCATCAGCCTGATTTGAACTACGACAACCCTTTGGTGGTTGAGGAAGTGCTGAAGGCGATGCGCTTTTGGCTCGATATGGGGGTTGACGGGCTTCGCATCGACGCAATTCCGTATCTTTGCGAGCGCGAGGGCACGCTCTGCGAGAACCTGCCGGAGACGCATGCGATTGTGAGGGTGTTGCGCGCGGCCATCGACGCGGACTATGCGAACCGGTTGATTCTGGCTGAGGCCAACCAATGGCCCGCGGATGTGCGCCCTTACTTTGGCGACGGCGATGAGTGCCACATGGCGTTTCATTTTCCGTTGATGCCGCGGATTTATATGGCGCTTCGACAGGAAGACAGACTGCCGATTACAGACATCATGGCGCAGACGCCGCCTATTCCGGACACGTGCCAATGGGGTCTTTTTTTGCGCAATCACGATGAATTGACGCTGGAAATGGTGACCGACGACGAGCGCGACTATATGTACTTTGCGTACTCGGCCGATCCGCGCATGCGGGTCAACGTTGGAATTCGCCGGCGCTTGGCGCCGCTGGTGGATAACAATCGGCGACGCATTGAGTTATTGAACTCGCTGCTGTTGAGTTTTCCGGGGACGCCCATTTTGTACTATGGCGACGAGATCGGGTTGGGCGACAACATTTACCTGGGCGACCGAAACGGCGTGCGCACGCCGATGCAGTGGACATCGGATCGCAACGCGGGCTTTTCGAAGTGCGATCCGGCACGGCTTTATCTTCCGGTGGTGATGGATCCGATTTACGGCTACCAGGCGATCAACGTGGAAGCGCAGATGAGCGATCAGTCGAGCTTGCTGCAGTGGACTCGCAACATGATCGCGCTGCGCAAGCTCTTTCAGGTTTTGGGACGGGGCACACTCACATTTCTGAACCCGACGAACCGGAAGATCCTGGCCTATTTGCGGGAGCTGGACCAGGGTGACGGATTTCGCGAGACGGTGCTGTGCGTGGCCAACTTAAGCCGATTTGCGCAGTCGGTGACGCTGGATCTTGCGAACTACGCGGGCTTCGAGGCGGTGGAGATGCTTGGTTATGTTTTGTTCCCCCGCATTACAAAGGAGCCGTACTTACTCACGTTGGCGCCCTATTCATTTCTTTGGCTGGAGTTGCAGCAGCCGAGCGTTGAGAGCGAAGCGCCGCCCGAACTGCGCAGTGCGCCCGAAGAACTGGCGGGAACGAAGAGTGAGCATGCGGTGGCAGCGACGGTGACGGCGACGAGTTGGGC
>JBEKEQ010000125.1:0-12049 GCA_050013735.1 Occallatibacter sp.
GCAGGACTCCGGGGCGATTTGGCAGATGTCCTCAAACGACTGTTCCACCGGCCGCAAAGTTCCCCGTCCACTGCTGGACAGGCGGCAGGCAAATGGAATTCTCAGAACCAATCTTCATGATTGGGCGAGAAGACGACTGAACCTAAGAGCGCGATGCACCTAAAAGCAACGTGCCAGGAAGTACAAGCATGACGACAGAATCGACGCAGCCCCAGCCTGAGTTGGGGTCGGCTCCGGCCAACGGCCAGGGGCAGTCGCAAGGGCATCGGCGCCGCAGGCGCCGCCGCAAGAACAAATCAAGCCAGTTAAACGGAGCACAGGGTCAACAGCCCCAGGCCCAGGGCCAGCCTCCGCAGGCGCAGCCTGCAATGCAGGCTCCGCCGCAACCCAGGCCCGCTGCGCCCGGCCCACCCGCTCGTCAGGGCCATGCAGCGCACCAGGGCCAGGGACGGAAGAAGAAGAAATTTTTCCAAAAGGGATCGGCCACGCCCGCGCAACCCGGCAATAGCTTCTCTGCACCGTCGCAGGGCAAGCGGAAGGGCAAACAAAAGGGGCCGCGTGAGTTTGTAGGTCCCATGGACCACAGCTACCGCGCGGTAAACGGAAATATTGCCGACGGCCCGCCCTCGACGATCCAGATGATGGCCAACGGGCATAACAGCCATTATCAGGATGTTTACGAGCCACAACCGGCAGTTCCCATTCGCGAAGACGCGCCGACACGGATCTTCTGCTTTATTGACGATCTTTTTTTCCAGGCCAAGATTCAGGAGACGAGCCGGAAACTGGGCGTGAAAGTGGAATTCGTGAAGGGCGACAAAGACGCCGTGGCCAAGATCACCGATCTGCCGGACGCAGATCGCCCGGCGCTTCTGGTTTTCGACCTGAACAACCTGAACGCCAAGCCAATGACCCTGATTCCGAAGTTCAAGGCCAAACTGAAGAAGGCTACATCGATCGTGGGCTTTCTCAATCACCTGCAGGGCGACCTGAAGCTGAAAGCGGTTGAGGCCGGCTGCGACACGGTGATGCCGCGCTCGGCATTCTCGCAGAGCCTGCCGAATTTGCTGCGGCGCTACGGGCTGGAAGAGGAAGAAGACTCTTACCAGCAGCCGATGTAGGGGTTAGGGTTCAGGAGTTAGCTCGAGTGCTGACCGCTGCTTCCCTGTTCCTTATTCCCTGTTCCCTGCTTTTTCATCCGGGCGGCCAGGTGAGTTGCCTGCCGCCGAGCAGATGGAAGTGGAGATGGTCGACTGTCTGGCCGCCATCCTCGCCGATATTGGCCGCCACGCGGTATCCCTTTGACAATCCCTTGGTTCGTGCGATCTCAGCCGCTGCGCGCAGCAGGTGACCGAGCAGCGCTTGCTCGCCCTCATTGGCATCGGCAAGAGATGTAATGTGCTTGCGTGGCACCACCAGCACGTGCGTCGGGGCCTGCGGATGAATGTCGGCAAAGGCGTAGCAAAGCTCGTCTTGATAAACGGCGGTGGAGGGAATGCTTCCATCAACGATCTTGCAAAATAGGCAACTCATGGCGTGATCAGTGTACACGCCGGTTTCGTGGCAGGGAACAGCGGGCGCGGCAGACGCAACGGCGGCGTGCGTCCGCGACGAGTCGCTTCCGATTGGACTAAATTGGCGTCTCTGAGATTTATTGAGTATTGAGTGGCGCGGTCTGGTGCAAGAAGCTTTATAAAATGCAGGTCCTTCGGCTCCGCCAAGGTGCGCTTCGCTCAGGACGACAAATCAGTTTCGATGCAACCTTCAGGGTCATGACGCTAACTGGTGTGGTCAAGGACGATCTTCCACCCTTGCGGACCTTTGCGCCAGACGAGAGAGAAGTTTCCATCGTCCTTTTTGGCCTCGCCTTTGGCCGTGCGTTCGAGGTGAAAACTGCCCGTGACCACGGCGAACTCGACGCTGCCACAGGAACTGGGCAGGAGGCGCACTTCAAGATTGTTGAATGTGAGCGTGCCCATTTGGGCCGGAGAGGAGTAAGCCTTTGTGTAGCGCTCGAGGATGGGCCCGTAGCCTTTGCGAATTGCGCTGCCGATGAAGGTGGTTTCGGGAGAGTTTTCGTAGGCCTGCATGAAGGCGGGAATGTCGGCGCGGTTCCAGGCTGCGGTTTGCGCGACAAGCACGGCGCGAATGGCCGCCTCATCGTTTCCCGTTTGCGCATTTGCAGCTAAACCGGCAAACAGCAACGCGAAAATCAGCCATGCGCCCGACGTGAAAGCTCGTGCCGTAGCTCGTTTCATGGGGATGCCTCCGCGACCAGATTACACTCGATGGATTCGGTCAGGGACTTTGGGGCCAGGGACTAGTTCCCTGTTCCCTGCCTCTCTCACTTCGGCAACTGGCTCACATCCCAGCCCCCGCCGAGAGAGCGGACCAGGCCCACGCTGGCGGCGAATTGGCGAGTCTGAATATCGATAGCCGTGCGCTGATTCTGGAGGAGCGTGGCCTCGGCGGTGAGAACCTCAAGATAGCTGGTGACGCCGCCCTTGTAACGCTGATTCGAGATGTCGAAGGAGTGCTGCGCAGCGGCGACTGCATTCTGCTCCACACCCGACTCCTGCTCGAGAATCCTGAGGCCGGAAAGCTGGTCTTCCACATCGTTGAAGGCCTGGAATATCGTGTTTCTGTAACCGGCGGCCTGAGCTTCGTAGGTGTGGCGGGCTTGATCGGTAAGCGCGTGCCGCTGGCCGGCGTCAAAGAGCAGCTCCGTTGCCTGTCCTCCCAGCGACCAAAGCGCGCTCGGCCCCTGAATCAACGTGCCGAGGTTGGTGCTTTGAAATCCGCCCGTGCCTCCCAGCGTGATGGTGGGATAAAAAGCACTGATGGCAATGCCGATCTGCTCATTGGCGGCGGCGGCGCGGCGCTCGGCGCCGGCAATGTCGGGCCGCCGCTCCAGCAGTTGCGAGGGAACGCCGAGGGGTACACTGGGCAGCGCCAGGTCGAGCGGTGACGGCGGAATGGTAAATTCGCTCAGCTTCGCGTTGGCAATGGTGCCGATGGCGTGTTCATACTGGGCGCGCGCCACGCCCACATCGATGAGTTGAGCGCGCACGGTTTCGAGCTGAGTTTTGGCCTGGGCCACATCGGCGTCTGTCCCGATGCCGCCGGCAAGACGGCGCTGCGTCAGGTCGAGTTGCTTTTCCAAATCGCTGACTGTGACTTGCAAGAGCTTCGCCTGGGCGTCGAGGCCGCGCAGTTCAAAGTAATCGGCGGCCATTTCGGCATGCAGGCTGAGGTCCACACCGGCCATGTCCGCTGCGCTGGCTTGCGCGGTTTCGCGGGCAGCTGCCACCGTGCGGCGGATGCGGCCCCAGAAGTCCGGCTCCCAGCTGGCCTGGCCTGACACTTCGAAGTCGTTGTAATTGGGGTTCGCCGTCTTGTTGAACAGCGGCTCGTTCGTTGACACCCTGTTGCGTGAGACGGAAGGCCCGGCGGAGAGCGTGGGATAAAAAGCCGACCGCGCTACGGCGACCTGGTCGCGCGCGGCCAGATAGGTTTCAAGTGCCTGGCGCAGGCTTTGGTTGTTGGGCTGGCCATCAGGACTGATCCGCTCTTCCAGCCGGTTCAATTGCGGATCCCGGTAGATCTCCCACCACTTGCCGCGCAACATTCCGTCTGACGGCGCAGCGGTTTTCCAGCCGCCCCCGGCAGGATTGGGTGGCGGCGCCACGACCGTCGATGCGCCAGTCTCCTTATAGACTGCGGGGGCATCGTAACCGGGGCGATTGTAGTTGGGCCCGACGGGCTTGCAGCCGGTGAGCAGCACCACGGCCAGCAAAACCGCGCATGCGGCCCTGCGGAAGTCGCGCCGGCCAGCGAATTTGAGCGGAATCACCCGCATCGCTACTTGCCTCCCGCATCGGCGTGGCTGCCGGGACTCAGCACGCGAACCTTCTCGCCCTCGATGAGCGAGTCGGGTGGATCTTGAATGACATGGTCGCCGGAGCTGAGTCCGGAAACAATCTGCACGTTTGCCCCATCGTCTTCGCCAATGACCACCGGTACGAGGTGCGCAACGCCTCCGTTGACGGTGCCTACGCGCAGTCCTTCCCTGCGGAAGATGAGCGCCGCGGCGGGCACAATGAATGCGGGAGTGGCGGCCGGAGTCTTGAAGTGAACCTGGGCCAGGGAGCCGGGCAGCAATTGGCCGGCGCGGTTATCCACGTCGATTTCCACCAGCAAGGTGCGGCTCACAGGATCGATGGCGTCGGCGGTTCGCGTCAGGATTCCCTGGAAAGTCTTCCCTGGGTGCTCCGGAAAGGTCAAATCGATTTTGGCGCCGCGCTTTGCCGACTGCGAATAGATTTGCGGCAAATTGGCGTAGACGCGCAGGATGTGAATGGCCTGCATGTGAAACAGCTCGTTGGCCGCGCCTGAGTTGATCAACTGGCCGGTATCGGTGTTGCGCGCGGTGATGACTCCGTCAAACGGCGCATAGACTTTCTCAAACGATTGCAGTTCGGTGAGCCGCTGCACGTTGGCCTGTGCCGATTTGACAGCCGCCGCGGTGCCGGCAGCCTGGTTGACGAATGTGTCTGTATCCTGGCGCGATACCGCGTCGGACTTCACCAGGCCGGTGTAGCGGTCGGCCTGGATGCGTGCGTTGTTGGCAGTTGCTTCAGCAGTCACCAAATCGCTCTTCGCTTGAGACAGTTGCTGATCCAGTTCGGGAGTTGAGATCTCGGCCAGCAGCGCACCCTTGCTGACCTTGGCGCCGATGTCGAAGTACCAACGTGTCAGGTAGCCGGAAGTGCGCGCGTAAATGGGCGAGTCTGTCCACGCGGTGACGTTGCCGGGGAGTACAAAACTATCGATGGGCGCGCCCTGCTTGGGGGTTACTGCAATCACAGTGGGGGCGGCCAGCGACGTGGTGCTCGCGGCCAGCGCCTGGGCCGAATGATAGCGGCCCAGGAGGCCAATGCCCGCAAGCAGTATCGCCACGATAAGAAGCACGGCTACTCCCACCAGCGCCAATCGCGGCGAAATCGGTTTCTGCTCGGGCGCGGTTCCGTGATCGTGATCGGCATGGGAAGCCGGTTGCGGGTTGGTGTTGGATTCGTTGGGCATAAGCGGGTTACTCCGTAAGTCCGTCAAAATCGTCGATAGTCCCCTGTCGCGCAGAGCCCTGGGCAGCCCTGCGGCGGCGTTCAAGCCAGCCGTGGACAAGAGAGAAAAATGCGGGAACAAAGAACAGCGTGGCCACGGTGGCCAGCAGCAGCCCGCCAATCACGGCGCGGCCCAGCGGCGCGTTCTGCTCGCCGCCGTCGCCCAGGCCCAGCGCCATGGGGATCATTCCGATGATCATGGCCAGCGCGGTCATCACCACCGGGCGCAGGCGGACAAAACCGGCGTTCAGCGCGGCTTTGCGCGCATCGCCCACCAGAATTTCCAGCTGCTCGCGGGCAAAAGTCACCACCAGGATGGAGTTTGAAGTGGCCACGCCCATGCACATAATGGCGCCGGTGAGCGCGGGCACGCTGAGCCGCGTTCCGGTAAGAAAGAGGAACCAGGCAATACCAGCCAGCGCCGCGGGCAGTGCGGAGATGATGAGGAATGGGTCGAGCCACGACTGGAAGTTGACCACAATGAGCAGGTAGACGAGCAGAATGGAAAACGCCAGCCCTGCCAGCAGGCCGATGTAGGACTTGTACATGGTTTCGCTTTGGCCGCGCAGGGTAAAGTGCGAGCCGCGCGGCAACTCGCTCTTGTGATCGGCAATGATCTTCTCCATCTTGCGCGTCACGCTGCCCAGGTCGGTTCCATCCACGTTGGTGTAGATGTCGAGGACAGGCTGAACGTCATAATGGCTCACCGTGCCCAGCTCCTCTCCAGGCGCAATGGAGGCCAGGTTGCCGAGAACATTGACCGGCGCCGGAGCTCCCGGCGCCGCGCTGGAAGGCGCGCCGGCATTGGAGGCTGGCCGTGCCGATGCGGCCCCGGTGACGGGCAGGCTCTGAAGCGCGGCCACTGAATCGAGCCCATATTGCGGACTCTGGACTGCCACGTTGTAGGTGACCCCGCTCTTGGGATCGAGATAGAAGCTCGGTGCGGTCTGGAAGCTGCCGCTCAGCGCCACCAACAGGCTCTGCGCCACATTTTGCTGCGTCAGCCCGATGGCCTGGGCGCGCGTGCGATCCACATTCACCGTCATATTCGGAAGGTCGAAAGGCTGTTGAATGCGCGCGTCGGCTGCGCCGGGAACATAGCGGACCTGGTCGAGCATCCGCTCGGCAAGCGCTCGATTGCCGTAAAGGTCAGGGCCGACGATCTGAATATCGATGGGCGCCGAGAGGCCGAAGTTGAGAATCTGCGTGACAATGTCTACCGGCAGCACATAAAACGTCACGCCGGGATACTGGCGGTTGAGCACGCCGCGCAGCCGCTCGACATAAGCATTTGTCGGGTGGTGTTTCTCGGTCAGCTGCACCTGGATATCGGCGTCTGCCGGTCCGACGGGCGCCGAAGTGGAATAGGAGAGATTTAATCCCGAATAAGGTAGCCCAATGTTATCGACAATGGAAACCACCTCGCTCGAGGGAATCTGCTCCCGGATCGTGTCGTCGATGTGGTCGCACAGCAGCGCTGTTTCCTCAATGCGAGTGCCGGTGCGGGCGCGCACGTGAATCTTGAACTGGCCGGAATCCACTGAGGGAAAGAAATCCTGCCCCAGCGCAGGCGTGAGGATCACCACCGACGCCACGGCAAAGACCGCAAACAGGATCAGAAAGACCACGGGGTAATCCACGCACATCGTGAGCAGCCGCAGGTAGCCGTGGCGCATTTTCTCAAAGCGCGACTCGAACGCCAGTTGAAACCGCACCAGGGGATTGCGGCTGACGGCCTTCTTCATGGCCTGCGCGTCATCGTGCTCATGGAGCAGATACCTGGCCATTGTGGGCACCACTGTGCGCGACAGCAGGTAGCTGGCCAGCATGGCAAAGCACACCGCTTCGGCAAGCGGCACAAACAGGTAGCGCGCCACGCCGCTTAGGAAGAACATGGGCACGAACACGATGCAGATGGCGATGGTTGACACCAGGGCCGGGGTGGCAATCTGCGCCGCGCCGTCCAGAATGGCCTGCTCGATCTCCTTGCCCGATTCAAGGTTGCGATTAATGTTTTCTATCTCCACCGTCGCGTCGTCCACCAGGATGCCCACGGCCAGCGCCAGCCCGCCCAGGGTCATGATGTTGATGGTCTCGTGCAGTATGTAGAGCATCATGATCGAGCACAGAATCGAAAGCGGAATGGAGACCGCGATGATCAACGTCGAGCGCCAACTGCCCAGAAACACCAGGATCATGATGGCGGTGAGGCAGGCGGCAATAATACCCTCGCGGATCACGCCGTTAATGGCGCCGCGCACAAAAATCGACTGGTCTGAGAGGGCGCTGATCTTCAATTGCGGCGGTAGCTGGCCCTTGATGCTGTCGAGCTTTTCGTACACCCCTTTGATGATGTCCAACGTGGAGGCCGAGCCGGTTTTGAGCACATTCATCAGCACGCCGCGCCTGCCGTTGACGCGCACGATGTTGGTTTGCGGCGGATAACCGTCGCGCACGTGGGCCACATCGCGGACGTAAATGACCGCTCCGTTCGCAGCTTTTATGGGCAGGTCGTTCAGATCTTTGACCACCGACGGCGCGGAGTTGGTTTCGATGGCGTACTCAAAGCGGTCGATCTTCATGGTCCCGGAAGGAACAATGAGATTTTGCGCGGAGACGGCGTTCACCACATCGGCCGGCGAAAGCCCCTTGGCCTGCAGCGCGGGCAGGTTAATATCCACCTGCACCTGGCGCTGCTTGCCGCCGTAGGGGAACGGCGTTTGCGCTCCTTCAATGGTGGCCAGCTGGGTGCGGATAAAGTTCTGGCCCAGGTCGTTCAACTGCTGCTCGTTCAGCCCCTCGCCGGAGAGCCCCAGCTGCAGCACAGGTACGCTGGAAGCGTTGTACTGGATGACAAACGGCGGCACAGTGCCGGGCGGCAGCATGCGCAATTGAGCCTGAGAAACCGCCGTCACTTCCGACACCGCGCTGCCGATATTCACTTGCGGGTGGAAGAAGATCTTGATGACCCCGATGCCGGCCAGCGACTGCGACTCAATGTGCTCGATATCGCTGACCGTGGTGGTCACGCTTCGCTCGCTGTTTACGATGATGCGGTTGGCCATTTGATCGGCGGAAAGGCCGGTGTACTGCCACACCACCGTCACAACAGGAATGTCGATGTTGGGAAAGATGTCCGTCGGCATCGATAGAATGCTGAAGGCGCCGAGAATCAAAATCAAAAACGCGAAGACGGCAAAGGTGTAAGGCCGCCGCAACGCAAGCCGGACAATCCACATCATAAGACAGGTACTCGCTCCTGGGTCGGGGCGCTCCTAACGGAGTTGCCCACGCCCATACATTTGGCTTGCCGATCTGCAACCGGCCCGCGCGAGCACCGGGCCTTGTCTCAGAACGGCTTATCGAATTCACGGGACGGAAGTCAATACGGCTGAAGCCCAATCCGATATGAGGTCGTAACTTCAATGGTAGTTGAAGTCGCGGCCCTATGGGCGCACCGTGAACAGGACGGGCAGGTCAGACACGTTTTAGACGCCCTGAACAGCGAAAAAGATGCAGTTTGACCGGTCCGAACGGCGTCTCTCCGGCCTGTACCAGCTTGAGGGAAAACCGCAGTGGTTACGAATCGCCATTGTGCTTGCATTGCCCGCTTCGCTTACAATTTCCGCATCCTGCTTGATGAAACTTCGCTCTGTTGAAGACTGGCGCGAACGAAACTAACCATGAGACTAAAGCGTCCAAGGAAACGTATACGGAAATCTTACTTTCTGTCCTGCAGGACCTTTTTGACGCCCCTGCGTGGGCATTGCAAACCTTGAAAAACGACTGGAATCGGCCTTATGCCCTTGGAAAGCACTACGGAATCCCATCTGCCCCCAACCAATGCTATTGAACGGCCGCACACCCGCAAGGGTTTCTGGGTTCGAGTAGTGGTTTACCTGGTGCTGGTGGGCGGTTTGAGTTTTGTTGTCTGGAAGATTTACCAGAATCAGAAACAGAGCGCAGCCAACAGCGCCATCCAGGCTGCGGCTTTGATGAGCCGCCCGGTCCCGGTGCAGGTGGCCGCCGCAGAACAGAAACCCATGCCCATCTTCGTTACAGCTCTGGGCACTGTGACTCCCTATATGAGCGTCACGGTAAAGGCGCGGGTCAGCGGCGAATTGCTGCCGGTCAAGTTCACTGAGGGTCAGCAGGTGAAGCAGGGCCAGACCATTATGGTCATCGACCCCAAGCCCTACAAGGCAGCCCTCGACCAGGCCAAAGGCACGCTGGCGCACGACCAGGCGTTGCTGAAGGATGCCCAGGTGGAGTTTGCCCGCTACAAGGCGCTCTACGACGCCGGCGTCACCTCCAAAGAGACTTTGGACGCCGACGAAGCTACGCAGGGCCAGTACCTGGGCGCGATCGAGGCGGATAAAGCGGCCATCGAGACCGCCCAATTGCAGCTCGATTGGTGCAGCATTCAATCGCCCATCAACGGCCGCATCGGCCTGCGCCTGGTGGACCCCGGCAACATCATTACCGCCAACACCACCAACCTGGTGGTGATCAACCAGTTTGAGCCCATCGCCGTCTACTTCACCTTGCCTGAGAATGAGCTCCCCCAGGTGCTGCACAAACTGGCTGCGGAGCGGCGCCTGCTCGTGGATGCCTACGATCGCGGCGACGTGCAGAAGCTGGCGGTTGGCCAGTTGCTCACCGCCGACAATCAGATCGACACCACCACTGGAACCGACAAGCTGAAGGCCGTCTTCGACAACAAAGATGAGTCGCTCTTTCCTAACCAGTTCGTCAATATTCACCTGGTGCTGGAAGACCGGCCCAATGCCCTGGTGGTGCCGTCGGCCGCCATCCAGAGCGGCCTGCAAGGACCGTTTGTCTGGACCATCGCCAAGGACACAAAGGGAACGGCGACCGCCAGGATTCAGCCCGTGAAGGTGGCTCTCGCCGAGGGACAGGTGACCATCCTGGACGGCGGCTTGAAATCCGGAGAGTACGTGGTCATCGACGGCGCAGACCGGCTTAGTTCCGGACAGATCGTGACAGTGAGCACGGCTCGGTCCGGCCCAGCAGGGCAGAGCCAGTCGGTCAGTCCCTTCGCGCCGGCGGCACAATCCGGCAATCAGGGAAGCGGCAAAACGAAGAAGGAGCAGCAGTGAGCCTTAGTCCTTCCCGGCCGTTTATTCTGCGCCCGGTAGCCACCTCGCTGCTGATGGCGGCCATTTTGCTGGCAGGTTTTGTGGGTTACCAGCAGTTGCCGGTTTCCGCGCTTCCTGAAGTCGACTATCCCATCATCCAGGTGCTCACGTTTTACCCTGGCGGCGGACCTGAAGTCATGGCCTCCTCGGTCACCGCTCCACTTGAGCGGCAGTTCGGCCAGATGCCGGGACTGAAGCAGATGACTTCAGTCAGCTCCGGCGGCGGTTCGGTAGTCACTCTCGAGTTCAACCTCGACGAAAACATCGACGTGGCCGAGCAGGATGTTCAGGCATCCATCAACGCGGCCAACAGCTTTCTGCCCCCGGATCTGCCCAATCCGCCCATCTACAGCAAGGTCAATCCCGCCGACGCGCCGGTCATGACGCTGGCGCTCACATCGGATTCGCTGCCGCTGGACAAGATTGAAGACGCTGCCGACACCAATATGGCGCAGAAGATCTCCCAGGTCACCGGCGTGGGGCTGGTATCGATTGCAGGCGGACAAAAGCCTTCTGTGCGCATCCAGGCCAATCCGGCTCAGCTTGCCGCTTATAACCTCAGTTTGGAAGATCTGCGCACCGCGCTCGCCGCGGCCAACGTGGACCAGGCCAAAGGCACGCTCAACGGTTCGCGCCAGTCGTACACCATCGGCGCCAACGATCAGCTAGTTTCCAGCGACGACTACAAGCCGGTCATCGTCGCGTATCGCAACGGGGCCGCGGTGCGCGCCTCTGACGTGGCCACCATCGTAGACGCCGCGGAGAACTCGCAGCAGGCCGCCTGGATGGACCGCCAGCCCGCGGTGATCGTCAACATCCAGCGCCAGCCGGGCGCAAACATCATCGCCGTTGTGGACCGCATAAAGAAGCTGTTGCCGCAACTGAAGGCAAGCCTGCCGGCCACTGTGCAGGTGAGGGTGCTTACCGATCGCACCAACACCATCCGCGCCTCGGTCAGGGACGTGGAATACGAGCTCATGCTCACCGTCGCCCTGGTGGTGATGGTCATCTTCCTCTTCCTGCGCAACCTGGCCGCCACCATCATCCCCTCGGTCGCCGTGCCGCTCTCCATTGTGGGCACTTTCGGCGTCATGTACCTGCTGGGCTACTCGCTCAACAACCTCACCCTCATGGCGCTCACCATCTCCACCGGCTTCGTGGTCGACGACGCCATCGTCATGATTGAGAACATCTCCCGCTTCCTGGAAGAAGGCGACAGCCCCATGCGCGCCGCCCTCAAAGGCAGTGAGCAGATCGGCTTCACCATCATGTCGCTCACCGTCTCCCTCATCGCCGTCCTCATCCCCTTGCTGTTCATGAGCGACGTGGTCGGCAAGCTGTTCCGCGAGTTCGCCGTCACCCTTGCTGTCACCATCCTGGTTTCGGCGTTTGTTTCCCTCACCCTTACCCCCATGATGTGCTCGCGCATCCTCAAAGACAAGAAGCACGCCACCCAGACCCGCTTCTACCACTGGTCCGAGAATGTCTTCAACGCCATCATCGCCTGGTACGGACGCACCCTGCGCGTGGTGCTCGAACACCGCTTCATCACCCTCATGGTGACTATCTCCACCTTTGTCGCCACGGTCGTGTTGTTCCTCATCGTGCCCAAGGGCTTCTTCCCGGTGCAGGATACAGGCGTCATCCTCGGCATCAGTGAAGCGCCCCAGGCCGTCAGCTTCACCAGCATGGCCCTGCGCCAGCAGCAACTGGTCGACGTCCTCCTCCAGGACCCCGCCGTCGACAATATCTCGTCCTTCATCGGAG
>JBEKEQ010000126.1:0-11971 GCA_050013735.1 Occallatibacter sp.
CAGCCGGACCGAGCGTGATGGGATGCGCTTCATACGTGTGCCCGTGAGAAAAGTAGTGATCCTCAAAATATTCCTCGATTTTCGTTGTCGTGGCACAAAGACCGAGAGGAATATAGGCCGATGTAATTCCCTTGGCCGTTACCAGGATATCGGGCTTCACGTTCCAGTGGTCCACCGCAAACCACTTTCCGGTCCGGCCCCACCCTGTCATAACCTCGTCGGCAATCAAAAGCACTCCATGCCTGTCGCATATCTCGCGCAGCCGCGGAAAGTATTCCGGCGGAGGAACCAGCACTCCGTTGGTACCGACCACCGGCTCCATCACAACGGCCGCGACGTCGCTCTCGTTGCGGATCATGTGCTCGATGTAATCGGCGCAGGCGATGTTACATCCGGGATAAGTATGTTTAATGGGACAGTCGTAACAATTCGTTTCCGGCGCAAACACAAAGCCAGAGCCCTTTCCGGCCGGCTCCATGGCCCAGCGCCGCGGATCGCCCGTAGCTGCGATCGACCCATTGGTGGAACCGTGATAAGAGCGATAGCGCGAGATGATCTTGTTCTTGCCGGTGAACATGCGCGCAATCTTGAAAGCTGCCTCGTTGGCCTCGGTCCCGCTGGTAGCAAAGAAGAATTTGTTCAGCCCCTCCGGCAGAACTTCCAACAGCTTTGTGCTCAGCCGCGCGCGGGCAGCGGTCGCATAGCCCGGCGCAACATAGGCCAGTTCGCGGGCCTGTTCGGCAATAGCCTCGACCACGCGGGGATTCTTGTGGCCCAGGTTTACGCACATCAACTGCGAACTGAAGTCGAGATAGCGCTTGCCGGCTCCATCGATGAACCAGCAACCCTCAGCGTCGGCAATGTGCAGCGGCTTCCATGTTTTCTGGAAGCGCCAGGTGCCATAGTTGGTTTGGCGCGTGATTGCGGCAATCTCTTCCGACGTTAAACTCGCTTCGGGATTTTCGCTCATTGCTCCGCTCCAAAAACATATCTACGCATTAACGCACTTGCGGGAAGCCCAGGTCAACCTTGCTTGCGCCGGGATCGGGCCAGCGACTGGTGACCACTTTGGAGCGGGTATAGAACTGCACGCCCTCCGGACCGTACATATGCAGGTCGCCAAACAGCGAAGACTTCCATCCGCCGAAGCTGTAGTAGGAAACCGGAACGGGAATGGGTACATTGATGCCCACCATGCCGATCTCGACATCGAATTGAAACTGGCGCGCCGCGCCTCCATTTTGCGTGAAGATAGCCGTGCCATTGCCGAAAGGGTTTTCATTGATCAGTTGCAGACCCTCGGCATAACTCCCGACGCGCACCACACTCAACACAGGGCCGAATATTTCCTGGTCATAACAGTGCATGCCGGGCTTTGCGTTGTCGATAAGCGAAGGGCCAAGGAAAAATCCGCTGCTGTTCGTTGCAGGATCAAACCTGCCATCGACAGCCAGCGTAGCTCCTTCTGCGACCGCCGTGTCAAGGCATCCGGCAACACGATCGCGATGCTCGCGAGAGATGAGCGGCCCCATTTCGCTTGAGGGCTCCGATCCCGGACCGACCTTGATGCGAGCCACGCGGTCCCGAATCGCCGCGATCAGCGGATCAGCCACATCCCCCACGGCAATCACAACAGAGATGGCCATGCAGCGCTGGCCTGCCGCGCCATAACCTGCTGAGACCGCGGCATCGGCAGCCATGGCGATATCGGCGTCCGGAAGCACCAGCATGTGATTCTTGGCTCCGCCCAGGGCCTGCACGCGCTTTCCGTTGCGTGTAGCCGTTTGATAAATGTGCCTCGCCACGGGCGTCGAGCCTACAAAGCTGATGGCCTTCACGTCAGGATGTTCGAGCAGCCGTTCTACCGCGACTTTGTCCCCGTGCACCACGTTGAAAACTCCCTCGGGCACGCCTGCTTCCCTGGCAAGTTCCGCCAGCAACATGCTCGCGGAGGGATCCTTCTCTGAAGGCTTCAGGACGAACGTATTGCCGCAGGCGATGGCGTTCGGCACCATCCACAAAGGCACCATCAAGGGGAAATTAAAAGGCGTAATGCCCGCCACCACGCCGAGCGGCTGGCGTATCTGGTAGACGTCGACGCCGCGACTAGCCTGCTCCGTATAGCCGCCCTTGAGCAGGTTGGGAACGCCGCAGGCAAACTCCAGATTCTCGAGGCCCCGAGCAACCTCGCCCATTGCGTCGGCGATGGTTTTCCCGTTTTCAAGACTCACGCATTGCGCCAGGCGGAGGCGGTTCTCAGCCACCAGGCTGTGCAGCCGAAACATGATTTCAGCGCGGCGCGCCAGAGGCGTGGAACGCCACTCAGGAAATGCCGCTTTTGCTGACGCAACCGCGCGGTCCACATCTTCAATGGAGGCGAAGCCCGCCTCTGCGACGATTTCGCCTGTTGCCGGGTTGGTAACGGCGCCTGAACGCCCAGAAGTAGCCGCAACAGGTTTCCCATCAATCCAATGCAAGACAGCGGCAGCGGTCAAAGTCTCAGCAGCGCTCATCATTCCTCCAGAGTCCTCACGAACATCGATCCATGGTATTCGATTTTCAGCCCGGTTTCACAGCAGCGCAAGAGGTATGTTTTCGAGAAAACAGACCTGTCGGCGAGCCGAATCTTCGATCGGAAGAGGCAACATGCTGACAAAAGCGGTGATCAAGCAAAGAAAAGGCGGCTTTATTAGGGCCGCCTCTTTCCGTTGTGGATTGGCCCAGGTCAGAAGTCCAGGTGCAGCGACATTTGAATCTGGCGCGGAGACCCGATGGTGTGAGTCACAATGCCCACCAGGGGGCAGTTATAGAAGCTCGAGTTGCTCTGGGTTCCATTGGCCGTGCAACCCGTCGGCAAAGGGGTCGTTCCCGCGACCGGAAACGCGTCGTAGTATTCGTTCTCCGTCACCTCGTTGCCGGGGATATCGAAGCTCGTGGTGTTAGTCAGGTTGTAAACGTCGAAGGTGTATTTCAGGCTATACCGGTCGCTGAGCTGCGTCATCTTCACCAGCGAGGCATCGGCGCGTTTCTGAAACGACTGCCGGAAGATGTTGCGCTCGCCACTGCCGAAGCCGGTTTCAAAATTGTCCGACTCCGGAACGGCCTGGTTCAGGCTACCGGGCGCAAGCAGTGGAATCAGGAAGCAGGCTGCCTTGAGCGCCGGTTGAGACCCGGCCGGCGTCCAGGCTCCAGAGGCGCCTGTCTTCGCATTCTTTGGCGTGCATCCAGGCGCCAGCGGCAAGATGGGGTTGTTGATGCCGTCCGCGGTTGAATAGTAAATGCCGCCCACCGCGCCGGTGTAATCGATCACGCTGTAAGGCTGACCGCTCTGCAACACTGTTTGGCCCACCATCGACCACCCGTCGATGAACTTACCTTGAAGCGAGTGCTTGGTGGCGAAGTCGGGAAGCCGGAAGATGTAGTTGAAGCTGATGACGTGGGTGCGGTCGAAGTCGGACGAACCGTAGCCGCTGCGCAGATTCAGCGGGTTGTTACCGTTGTAGAACAGGCCCAGCCCGCTCTGCTCGTCGAGGGCGTGAGAGTACGTGTACGAAGCTCCCACCTGAATGCCGCGGCTCATGCGCTTCTCAATATGCGCCTGGAGCGCATTATAAGCATCGACGCCGGCTGCCTTGTAGTCGATGGATTCAGACGCGTAGCCGAGATAGGGAACGCGGAGGTCAACGTTGCCTCCCTCGTAGTTAGCCAGATAGTTGGTCCCGGTGCCGCTGCCAGGAGCCAGGGTCGCGCCCTCTACCGTGTAACCGTAGCTGTAATTTTGCTGATAGGGGCTGGCCGCTAGGGTGGGATTGTTGGGAGACGCAATCGTCGATTGATTGAAGGGTACTGGAATGACTTGGTGACGGCCCAGATTGCCGACATACCCAACTTCAATGGCTAAATCGCTGCGCGGTTGCCATTGAATATCGAGAGTGTAGTTGATGGTGTAAGGCAGCTTGTTGGCGCGGTCGTAAACTCCGAGCGACACCGGCTGGCCGTTATTGACGATTTCCCCGTTCGGATTGGTCGCGGTGGCCGGGCAGGTGTTCGGCACGCCCGCGTACCCTTGATTTGCGATGCTGCAAGCGTCAGGAAGATAGTTGGAGAGATCGGAGGCCTTGGGGTTGCTGGGCGGAGTCATTGGCACAGTGCCATAGGGATTCTCAAGATCGCCCTCAGAGGGTACCTCGTTATCCGGACCGCCGCCCCCGCCGCAGGTGGGAATATAGCCCTCGTAGTAGGTCAGCGTCGAAGAGGGGCAGGTAGTGACATTCACAAAGGGGAGTTGCGCGTTAACCCCAAAGGGGCCACCGGTCACGGTTCCGATGGCATAACCGGGGGAGAAATAGGTGAACAGTTCTCCGCGATCGTAGTAAAGTCCGCCGCCGGCGCGGACCACAACTTTGCTATGGAAGAGCGCCGGCTGCCAGGCTGCTCCCACGCGTGGACCAATGCCCCATTGGCGCCCGGTAAGCGTAGTGTTGCTCACGCCCTTGGTGCCGTTGGCGTTGTTGCCGGCGATCACCAAACCGGAACGTACGACCACGACATTATTGCCGGTGTCGTTGTAGCAGTACTGATTCGGATCGGTGGTGCTGCACATGGCGGTGGAAGGGTTGGGGTTCGAATCGAAGTTGAAGATGCGGCCGTACTTCTCTGTGAGGCCGCCGTCCCAGTCATAGCGTACGCCGCCGGTGAGTGAAAGTGTTGGAGTAATCTGCCACTTATCCTGCAGATAGGTGCCCAGCTGGTTGGCGCGATAGTACCGGTTGGCGTTGCCCTGCAGGAACGAGCTGACATAGAAATCGGCGGTCGAGCCGCCCGGCGATACGTACCCTTGCACGAATTGGCTGAAGTCGTTCGAGACAACCGTGCCGGTGCCGGTGCGCTTGTCAATCGTGTTCAGCTGTGTGTATGTATAGCTGGCGCCGAAGCTGACCGTGTGCTTGCCGAGAATCCAGATTGCATTGCCCGAGGGAGCCAGGCGGTTTTGGAATACGCCGGTGTTGGAAGATTGGCTCTCCGCGTTGGGACCGATATTCAGGTAGGCCGGAACGAGCGAAGAAGGCTGATAAATACCCAGAGGATTAAAGATGGAGACACCCGGAAAATAATTCGATCCAAATTCGTTGATAGATCCCGGTGGCAAGGTACCGCCGGGAATGTTGCTGGGGCCAAAGGGCTGATCGTTGTCTGCCCAGTTCTTTTCCCGGATGATGCCCAGTGTCTGGGTAGTGCTCAGGTTTGACTTGACGATATAGGCGTTTGAAATGGAAGCGACCTGCGCGCCTGAGTCAAGGTGTTCAGTAAAGCCCGGCACGCTGGAATAGGAGTACGGCGCCAGCGTCGGGTCGTGCTGGTAGAAGTACTTGAGGCTGAGCGTGTCCTTCTTGGTGGGGTTGTAATCGACATCCGCAACGGCCAGGTCGGCCTTGAACCTGCCCGTGCCGGGAATGAATGCATTGTCAAGATGGGCTGCGCTGGGAGTTCCGGGGAAAAGAGTATCGTCGGGGATGAGATAACAGTCTTTTGCGCCGGTTGAGGGATTGATGGAACAGGGCTGGCCGGGAAGATTCGGTGAGTTAAACAGGGCCAGCGCGGTTGCGTCAATGTTGGCAGGGACCACGGGATTTCCCGGGAATGAATTGTTCGACACATTCGTCAAACCTGCGGCGGAACGGTCAGACCCTAAGCCGACGGGAACATCTAAAAACGAGTCGCCCAGCTCCGCGTCTGAAACATGCAGGTGCTGATACGCGATAAATCCGAAGAGCTTGTCCTTGATGATGGGACCGCCAAACGTGCCGCCCGCGATGTAGCGATGCAACTGCGGCACCTTATCGTTGGCCGGCACATCCGGGTCCTGATTGAAGAAAAATGGAGCGGCGTTGATCCAATCCGTGCCGCGATGGAAGTACGCCGTTCCGTGCCAATCATTAGTGCCGGAGGCGGTGCTCAGATCGATGTGCGCGCCCGAAGTTGAGCCTTGCGTGGCGTCATACATGGATGCATTCACGCGCACTTCCGAAAGGGTCTCCGGCGCCGGGGTCGGGATGGCATTGCCGATGGAGAGATAAATCGACGCTGCCGACGGGATCACACCGCCGCCGCCGCCAGGGCTGGTTTGCACGCCGGTGCTGTTGATAATGCGCGCCGAGGGCACCTGGCTGGTGCTCTTGCCATTGAAAAGATTGCTGGCGTCAACGCCATTCAAGAGAAAACTATTGGAAGTGTCCCGCTGACCGTTGGCCCAGATCGGCGCATTGCCCAGACCCGAATTCGCACCTGTTCCGCCGCTCAGCTCAGCGCTTACGCCAGTTGATTGCGTTGCCAGGCCGGTAAAGCTGCCCGTCGCCAACGGCACCGCTTCAATCTGCGTCTTATCCAGGACGTAGCCCACCGTGGTGTCCACGGCATTCATCAGCGGCGTGGCCTCCACATTCACGGTGGTTGTGGTCTGGCCAATCTTGAGGGCCGCATTCACCGTGGCCGTGCGGTCGGCCTGGACGGCAATGTGCGCAGTCTTCTGCACATCGAAGCCCTCAGCTTTGTAAGTAATGGTGTAGACCCCGATGGGCAGGTTGACAAAAACATAGCTGCCTTCCCCACTGGTTTTGGTCGTTCGCGTCAGTGAGGTCTGCTCATCCACGAGCGTGACGATGACGTTGGGAATCACTCCACCCGATGGGTCTGTGACCTCGCCGGTGATGCCGCCAAGCGTTTGCTGTGCCAACACCCACGAACAACACAGCGCAACGGCCGCTAAACCAGCAAGCAGCCGCGGAAGCGGAGAGAAAACGATACGCATGGAGTGCTTCAAGGTAACGGCCTCGAAAATATGGATTTCCCCATCGATTCATTGAGGATGTTAAAAAATCGTTTGGCTGAATGAGGTTTCAGACTCTCTGGTTGTTGCAAAAAGTGAGGTGAGAGGAACCTGCGCTAACAAGGGTTCCCGCCTCAGTTCCGTTTGGGTGGATTGAAACCACAGAATAACCGTAGATTAACGGGAAAGAAATAAAGATCATCTAAGGATTCTGTGGATATCAGGGACTCATCTCATTGACCTCATCACTTCAGGCAGGCTGCGCTCAGGTTACCTGCGTGTGGAAGACAAGCTGCAGAAGTTTCGGATGGTGGGACTCAAACGATCAATCGTCTCGCAGCAGGACGACGAACCCGCCGAAGGCGGTCGCCGCGGCGGATTGTTAGCCCCGCGCTCCGTGCCACCGTCGCCCGCGCCGTAGGCGCAGTGTTTGTTAGTCCCGCGTTTCAACGCGGGGTGAGGAAACCAACAATTGATGCGGAGTCCCGTAGGGACGGCGCCCGTGCTCTCCACCCTTCAATGTCTTTGCGAGAACAATGCAAAAACACAAGCCGGGAGCGACCGTAAATGTCAAACTTCAACGTCCACGCCGGCAAGGCCGGACGTCCGCTCAATTACTTCGATCTTACCGCTCGATCGTCGCTTCAATGTATCCATGCGGCTCGTCGATGGGCACAAAAATATGGTTCGGATTGTCGAGGCCGAAGGGGCCGAGATCCGCCAGAAGGTGATGCAGATTGGGCATCGCAAGCGTGATCCGCGCAATCTCCGGCGCTGCTGCCAGCGCGGCCTTCCCCATGTCAAACAGCGTGTGCTGCACACTCATGCTGTCATGTGCGGCAAACTCCTTGAGCAATGCCGCAATAACGCGTTCGCGGACTCCCGCATAATCCGGCGCAGCAACCGCGTACTCCCACTTCACCGTTGCACTGGTGCCGAAGATCCGATCAGTGGCCGGCTTCAGTGTGGTCAGCTTGTCTTTGATGTATCCGGTGAAGGCTGATTTGGTCGTCTTCAAGATCACCAGCCCATCCACGCCCGAAGCAACAGACCACGCGCCGTCTCTCTCGCGCGTAGCATCCGCTGTTTGCAGCTCCGCTCCGCCGAGCCGAAAGGTCGTCGCCTCCGGCTTGCCTTCAACCACCATCCGCTCCCACGCCTTCTCTTGAATCTCCACGCGCACACCCGAAACCTGCGGATTGTTACCGAGCAGATAGTTACCCAGCTCAACCACGAACTCCTCGATGGTTGGGGCCTCAGAGTTGCGGGCAACAAAATAAACCGTGTTCTTCATCGTGTCCGTGGGAAGAATTTTGCTGTTGTCCGCCTGGGTAAAACTTGACTCGAAATCTCCGCGCAGCAACACGCGCACGGTCCACTCGTTAAACTCGTGGCGATCCCCGCGCCGCGTGATGCGCGAAAGCCGCACCCTCGATTTTCCGTAACGATTCTCACCCAGTCGTGCCATGGTGTCAGCTGCCTCGATAGGTTGTATAGCTGTTGTCACTCAACAGAAGCGGCAGGTGATAGTGCGCCTCGCCGTCGCAAACAAACGTGATGGAAATTTCCGGATAAATCGTGCTACGCGAGACGCGCTTCAGGTAAACGCCTGTATGGAAGGTGAGCCGATAACTCCCCGCATCGGCATCCTGCGCCAGATCGCGGCAGCGGCCATCCGCGTCGGTCGCGCTCAGGCCAACCGTAACCCAGGCATCTGCTTCGAGCCTCTCCAGGCGCACCGCAACATCCGCTGCAGGCTTTCCCAGCACTGCGTCAAGAACGTGTGTTGTGATGGCACTCATTCCACGAGCCACTTTCCCAGGCGTATCTGCAAGATTTGCCGCTGCTGATCCGCGGCCTCGCGCAACTCGGAGTCACGATCGCCGTGCAGCCTGCGCCTGAGAATCGCAAGCATCTCATCGGCGCTTTTTCCCGTTGCGCAGATTATATAAGTGAAGCCGAAACGTTGCTCGTAAAGCGCGTTGCCCGCGGCCAATTCGTCAAGCACCCGCTCGGCAGACTCATTCGCAGAAGACTGCTCCTGGCTCGACCACGCGGCTGATCGGTCCGAAGCGCGCGCTGCCTTCCGCTCTCCGATGCGCGGATGACAGGCGAACGCCTTCAGCCAATCCGCCTCTTCCATTCCGTCCCAAACTCGATCTGCCGCCTCACTCAACTCCGCCACGCTGCCAATTGGCCGCAGCGCGACCATGGCCGCGGCCCAGCGCCGTGCGCCGCAGCAAGCCAGCATGGCCTCAAGCGCCACATCCGCGTCCGCCGCATTCCACGAGGCGAGCGTAGAATTCATCGCGTCAACCCCACCGCGCAAAGTAAGGAGCGAACCATGTAGTTTGTCTCAGTCGTAGTCATCGAAGCCCGAGTCGTCGAACAGGTTGAGGCATAGCTTACAACGGCGCGGCTCAGTCGCAAAATCGCACCATTCAGCTTGCCAGCTGAGCCAGGGTTCGCGCCAGCACATGAACGCCAGCTCCAATCCACTTTGGCGACGCATACTCGTCGGGCCGGTGACTCACGCCGCCACGGCACGGAATAAACAGCATGGCGACCGGCGCAATGCGCGCCACAAAAAGCGAATCGTGGTAGGCGCGGCTAACCATCCGCTTGTAACTGCGGCCCGCTTCTTTGGCAGCCGCCTCCATCACCGCAACTACTTCGGCGTCACACGCAGCCGGCGGATCGGCATTCACAAGTTCCGTCGTGATCGCGACCCCGCGGCGCTCCGCAACTTCGGCGCACGCACCCTTCAGCTCTTTAAGCACGCGGTCGCGCCGTTCGCCGTCGATGTCGCGAATGTCGGTCTCCAGCCGCACGCGCGAAGGAATGCTGTTGACCGCGCCCGGAAAAACCTCGCACACCCCCACGGTCGCCACCGTATCGATGACCCCGGTCGATTTGGCCGCCGATTCAAGCGCAAGAATCAACTCTGCCGCGGCAGCCAGCGCATCCTTGCGGCCCGGCATCAGCTTCGCGCCGGCGTGCCCGCCTTCACCCTCGATTTGTATGCGCAAGCTGGCCGGCGCGGCGATGGCTGTCACCAGCCCCACATCGATTCCCTCTTGTTCAAGCAGCGGTCCCTGCTCAATATGCAGCTCGACAAATTTGTTGAAGCGGCCGGCAGGCAGCGCGACGGATTCAAGCGCGCCCCTGAATCCGGCCTGCGCGCGCAACTCCTCCAGACCGCGCCCTTCCTTGTCGCGCAGGGCAACCGCTTGCGATGGCGTGAGAACGCTGGTCATCATGCGGCTACCCAGGCAACCGATTCCAAATCGTGTTGGCTCCTCCGCGGTGAAGATCACCAGCTCGATTGATAGCCGCGGGCTGAACCCGAGTTGCTGCAGAACGCGAATGGCCTCCAGTCCGCCCAGCACTCCCACGGTCCCGTCATAAGAGCCCGCGTTGGGAATCGCGTCGATGTGCGAACCCGTCCCCACTGGTGCAAGATCCGGCTCACGGCCCTGCCAGCGAGCAAACGTGTTGCCGATTGCGTCCTCCCGCACCGTAAGCCCGGCAGCCGAGCACAGCCCTTTCACGTAAGCGCGCGCGCGCCGGTCCGCTTCGCTGAAGACCACGCGCGTCACCACTGGCGGCTCGCCTTCTGAAATCCTCGCCAATTCCGCTAACTCGCCGAGCAATCCATCGAGTGAAAGCTTTGCACTCATCGCGTCCTCACGTTGCCAGCGGATGCCTGCGCCAGTCTTTGTAGATGAGGTATTTTGCAGCCTGCTTGCCCAGCGCGCCAAACCACTGCGGGCAATAGGGCGCCATCCAGATGAAATCGCCGGCCTCGACCGGATACCACGAGTCGCCCAGCCTGTAGATGCCGCCGCCCTCAAGCATCAGCAGCCCATGTTCCATCACGTGACTCTCCACCGTGCTCAGCGCCGCACCCGGATCGTAAGCCATGGTGTTCACGGCAAAATCGTAGGCCGGGCCATCCGGCATCAACGAGCGCACGCGCAACGCCTCGTCGCCCATCAGCGGCACGGCTGCAACCGCAGCCTCGTCGCCGACCACAATCTCCGGCAGTTCGACGCCCGCAAGAGCCTGGTACGGCTTCTCAATCAGCGCCGCTCGCGATCGGCCTGCTGAGCGAACACTGTGCGCCATGCCCTGGGGCAAGTAAGCAAATCCCCCCGGCGCCAAGCTGTATTCACGCTCACCCGCCTTCAATTCCAGGCAGCCATCCAGCACATAGATGAATCGCTGTGCAGGCGCGGGTCCCAGCACTCCATCTGCCGCAAACTCCGCAGTCATCTGTGTGAATCGAGCGCCAAGCTGCGGCGCGGCATGGATCACGAACTCTACGTTCGTTGCGCCCGGCAGTGGCGTGCGAACAAAAGTGTCCGGCGTATGCAGCAGGTGATCGCGCTTCAGGCTGCTTCGCGTCGCTCCCAGATGATGTAAATTTGAATCCGGCAATCTTGACCTCGTTCGAGAATTCTATCCAATCTCGCCAATTTCCTGAACCAACCGCGGAAGAAATTCCCTGCCCACACGCAAAGCGGCCTCAACATCTTCTTCGCGCACGGTTTCGTCCGCATGGTGGCTGACGCCCCCAGGGCTGCGCAAAAAGAGCATCGACGCCGGCACTCTTGCCGCAATCACCATGGCATCGTGGCCGCCTCCGCTGGGCATGCTCCTCACAGGAAAACCAGCAGCCCCGATTGCACTCTCAAGCAGCGCCGTCAACCGCGCGTCCATTGGCACAGCCCCCTGGTCTAGCTGTTGCGCGCACTTCAGGCCAATCCCACGCCGCCCAGCGATCGCGTTCGCCTCGGCAAGCAACTCCTCCACAGCCGAAGCGCGAACTGCGTCGTTTGCGTGCCGCACGTCGAGGCTAAGCTGCACCACACCCGGAACCACATTGCTCCCATTTGGTTCCACGCTCACTTTGCCCACCGTAGCCATCAACCCCGCCGTGCGCTGCGCCAGCGCTTCCACCGCCGTGATCCACTCCGCCGCGGCGGTCAGCGCATCCCGGCGCAGACGCATCGGAGTCGCCCCCGCGTGGTTCGCTTGCCCGTTGAATTGCAAATTGAACCGCGTCTGTCCCGCGATCGCGCTTACCGCCGCCACGCTCAATCCCTCCGCTTCCAGCACCGGCCCTTGCTCAATATGAACTTC
>JBEKEQ010000127.1:0-11810 GCA_050013735.1 Occallatibacter sp.
TGCTCAAGACGTGGCTCATGACCACAGAGGCTAAATTCCTCTGCGGAAGCTCTGCCTTAAGCCCTCTCTATGGCCGCTTTTCACTTGATCATCTATGGCCGCTTTTGGGTGATCACCGAGGAGATTTTCAGCGGAAGGCGCTGATGATAAGGGAGATGCCCTGAAGGCAGGAGGAGTGGGGGCTTGACGCCGAGATGCGGCCCTACCTATTCGGGAACCGCTGTAGCCATCTCCTTGCTGAACCTTGACTCACGATTTGCCGCCGCAAGCCGGCAGGGCTTGGCTTGAGCGCCGAGATTCGGAGATTTGGCGGGGTAATCAAAACTGTGTACTCTAAAGTCGTGAAGAGCTCGGAGTTCAGTCCTTGCTGGCAAGGCAAGGCGTGATCTTTGGAGCTCAGAAGGGCATTTATATACTTGACACACAGAGAAAATCGGCGTACATTTGAATCGTGGAAGCCCCTGAGACACTGCAAAACGCGATCATTTACTTCGGCGATCCTGACCGCTGCTTTCAATATGCGCTCAACCTTCGCTGGCCGAAAGGTGTTGTTTCTTGCCCCCGCTGCGGGTCTGAAGAACACTCGTTCGTCAAGACTCGTCGCATCTGGTTCTGTAAAGGCTGCAAGCAGCAATTCAGCCTCAAGGTGGGCACGATCTTTGAGGATTCGCCGCTCGGTCTCGACAAATGGATGTGCGCTTATTGGATGCTCTGCAACTGCAAAAACGGCATTAGTTCCTGCGAGGTTGCCCGCGCCATCGGCGTCACTCAAAAGTCGGCATGGTTCATGCTGCATCGCATCCGCAAAACCCTGCAAGACGATTTTGCGACTGGGAAATTGGGCGGCGAGGTCGAAGCGGATGAAACCTTCATCGGTGGCAAGGCCCGGAACATGCACATCGCAAAGCGGGAGCGCCGTATTACCGGGACGGGCGGCAAAGACAAGACCGCCGTCATGGGCATCCTGGAGCGCGGGGGCAGCGTTCGCACGACGGTAATTCCGAACCGGAAACGCGCGGCCCTCCATGCGGAAGTCAAAAAGTATGTGGAAGCGGGATCGGCGCTGCACACTGATGCGCTGCTCTCCTACAACGGGTTGGCCGGGGACTTCGCTCATCAGGTCGTGGATCACGCTGTCGAATATGTGAGCGGCAGGATTCATACAAACGGCCTTGAGAACTTCTGGAGCCTGTTGAAACGGGGCATCAACGGAATCTATGTGAGCATCGAACCATTCCATCTGTTCCGCTATTTGGATGAGCAATCCTTCCGGTACAACAATCGGAAGAACATGAACGATCAGGCGCGGTTTGAACTGGCAATGCGTAGTGTTTTCGGCAAGCGCCTTACCTACAGCGAACTAACCGGCGCTGGCGGTGCCACGGCGCAGTGACAAACGGCAAGGGCGGGGCAAGCGCAAACGCTAGCCCTTGCTGGCTTTCCTACGTTTGGGCTTCGGCCTTGGTTTCTCTACCGTGACCGCAGATTTCGGGACGCGGAAGAGTTTCGTCATTCCCTCGTCAAATTTCTTGCGTGCTTCCGGACCTTCTTGGTACTTGTGTTTCACATCTGTCTCCTAAGGGGTATCCCCAATGCGAAGAATTACCAAATCTCGACTTTGCGCGGGGTCTGGATCACCGGTTACATCCTTGACTTCCAATCGTTTGAGGGCGGTGTTGACAACTAGGACCTGAATTTCATCGGAAGGTATTGGCAAAGCTATAGGTATCGAATTTATTGCCGGCCTTCTATCTGAATACGCAATTTGAACCCCAGCCCAAGGAATAGTTGGCATAAAGGGGGCTATTCGCTTTTCCTGAATTTCCCACCCCGCTTGTTCAAATAATTGATACCAATCTTGTGCGAACCCAAATGATTCTCGGCTGCCCATAAGCGCACAGATCTGAATTTTTGACGGTTTCTGTCTGAGTAAATCAAGAATTTCCTGTTTCCTGGCCTCAGGTATATGCCTATCGAGCTTCGGTGGCTCGCCGCAATTTGTCGTGTTGCCAGATCCGATAATCGCCGGGCTGCACGGCCCTGTTGTGCTTTGACTGAAACTACCCCCAGCGCCAACCTCGACAGAGGTGGTATTGCCAGGGGGGCCTGCATTAAGAGGTCGCTTTTTGGTAGGGATGGTTTTTTGAACTGGCGGCCTCACCACTTCGGGATTTTTGGGAGGCGCAACCGGACTTGGGGCGATTGTATGCGGAACATCGAAAACCTGCGCCCCCGGAGGATGAAATACGAACCAAAATCCTAGCGCTGCTGTTAGCAGGCAACCGCCAATTAATCCCACAAGCCAGAATGGATGGTGAACTATTAGAGGCTTCATATCGCCGCCCCGTCTGGCACGTATCCACAGTGCCGCTTCCTTGGCCAAATAAATTGCCGCAGCAGCGCCTTGAAGAGCGCAGAAGCAGAAAATAATGGTTTCACGATCCATGCCAAGAACCTCTCAAAAGGAGTCATAGACATTCTCCCCCTTTTGAGCCTTGTGTGACAAGTATATAATTACCCTCAGAAGGGTTCGCATCTGAAGCTCTACTACAGCGGCCGCCAGTCGATCCTGCCGGTCCATTGCAAGGAACCTGGCAAAGGCCTGGTTGAAGCCATCAAGAAGCAACTCGGCCTGAAGGGCCCGGAGTAATCCTATGCGCGGCTATCCATCTGCCGCGCTCGAGTTGATCTGCTGTCAGCACTATCGTGAACCTCTTACGGCAAGGACTTTGAGCCTTTCAGCTAGTCACTCGCCAAGCTCTTCAACTCGCAACCGCGGCCGGATCGATGAGGAAATGCCCAAACAGCGCGCATACCGCGCTCCAGATTGCTGACAAAGTTCAACGAGATTCGAAATACATCCCTCAGCGGCTAAAGCCGTGCCCTTTCAATGCGGCGGGTTTATCAGCGGCATGCAGCGCGTATACCGCGCTCGCTTCATCGCTTGCCCGCCCAGGCGTCTTCGGTGATCTTCTTGATCTGCGCGATGGTGAGCCTGGGGCCATCTTTCGATTTGAGGCAACCCGAGAAGGCTTCAATTGATCCCTTCTGATGTAAGTATTTGCCAGTACGAATCAAGGGCCAAGCTTCAGAATAGCGCATGATGTGGTTGTGCTGGGCGCGCCAATGCGCGTCGATGCCATCGAATCCGTTCCCTCTGAACCGATGGCCGCATTCGGGACAGATGTTGGTACTGTGGGCGATTGCATGGTGTGCACTCCACCGTAGAATCTTACAGCTTGCCGCTCAGCCAATGCGACAGTTTTCGGATGGGCAGCCTTGCGCCGATATAGAACTGTCCAAACAGGGCATAGACGGCGCTGACTTCGTCGAAGCGCATTTCATAGATGAGCTTTTTGAAGATCACCGGGTCTTCGGCGAAGAGGTCGACGCCCCACTCCCAATCGTCCATTCCTATCGATGCGGAGATGATTTGCTTGACTTCGCCGGCGTAGCGGCGGCCGATAAGGCCGTGTTCGTGCATCATGCGCTGGCGGTCAGCAAACGGGACCGTGTACCAGTTGATGTGCTCGCCGCGCTTGCGGTCCATGGGGTAGAAGCAAAGATATTTGGAACTGGGTACGGATGGGAAGAGTCGCGAGGCCATGGCGGCGGCAGCGCGCTGAAGGTTACCTGCGACTTCGGCGTCCCATTCGGGCGTGTGCGCGATGAAGCCTTTGGCGGCGGCGGCTTCATAGGTTTTGCGGGTCGATTCGTAGAGGCCCAGCTCGACCACCGAGACGTAGGAGTGAACGGGAGTGAGGTAACCGTACAAATCGGTCTGCGCCAGAGCGAGTTCGACCTGGTTGAGTGCTTCGAGGGAGTCACGGAAGTGGATGAGGATCAAATCACCTTTGTGGCCCAATTGAGAGAAAAGCGCTGTCTGAATGCGGGTTTCCGCACCGGCGTCCGCGGGTTGGCTGCTTTCGAGATGGGTGAGGAGCTCGATGGCCTGGGCGGCGATGCGCTCGCGGTCGGCGGAAGGAGTGGCGCGCCAGGGCTTCCAGTCGAAGCGGAAAAACTGATGGAGCACGCTTGAGCCTTCGAGAGTGAGCGGAACGGGGGGAAATTCGGGCAAGGCAGCACCTTTCGCGTGAGTACCCCTCATGGTAGCAAAACGGGGCTGGTGAGCGTGTGAGGCGCACTCACGGCCTTAGATCGCTTTCCAGGCTTGCGGCTGCGGGGGGAGCGGCTGCGTACTGCTCGCCCCAGGCCTTCATGGCAATCAAGATAGGGTTGAGCGCGCGGCCCTTCTGGGTAAGCAGGTATTCGGGGCGCGGGGGATGTTCGGTATAGAGGCGGCTGAGGAGAATGCCGTGGGCCGTAAGCTCTTTGATGCGCGAGGAGAGCACGCTGGGGGTAATGCCGGGAAGGCTGGCTTCAAACTCCTGAAAGCGACGGCTTGGATGGAGAAAGAGGTCTCTGAGGATGAGGATGGTCCATCGATCGCCGATGATATCGAGGGTTCGCGCGATGGAGCAGCGCATGGAGTATTTTCTGGCCACTGGATGTTCCTAAGGAAGATTGAAAGCCACTATTACTACTATAAGCATAGTGACTACTGCTAACAAACTTTATAAAACCCCTGAAATAACCGAAAATGCGACTCTTCATGGCCGCAACCTTGCCGGGAGGCGAAAAACGCCGTTCGCTCTCGCTATACTCAACTGAGCATGAGTGAAAAGATTATCGCTTTCATCGTAGCGTTCGTTACCCATGTAATTGATGCCGGCGGCTACGCGGGTGTTACGGCGCTGATGGGGATCGAGTCAGCGTGCATCCCATTGCCGTCGGAGATCATAATGCCGTTCGCGGGCTACGTGGTTTACCTGGGGCACATGAATCTGTGGCTTGCGGCAACGGCTGGAGCTATCGGCTGCAATTTAGGCTCGGTGGTAGCGTACTGGATTGGCGCCAAGGGCGGGCGGCCGCTGGTGGAGCGGTATGGCCGCTGGGTGCTGATGAGCAACCACGACCTCGATCGCATGACCGCGTTCTTTCTAAAGTACGGATCGATTGCGGTTTTGCTGGGGCGTCTGCTGCCGGTGGTTCGCACGTTTATCGCGTTTCCGGCAGGCATTGCAAAGATGCCGCAGGGCCGGTTTCATCTTTACACGTTTATCGGCTCGTGGCCATGGTGCTTTGCGCTGGCTTACGCAGGCATGAAGCTGGGCCAGGCGTGGAACACCGATCCGCGCTTCCATGAATGGTTTCATCGCTTTCATCTGGTGGTGGAGGCGGCGCTGGTTGCGGGAGCGGTGTGGTTTGTCTGGAGTCACCTGAGCAGGGGCCGGCAGAGCGAGTCGGCATAGGGACAGCTTGAGTTTTGAATGAACAACAGGCCGGGCCACAAGCCTGAAGGCCAATGGAGGGTAGGCAAAGCAGATGGCAACAAAGAAGAAGGCAGTGAGCAGGAGCAGGCGGACAACGAAAGTGAAAGTGGCGCCTGCAAAGGGCAAGCTGGGCGTGATGGTGGTGGGCCTGGGCGCAGTGGCTACGACAATGATCGCCGGTGTTGAAGCCGTTCGCCGCGGGCTGGCCAAGCCGATCGGCTCATTAACGCAGATGGGGACCATTCGGCTGGGCAAGCGAACGGACAACAACTCTCCGTTGATCAAGGACTTTGTGCCGCTGGCCGCGCTGGACGATCTGGTCTTTACCGGCTGGGATATTTTCAAGGACAACGTGTATGAGTCCGCGGTTCATGCCGCGGTGCTGGACAAAGAGACGCTGGCGAAGCTGAAGCCCTATCTTGAGAAAATCAAGCCGCTGCCGGCGGTTTTTGACCAGTATTACGTGAAGCGGCTGAATGGCACGCACGTGAAGAAGGGCAAGAACAAGCGCGACCTGGCCGAGCAGGTGAGGGCCGACATTCGAGCCTTCAAGAAGACCGTGGACCGGGTGGTGGTGATTTGGGCCGGATCGACGGAGATTTTCCTTGAGCCGACGGCGGTGCACCAGTCGATCAAGGCCTTTGAAAAGGGGCTGGAGAACAACGATATCGGGATTGCGCCCTCGCAGATTTATGCGTATGCGGCGTTGAGCGAAGGGGTTCCGTTTGCCAACGGCGCGCCGAACCTGACGGTGGATACACCCGCGCTGATTGAGCTGTCGAAGAAGAATGCGGCGCCGATCTGCGGAAAGGACTTCAAGACCGGGCAGACGTTTATGAAAACCGTGCTTGCGCCGGCCTTCAAGGCGCGGATGATAGGCGTTTCCGGCTGGTTCTCGACCAACATTCTGGGCAACCGGGACGGCGAAGTGCTGGACGATCCAGAGTCGTTCAAGACCAAGGAGGAGTCGAAGCTGGGCTCGCTGGATTACATCTTTCAGCCGGAGCTTTACCCGGATCTCTACAAGGACCTTTACCACAAGATTCGCATCAACTACTATCCTCCGCGCGGGGATGACAAAGAGGCATGGGACAACATCGACATCTTTGGCTGGCTGGGCTACCCAATGCAAATCAAGGTGAATTTCCAGTGCCGCGATTCGATTTTGGCAGCGCCAATTGCGCTGGACCTGGTGCTGTTTCTCGACCTGGCCAAGCGGACGCCGGAATTGAAATCGAGAGGCATTCAGGAGTGGCTGAGCTTCTATCTGAAGTCTCCGCAAACGGCGGCGGGGCTTTATCCGGAGCACGATTTGTTTATCCAGTCGATGAAGCTGAAGAACACGTTGCGGCACATCATGGGCGCGGACCTGATAACGCACCTGGGCCTGGAATACTACGACTGACCACCTGCGGTGGGGCAGACGCCTCGCTTCGCTCGTGACCAAAGCCCCATCCGCGCGGATGGGGCTTTGGTGTTTATGGCGGGGTTATTGCTTCGGGCGAGGCGACGCCAGGGGCCGGAGCGGGATTATTGCAGCAGCTTGGTGACTTCCTGCTGGATGCTGTTGGCCTGCGCCAGGGCGGAGATGCCGGTCTGGCTGAGGATTTCGTATTTTGACATGTTTGAGGTTGCCGAGGCATAGTCGGTGGCCTGCACCGAGTTTTGCGCCGCCTGCACGTTTTCAGACTGCGTGCTGAGCACCTGGCCGACGGCGTTGAGCGTGTTGATTTGCGCGCCGATGTAGCCGTCCTGTGCGGCCACGTCGGTGATGGCCGCGTTCAGTTCGGTGAGTGCTGTCTGCGCGGTTGTCGCGTTCGACAGGTCAGTGCTGCTGAGTGACTGTCCGGCCTGGTCGGTGTAGCTGATGGTGGCGATTCCGTTGGTTCCGCTCAGGTCAGAAGTGATGCCGGTGTTGGCGGTGCCGCCATAGGTCAGGGTGGGATCTTCGACGGAGCCGGTGTTGACGACGGTGCTCCAATCTTTGATGCCGCCGGAGCTGGCGATGCCGATGCTGTAGTAAGGCGAGGAGTCGGTTCCGGGAATTGTGGTTGCAATGTCTCCGCCATCGCCGGCGCTGGTGTCGGTAACGCCAGTGCCAATGGCCAGCGCGGAGTTCGCCGAGGTGAAGACGATATCCGCGTTGGTTTGGCTGTATGCGGCGGTAACGCCGTAGTCGCCGTTGTTGATGGTCTGCGCGAGCGTGGCGAGCGTGTCGTCGCTGCTGTTGATGGTGATGGTTTGGGCGCCGATGGTGAGCGAGCCGCCAAGGGTGTCGCCGTATTTGGAGGTTGGCGTGATGGCGATTTTGCCCACTTCGCTGGAGAACTGCGCATTGGGGGTGGGCGTGTTGCCGAGGGTGATGGGGGTCGTGGAGGACGACACTCCCGGCGTAGTGTCTGTGAGGCCGGTGAAGTCGACCTTGACGGGGCCGGAATCGCCAACTCCGGAGCCAACGTCGAAACCGGTACCAAATCCGTAAGAGGAGATTCCCCAGCCGGGGTTGGCAGTAAACAGGGCACTGAGTTCGGCAACGGTGGAGTTGGTGTCGCCGGTGCCAAGATTAATGGTCGTTGTGGCGCCGCTTTGTTCGGTGACGACCAATGTACCGCCCAGGGTATCGCCAGCTTCAGCCACCGAGAAACTGGTCTGGGGGACGCCGACGCCCAGATCGGTGTCGTTGTTGGTTATGACCGGGTCGGTCGTGCTTCCCGTACTGCCGGGATTGGTGTCAGTGAGGTTGGAGCCGGAAATGCTCACGGCGGAATTGGCCGTATTGAATGTGAGGGTTGTATCGCCGCCGTTGATGGTGGCGTTTATTCCGTAACCCGCAGCGTTGATGGTGGCCATCAGGTTTTGAAGGGTATCCGTTGAGCCGGTGGCGCCAAGGTTAACGGCGTGGGTCTTGCCATCGGAGCCGACAATGCTGAGGGCGCCACCGAGGGTGTCGCCGGCAGTTCCCACACTCAGCGTGCCCACCACGCCGACGCCGTTGGTTCCGGTGCCGCCGACGCCCACTCCCGCGCCGGTGATCATGATGCCGGTGTCGTTGAGGCCGCCTCCGCCCTGGTTCGCGGCCATAGCGGTTGCCACCGCCGCGCCGCCAGCCATTATGTCTGAAGTCAGGCTCGCGGTCAGGCCCAGGCCCGAGCCGTTGATGGCGTCGATCATTCCACTCACGGTGTTGGCGTATTGGGTGTTGGCCCCTACTTTGATGGTCGCGGTATTGGTGGTGGGGGCGCCGTCAGCTCCGGTGGTCAGATAGGTCACCTGGAGTTGAGTGTTGGCGCTTGATGCGCCCAGGCTGTCGGTAAGCTGCGCTTCGGTGCCGTCATTCGAGAGGTTTATAAAGACGTTGCCCGCGGTCTGGCCGTTGCTGTAGGCCATGGTTCCGCCCGTGTCGCCTACGTTGGACGACGACAGGGTGCGGATGTTCAGGTCGTTGATTGAGGAGCCCTGCGCCGAGGAGTCGCCGGTGTAGATGCTGGTGTTGGAGCCGAAGACCTGTTCCTGGTTGTACGTGGTCGTGGTGCCGATGTTGTTGATCTCAGAAAGGATCGACTGGTACTCCTGGTTGGCTGCGGTGTCCTGGGAGCTGTTGAGGGTGCCGTTCGAGGCTTCGGTAGCCAGCGTCACGGCCCGGTTGAGCAGGTTGGTCACTTGCGAAAGAGCGCCGTCGGCCACTTGCAAAAGGCCCGCGCCCTCCTGGGCATTGGTTTGCGATTGCATAAGCGCCTGCTGGTTGGCCTGAAGGCCGTCCACCAGGGAAAGACCGGCTGCGTCGTCGGCGCCGGAGTTGATCTTCGATCCGGACGACAACTGTTGCAGCACGGTGCTCAGGCTGTTATTGGTGTTGTTCAGGTTGTTCTCCGCGTAGGTCGCGGAGAGGTTGTTCAAGACACCCAGGGACATGGGGCCGCTCCTCTCAGATGCATCGATCGCGGCACGTTTGCCGCGGATATGCTGCCTTTTTGAGTTGCCTTGGGCCGCTATTCCGAGGTCATGTTACCGCTGCATCTGGGCATTGTTTCGGCACTGGACAGCAGAGCTTTAAATGGGGGATATTTTGACTGGATTTGAGACAATTGGCGGTCGATGGCCTGAGAAATGGCGATTCGCGGGCGGTTGCCGCAGGTTTCATCTGCCCAGCAGGGGGATATTTTCCTGTTGCGCGGCCGCGCGAAGGTCTTCGTCGAGCGTGGCCAGCGGGAGCGCGAGGCGGAGGGCAAGTTCGAGGTAGGTGGCGTCGTAAACGGTGAGGTGGTGCTTATCGGCAAGGGAAAGGGTTTCTCCCCAAACGTGTTTACCGGTCTGCCGATCAACGGATATCGAGAGGGCCTCAAGGCCGGCTAGCGCCACAGCGCGGTCGCCTGGCTTGATGCTGCGTCGTCGAATGCCCTGGGAAAGGCTGTTGGCAATTTCGATTTTCCAAAGTTCGGGCACAATTGCTCCTTGAACAATCACGCGTTCAAAGAGTTCATTGAGCGCCAGTGTTGTTTTGTCGGGATAAACCCACCCGAGTGTCGCTGAGCCATCCAAGACGAGGCTCACCTGCGGCCCTCATCACGATAAGCTTTCCATTCATCCCAGTTGAACGAACCCCTCTTGCTCTCCGCAGCGCGCTTTCTTATCCGCTCTGCCGCGGCGCGAGCTCGTTCGATCTGTTCGGGAGTTCTTTGATTTGTCCCCGAGATTGTGGCCACAGGCCTTCCATGGCGGGTGATTACGATTTCCTCGCCTGCCTCCGCCAGGTCCAAAAGCTTGCCGAAGTTGTTCTTTCCCTCAAAGGCGCCGAATTGTGGCATTTTGCTCCTCTTCACTCTAGCTTAAGCTAGCTTAACATGTTGACCTATTCTTCGCTTCTTGATTTCCGGTCTCGCCCCGACCGAGGGCGGATGGCTACGCCGCCATAGCTTTGGCAAGCCGGCGGACGGTCAGCACGGTGATGTCGTCTTCCTGGCCAAAGGCCTTGGCGGCGTCAGCGATAAAGAGGGCGGTTTGGTTGCTGAGGGTGTGGACGCGCTCGAAGCCGAAGAGTTCGCCGGAGGGGGCGCGGGCTTCGACTACGCCATCGGACATGAACAGGATGCGGTCGCCGGGATGGAGATAAAAACTCATCTCCTCGTAGGTGAGGCCGGGAACGACGCCCAGGGGCAAGCCGCCGGGCAGGCCGATCTCCTGGCTATTCAAATAGGGCGGCAGATGGCCGGCATTGGCCAGCGTGACTTCGCCATTGGGCGCAAACCAGGCGGCCTGGCAGGTGGTAAAGCTTTCACTGCCGGTGAGCACGCGGTTAAGAGACTCCAGGATCGCCGCGGGGCTTCGTTCTTGCGTGCGGCGCAGCCCTCCCATCAGCATGGAGACGTTCATGGCGGCTCTCAGCCCTTTGCCGGCCACGTCGCCAATGACTACCAGCAGGCCCCCATCGGGCGACGGTTCCAGATAAAAAAAGTCCCCGCCTACTTCAAGGGCTGGACTGTAGACCGATTCGACGGCAAAGCCGGGGGTTTCAAGCTTTTCGCGGGGAATCATGAGCTCCTGCACGCTGCGTGCGGCGGCCAGCTCGCTGGTGACTCGTTCCTGGGTGCGATGGATGCGCAGAAAGCGGACAAAGATAATCAGCACGATAACCAGGATGCCGGTGAAGTCGGCAATGGAGGCAAAGTGGATGGGAATCGGTCCGGCCTGGATGGTGAGAGGCGAGCGATAGGTGTGGCCGCTGACCTCGCTCATGCTGGCCATGACGATGGGCTCAAGGATGCCCACCATGCTTAGCACCAACGGAATGAGCAGCAGGCCGGCCTCGAAGTTGCGGTGCAGGGTCGCGGAGATGAGGGTGAAGAAGATGAAGACCAACCATCCCAGAATCCAGATGCTGCTGATAAACCCGACTGCCAGCAAAATCCAAACGTCATCGTGGCGGCCCACCATGAGAACGGCCGGGCCGGAAGCAGCAAGGACGGGCGCGGTAATGCGCGCCAGCACGATGTACCAGCGCCGGCGGAGGGACAGAAAAGCGACCAGAAACTCGAAGTAAAAATAAGCCGAGATGAGCACCAGTTCCAAAACCACGGCCGCATACCAAAGCTGATCGAGGCGGGCCGAACTGAAGGCCAGAGCCAGGAATCCGACCGGCATCTGGAACAATTCATAGAGGGCCAGCCATAAGTACTCGTTATGGCCCTTCTGGGTAAAATACAGCGCCAGCAAGAAGAAAGAGAGCACAAGAAGCAGTATGGAATTGACTACTTTGGGAAGGCGTTCGAAAACCGTGTGCGTGGACCACAGCTCCATGGAGCGGTCAAGATCTTCAGGGTTTCCCAGGCGCAGCGTGCGGGAGCTGAAAAAACTGGTGTAGGCGCCGTATCCGAAGGCCTTGTAATGCGTTCGCACCGCGAGTACGAGTGAGGTTTCAGCGGGAGGCAGATTCAGGTTGTAAAGGCGGCAAATCTCTCCGTAGCGTTGGGGTGAATCCGC
>JBEKEQ010000128.1:0-11437 GCA_050013735.1 Occallatibacter sp.
ACTCTGTTCGTTTCCGATCGGTTTGCGCGCGATGCCAATGATGAGTCTAGACAACGCACTTTGGCTTCTCGGTATTGTGACTGAGGCAGTTGTACTGGGACTGCTTCTTTATCGCCGCGTTTGGCGCACTTTGCCGGTATTTTGCCTTTACTGTGCCTGGAGTCTACTCAGTGGCACGGCAGCTGTGGTATTGGCGCGCTACTACCCCCCTTCCACTTCCATCTATCTCAATGTGTATTTGGCTCAGATAATTGTGGACTCCGTTTTGGAGTTTGCTGTCCTCACCGAGTTGGTTTGGTCGGTGCTGCGCCCGGTGCGGTCTTCTCTGCCGCGCGGCTCCCTGGTAGTAATTGGAGCATTGGTTGTGGCGCTGGGGGCGGCGATTTGGCCTTTCGCCATCATCCCCGGCTTCAGTGGCGCTTCCCCCGAAGTTCATTTTCTGGTGCGCCTGCAGCAAACCACCTCGATTCTTCAGGTCGTATTCTTCCTGGCGCTGGCTGGGTGCAGTCAGTTGCTCTCCATTGGCTGGCGCGACCGCGAATTGCAGGTCGCCACCGGGCTCGGCATCTATTCGCTGGCCGGGCTCGCCGTGGCCATGCTGCATACAAATCCCGGCATGAGACCTTATTATTCGCAGCTGAATGAGGTTGAAGTTGCCGCCAGCCTCTGCTCCTTGATGTATTGGGTCTTCAGTTTTGCCCAGAAGGAAGCGGAAAGGCGCGAATTCACCCCCCAAATGCAGAGCCTGCTGCTTGCCGTGGCAGGATCTGCAAGGGCCTCGCGCATCGCGCTCTCTGACTCCACGCTGGACAAGGAGCACAGGCCTCGTAAGAGGTAACGGCCCCAATTGGCTGCCAATCGGCGGGCAGAAGTCACCTCGAACCGCCGTCTGCAGTACCGATGCCCCGATAGTGCGCACTGATGGTTACCGGCGGTGGTTGAACCTGCGATGAAAGTTTTGTACAACTTATGGGTTATTTGGCCAATTTTTTTCCCCACAAATGAAATGTCCTGTGTTACCTCTATTAAAGAGCAGCAAAAGTCTACCCGATGTCGTAATCTGTTTTGCGGTTACCGATGCCTGGTTTGGGGTTCACGATGATCTTAGCTCTGCTTCAAATTTCGGCGGTCCTCGGTGTGGCGATCCTCCTTATCAGGGGTCGCATCTCAGCGAAGCGCCGCAACGCACAAACGTGGGAAACTCTGCTAGCCCGTCTGCGTCCCGATTGGAGCGCCCGCGAGTTGAGCGATCATTTCCTTTGGAAGGAAGGCCTCAGCGCCACTCCCGAAGATGCATGGCAGCGCATGGAAGGCCCCAAGGGCCTTTGGGTGATGTTCCAGAATGCGCAGGTGATGCTGGAAATGGCCAACTATGCATCCAAGAACTGCGTCGGTGTGGATCGCCTGCTGGTGGAAACCCTGCACAGCGATGCCATGCAGATCCGCCTATGCGTCCTGATGGCGCTCGGCCAGTACGGTTTCTCCAAGGCCAGCGAAGGTGTTCGGATCAATGCCTTCCGGGCCGCCGCGATGTATACGGGCATGGCCGCACGGATGACCGAGCTGCTTCAGATGCACGCGGCAGTCATCGTTCCCGATTTTGTAGCAGCCATGTAATCCCGTTCTCGATTGCAAACAAAAACCCCGGCCACCGCCGGGGTTTTTGCTTGCGTCTAAACGGTGCTCAGGCCGGATTCGATTTCAGAAACGCACCAATCTGTCCGTACTCGTCCTCGCTCAGCCTGAAACTCAGCGCCGGCGCCAGGCCTTCAACCTGCTGAGCGCTGCGCCCGCCCACTATGGATGCGGTCACCGCCGGATGGTGCAGCGTCCAGGCCACGGCCACTACGCCGGGGCTGACCCCATGCCCGCCGCCGATCTGGCGCAGCAGCTCCACCAGCCGCAGGTTGCGGCTGAGCCTCGGTTCCTTGAACTCCACTGAGCGCCTGCGCCAATCGTCGGCAGGGAAAGCCGCAATCCTCTCCGCGGTCATCCGCCCGCTCAGCAGACCCGAAACCATAGGCGAATAGTTGATCACGCCGATCCCGTTGTCTTCTGCGAAGGGAAGAATTTCATCTTCCACGGCCCGGCGCAGCATCGAGTAGGGCGGTTGCAGGCTGGTGATGGGAGCAATCTCTTGCACCCGCTCCATCTGTTCCACTGAAAAGTTTGACACGCCAATCCAGCGCAGCTTGCCCTGCTTCTGCAACCGGGCCAGTGTCTCCCAACCCTCTTCCAGCTCTTCTTCCGGATTGGGCCAGTGAATCTGGTAGAGATCGATGGCCTCCACTCCCAGCCGCTTGAGCGAATTCTCCACTTCCAGCTTCAACGATTCGGCCTTGAGTGAGTGGTAAATGGATCGGTCCTGATGCCAGCGCATCGAGCACTTGGTAAAGATCAGCGGCTTGGGCCCGGAGTGGCTCTTGACTGCCTGCCCAACCACCTCTTCCGAGTGGCCCAGCCCATAAACGGCAGCCGTGTCAATCCAATTGACCCCCAGATCGAGAGCCCGATGAATAGCGCCGATTGACTCATTGTCGTCCTGCGGCCCCCAACCAAACTCCCAGTTCCCTCCCCCAATGGCCCACGCGCCAAAACCGATGGAAGTGAGTTTCAAATCAGAATTGCCAAGTGTGCGAAGCGCAGGTGAAGCAGACGAAGTGGACATACCACCATAGATGCCGCAGCCGGAGAATTGGACGCGCAATCGCGCCCTGGAACTCGGGGAAACCGACGGCGCGCGAACCCTCAGCATATCGCATCAGATAGCGAGATTGATGCTATAATTGACCGAAGTCATCACTTTCTCGATTTGATGCGGAGGGCGCGATGAGAACAACTCTCAACATAGCCGACGAGGTACTTGAGCAAGTCAAAGAGTACGCCGCGGCCCGCTCCATGCCAACCGGGGAGGCTGCCAGCTACCTGCTGAAGCAAGCCCTCAATAAACCCCTCGGAACCCGCATCGAAAATGGCTTTGAAGTTTTCGATGTGCCTGACGACAGCCCGATTGTGACGCTCGAGCAAACGCTGCGCCTTGAGGACGAGCTTTGAGCGGCGCCTGGCTCCTGGATGTGAACATATTATTAGCTTGGCTATGGCCGGCTCACGAAGCCCATCAGGTTGCACATGGCTGGATGGAAAGTCACCGCAAAGAACCGTGGGCCACATGTCCGATTACGGAAATGGGATTCTTGCGGATCGTAACCAACCGATCCTTTTCCCCGAATGTGCCTGGGTGGGCTGAGGCGATCAAAATCCTGCGCAAACAAACCGAGGGTAGCCCCGGCCACTCTTTCTGGCGGGATTCACTCACCCTGTCGGAAGTGGACAAGAGATTGGGCAGCCGGATTAAAGGCCCAAACCAAATTACGGATGCCTACCTTCTCACCTTGGCCGCGCGTCACAAGGGCCGCCTTGTAACTTTCGACTACCGAACACAGTCGCTGGCTCCCAAGGGCAGTGAAGAGCACGAGACGCTTGTGATTCTTCGCCTTGACTCGCGGCCCGGTTGAACGTGCCCTTACGCCGCGATCAAAAACCTTCCCTCGCGCATGATCTGCTCCTCGCCGGCCTCCGACTCCAGCCAGATGTTAAATCCCAGCCCCACCACGTCGATGTGCGTTCCCGACCGCCAGGGCGCGCCGGTGTGCTCGCCGTACGGATTGCCAAAGGCAATATGAATGCCGGGGAACTTCTCGTCCTGCAGGATGTTGCCGATCACCCGCTCCACGCCCAGGTTGGTGCCGATGGCGAACTCGCCCACGCGGTCGGAGTTTTCGTCAGTATGCGTGTAGGCCCAGAAATCCGCTTCGAGCTGCTTATTTGCGCTCGAGCAGCTTACAATCCGGTTGCCCGCAATCTCGATGGTCAGCGGCGTGGCGCCCAGCAGCCCGTAGCGCGCGCACAGCCAGTCGCCCACCACTCCGTCCACCACAAACGCGCCGTTCACCTCGCCGGGCGAGGTAAAGCACTCGCCTCCCGGCAGGTTGCCCCATTTTTCCGGCGAAATGATGCCCGATGTCTTGAACCACTTGTAGCCGGGGTTCATCTCCGCGGTAATATCCGTGCCCGCCGCGGTGGTGGCGCGGATGCGCGTTGCCTTGCGCACGCGCTCAAGCACCTTCTGGCTGAGCCGGTCCACCAGGTTGAAGTCGGCCCGCATACCCTGGCACATAATCTCCGGCGTAATGTTCACCATGTGCGCATGGCGCATGTGGCGGCGGTTCACAACGTCGGTCATCTGCATGCGCGAGTGCAACTCGTTGGGCTCAACCTGCACGGCAAAGATGGAAACCTGCGAGGTCTCCATATCGGCCAGCACCGCTGCGGGCATGTCCACCAGCGGACGCGGCGCCAGGTCCTCCAGCACAAACACATTCCACGGGCAACCCCGCTCGGCCAACTGCGCTCCCAGGGCTGCGGCAATGGGTTCGGTGGCTCTATCGGTAATCAGCGTAACCTTCTCTGCCGCGTCAATGCGCAGGCAGGTGGTGACCGCCGAACGCGCGCCGGGCGTAAACTCCGCCGGGTAGCTCAGCGAAAGCAGATGTGCCGAAGTTTCAGTCATTCGTCAGGTCAATCCCCCAGGGGAAGCTTCACTCCCTCGCAAAATGCGTATTCCGTGAGACTACCGGAAAATTCATGGGAATGAAATAGGGAGGCGGCGAGCGGCATTTTGCTTCTGCGGTTTCTTCGTCCCGCAACGGCTCGTCTTTCCGATTCGAAGCCGAAGAAGAGCCCAGGCGTCTTTTCTTTCCCTCCATGTCGGAGCCCCGTGAAAAACTCCCCTGATCAAGGACAGCGACTGTAGACTGTATGTGACTAGCAGGCTCACTCGGCAATCTGCGATTGAGCTTGGCGGCTGCCAAAATGGATAAATCTGAACGCGAGTACCTCCTCGAATTGTGGGATCTGAATGTCTGCCCCAACTGTGGTAAGGCAATCCCGGACGGTACCCGAGTCGGGAGCGGCAAGAAATCCGACGGCGGTTTCTGCAGTCTCGATTGCTACGCGGAGTACCACAAACTCGCATTGATCCAACGGGCTGTGCATGTCGCAACCGTTTTTAAACGCCATCGGGAGTCGTGAAAAAGAATGGCAACCCTGAATATTGGAAGATCCTGGCCCGGACCGTTCCCCGACGGGGCAGCACGCCGTCAGCAGGCCTCCGGGCTGAGAAGAGGCAGAACCCCTTGGCCAAAAGAGCAGTAAGTTTCCCGATCTAGAGGCCTGCAAGAATATGGAATCCAAAGACCTAATCGCAATCGTCGGAAAACGATTTTTGTGAACACGGTTACGACATCGCATTTAAAGTGGATCAATTCATTGCGCGATAAAGTCTCCGAGTTCATTGCCGTGACCTCGCGCTTGCTGGACAACGACTTGGCGTCGGACAGCAAGACCGTAGGAGCGCTGTTACTTCAGCGCGGTACTTTGCTACACCAAATAGTACTGCACCTTAATCCCAGCGATCCCACAGACCAGAGGATCAAAACCCCCGTCGATAACGTTCGTGACCTCGGGGACCAGGGCACAGTTTCAAGCGAGCTTTCCGACGTGCTGGTCAGGCTTCGGGAAGCGACTGGCGACTATCTCAAGAAAGAATGGGAGAGGGTTAAACGGGAGTCAGCCGGAACGAAATCATAATTTCGGTCCTTTGTTCATCCTTCGCGGGCCTTTGCCGTGACCGCGTACTCGACTCTGTTTCCCAGAGCGGCAAAGTTAAGAAACATCCCCTCTGTTTTGTCGTCGGTTTCTGTCATTGTCGCCCGTGCAACACCTTGCTGAGCCCCCGCTGCGGGATCGACATTTGTTGCTGTGACGTCATCAAGACGATAACTCGAGGTGTACTGGTCTTCTCGTTTGAACTGCTTGCTGAGCGCTAATCCCTGTTGCTGGTAGGACGATCCTATCGCCCCGCCGTACACCTTCTTTGGCATCGCCGCCATCTTGTAGTAATTCAACCTGCCGACAAATTGGTCATCTTCCAATAGAATCGGCATCCCATTCGCTCGCACTTCGAGGACCGCTCTGGTTCCCGGAATCTCTCCCTGCTCTCCGTATCCAAAGCCTGGGTCGAAGAAGCCGGCGTAATGAACGCGAAATTCTTGCGTTGCAAGGTCGTATGGCAGCATCTCTGCTGCGTAGTCTGGGGGCACGCGAACTCTTTGCTTCGATGCCAGAATGTAAAACTCTCCAGGCGCAAGAATGAACGGGGGGCCGCTGTCCTTGTAAATGGGTCTCCAGAACTCGGCGATTTCGTAGTGGTTGATCTTGTTAAGATCAATCGGCGAGGAGAACTTGATCGCTTGGTAGGCGACAATGTTGGAGCCGTTTCCTTTGAGATCGACCGTGAGTCTTACCCCCCGATCTATGCTTGCCCCGTCGCCGTCCTCATTACCGCCTATCAGCTGATCACCCTGATCCAATTTTCTAAGCCTAAAGTCACTTGCGACGTCGACTTTTCCCCGTGCAAACCGCAGCTGATTGAGTCGCATTCCGGCCTGAACGAAGATTGGAAATGATTGAGGGATTACCTCAACAAACAAGTTGCCGCTGTAGCCGTGGCCAAGCCGATCAAACTCGTTGCCATGCTCAGTAACCAGCCGGGTAAAAATATCTAGCCTCCCGGTTGTGCTCTTAGGATTCGCTATGCCGTAAACGTCGTCGGGTAGAGCCAGACTCTCCATAAGTGGAATGAGGTAGATGACGCCCGGCTCCAAAAGTGACGGTGTAGAGATGTCGAATTTCTTGCTGAGCATCCCGTTAGATTTGCCCTTGTTAAGCAGGGTGGTGGACTTCCCCGGCATGAAGCTGGCACGGACGCGATACGCCTCATGGGATAGGCGCAGATCAATGCTGGACGGCTGAATCTGATCCTCTTCGACATCGCGGGTCGAACGGATAATTCCGGTCTCGACGAATTGACGAATCTCTTGATACGGCAGGATCCCTTCGCCGCCCGGTCGCCGTTCCGTAACTTCGGGAAACAGAGGTTCTGATGTCAACATTTCCTCCACTGCGTCTGACGATAATGGAGCAGCGGCGGCTAGCCGCGTTGCCCGTTCACTTGTCTGTCTTGCGCAATCGCTTCGGCACGTTCCGGGCGGACACCGAATCCACCAGCTCCGCCATGCGTTCGCCGCCAGCGCCGAGGACTGAGGTCTTCAACCGCTGCGCAGATTCTGGAGATTAACAGATGATCCGCTGTGGATGTTTTGCGAATCTCCTCCCCTGTGTGAATATCAGTACAAACCACTTACCGTCAGCAGTTTACCCTTAGGCGTATCCCAACCCTGCCACAGCAAGTGCAACAATCGTTGGGCAAACAGCGGTCGCGTAAAATATTACTCATCGCTACAGCCCCGCCGCCGTCTCCCGCGCCATGTAATCCACCACGGCCTTCAAGTCGTGGTTGCTCTCTTCGTACACCTTCAACTGCCGGTCCGCGCCTGTGCCTGTCTTCATAATCGTGCGCACACCGTCGATCGCTTCCCTGCTGCCCAGCTCATCCACCACCGGATCGATCAGCGCCAGATACTCCTCCAGCAGGTCGCGCAACGGAACCTCCAGCTGCTTGCCAAAGTCAATCAGCTTGCCGTCAAGCCCATAGCGCACGGCGCGGAACTTGTTCTCCATCAGCAGCGGCCGCGCGTACTGGCGGAAATCCTGGTTGGCCTCATGCAGCTTGTAGAGATACGCCGCCGTAGCCTGGATCAGCGCCGCAATCGCCACCGTCTCCTCGGCGCGCAGCGGAATGTCGCAGGCCCGCACCTCCACGGTCTTGAAGAACGGATGCGGCCGGATATCCCACCAGATTTTCTTGCCGTTGTCGATGCAGTTGGTCCGCACCAGCAGGTTCACGTAATTCTCAAACTCCGAGTAGCTCTTGAATTCGTCCGGAATCCCGGTGCGCGGAAAGTTCTCAAAGACCTTGGCTCGGTAGCCTTTGTAGCCGGTATTCAGGCCCAGCCAGAATGGCGAGTTCGTGGCCAAAGCCATGATGTGGGGCAAAAAATAGCGCAGCGAATTCATGATGCGGATCGCCGCCTCCTGGTCTTCGATGCCCACGTGAACGTGCAGCCCGAAAATCAGGTTGGCGCGCGCCACCAGTTGCAGGTCCTTAACCACCTGGTGGTAGCGCGGGTCGGGATAAATTTCCTGGGTGCGCCAGTCGGCAAAAGGATGCGTGGCTCCGGCCACCAGCACCAGCCCGTGCTCCTTGGCCAGGTTGATCATCTCCCGGCGCAGTTCGTAAATGTCTTCGCGCGCCTCGTCTATATTGCGGCAAACGCGCGTGCCCACCTCCACCACCGAGGTATGCATCTCCGCCTTCACCCGCTCCTGCAGGCGCAGCTTGCCCTGCTCCAGCATCTCCGTTTGGATATGCGAGCGCAGATCGCGCGTCACCGGATCGACAGTCTGGTATTCCTCTTCAATTCCCAGCGAGAACGATGGCCGCATGCAGGGCTCCTGAGGACAGCATGGGGCCATTGTACGGGAAGTAAGCCTAAAGTGAGTCCTTCTCGATTCGCTACTGTGCGACCGTTGGGCCCGCAGAGGCAGAGGCCAGAATCTGCTGCTTGCGCTTTTGTTGATGGCGAAAAAGCAAATACCCTGGAACACTGAAGAGCAGACCAAGGCCGGAACAGACTGTCGCTACAAACCAAAGCTGCAAAACGAATCGATCTTTGCTCCCTCTGGATTCGATTTGACGTACAAAACACGGACGGCCTCGCCCTCTTCAAATCCAGGAGGATTGGAAGCGACGCCAGATCGAATCGTATGAATTTTCCCATCCTCGGATGTGAAAGAGAAAACCGGAGCGTAGTTAATTGCTCCATTCTCCTCATCGGGCACCGGTTCAAGGCGAACAATCGTTCCTTTAGCCGCAACACTTCGCAGAAGAAAGACGCATGTGAACGCGGCGACACATGCTCCCACTGCGATCGCGCTCAACCCGCCCACGAGCAACCACCAGCGAAGGAACCGTAGAACTCCCTTGCGAAATCCGACTTTTGCCATGCGAGATAGCATAGCAAAGCGTTAAAGTTGTTCGCCTTTTATTCGCTTTTCAGGTAGAATGTCGCCAGATGAACCTCTTCTCCCAACTCGCCGTCGAACCCACATACGAAGAGCTCTTTCCCGGCGCGGTGCTCATGCGCGGGCTGGCGCTGGACCAGGACGCGGAGTTCTTTGCGGCCGTGGAAACGATTATCGCCGCCGCGCCGCTGCGGCATGCCTTCACGCCAACCGGACTGCCGATGCAGGTGATGGTGACGGACTGCGGAACGGAGCGCGCCTTTCAGCGCCGATGGGATCAGAGCAAGCCGGACAAGCCCCGGATGTGGCCACCCATCCCGCGAGTGCTGGCCGATTTCGCCATCCGCTGCGCGGCGCATGCGGGTTTTCCGGCGTTTCGGCCAGACACGTGCCACATCAATCGCTACCAGGCCGGCACAAAACTCGGCATCCACCAGGACCGCCACGAATGCGATCTGACCCAGCCCATCGTTTCCATCTCCCTGGGGCTGGAGTGCACGTTTCTGCTCGGCGGCCTTGCGCGCACCGACAGCGTAAAGCGCATTCTGCTCGAACATGGCGATGTAGTCGTGTGGGGCGGCCCATCGCGCATGCGTTTTCATGGCGTAAAGCCCTTGAAGCCGGGACATCATCCCATGACCGGCCCCTATCGCTACAACCTCACGTTTCGTAAGACTGCGTGAGGCGGTTGCGCCCGTCAGGCCGCCGCGCCTTGCGATTTGATGGAGAGCTTCAGCCCCAGCGCCTGTAACACTTTCAAAATCGTTCCAAACTCCGGGTTGCCTTCCGACCCGAGCGCCTTGTACAGGCTCTCGCGTGAAAGGCCGGCATCTTTGGCGATCTGCGACATGCCGCGCGCGCGCGCCACCGTCCCCAGCGCAACGGCAAGAAACGCTGGGTTGCCGTCCTCCTGGGCGATCTTCATGGCCTCTTCGAGATAGCCAAGAACATCCTCGTCGTCATTGATGTATTCTGCCGCATCAAACGGGTAAGTTTTCAAAGCCATAACTCTGATTGTATCCCACAAGATACACGTTGAGGAGGCAATGGAATCAGTCGATCCGCCTCACGCTTCGACCGCAGCCTCTTTCCTCGGCGCCTTCTTCTTCGCCGTTTTCGTCTTCACGGTCTTACCTTCCGCCCCCAAAAACCCCGCCCACCGCAACTCCGGCACATGCGGCGCCTTCTTCGCCTTGGCAATCGCCAGGTCAGCCACCTCGCGCACAATCCACTCGAAGTTCGCCTGCCCCACCGAGTGCAAATCCGCGTCTGGAGCGGGGTTCATGAAGTCGATTGCGTAGGGAATCCCATTCTCCACCGCGAACTCCACCGTATTCAGGTCGTAGCCCAGCGCGCGGCAAAGTTTCAGCGCGTCCTGCTCCACGCGCCGCAACAGCTCCCTCTTATACTTTGGCGGGGCCTGCACGTAGCGCTCCGCGTGCGGCTTGCGCGGGTCGTAGGGCATGATGTGCACCTTCTTCTGCCCCACCACGTAGCAGCGGAAATACTCCGTGAAATCCACCGCTTTCTGGTACATCATGCACAGGTCGCGCGACTGGTCGTAGGCCGTGAAAAACTCCGCGCGGTTATGGATGTGGTGCACATCCTTCCATCCCCCTCCATCCACCGGCTTCATGAAGCCGTGCTCGCCCACGTAGGCAAAAACCCCGTCCCAATCCAGTGGATATTCCAGGTTGCGCATTGACTTGTCCGTCGTTCCCTCGGGGTGCAGCTTGTGGGGCAGCAGCACTGTCGCGGGCACGGCTACACCCAGTTTGGCGGCCAGCGTGTAATTGAAAAACTTGTCGTCCGCGCTCCACCAGAAGGGATTGTTGATGATCACCGTCCCGTTGATGGCCGCATGCTTCAGGTAGGCGCGATAAAACGGAATGTCGTGCGAGATGCGGTCCACGATAACCGCGTAACGCGGCGCCTTGTCCAGGTGCACAGCGCCCGTCTCAACAAACTCGGCCCTGATGCCCTCCACATTCCGGGCATTGATCTGTTCCACCAGCGCGCCCGGAAAGCTGTTCTCCATGCCAAACAGGATGCCGATCGTTTTCATTTCTTGCCCTCCGCGGAATATCTCGACAAAAAGGTTGCATGCGCGGGGAAGCGCTCCCCCGCCTTCTGCGCCCCTTCAGTGTACGGCAGCCCGCGTTCGAGCCACCTTCAAGGTAGCCGGGCAGCTGAAGGGTACGGGCTTTAGATGAAGGGTAAGGGCTTTAGCTGAAGGGTACGGGCTTTAGTGTCTGCGTGAGAACGCCGTGGGCCCCTTAGCAGCGGTGTTCTTGCCCTGAGTTCTCGCCACGATGATCGGTGGTTTTGGTTTCAGGCTGCCCGTATTGCGTGCAGCCTGGTGATGTTGAAGGCCAGCGTGGCCAGGGTGAAT
>JBEKEQ010000129.1:0-11120 GCA_050013735.1 Occallatibacter sp.
CCAAAGATGGTCATCGTCCTGATTATTGTTCTGGTGCTCCTGTTCGCCGGAGGCGGTGGATACTACGGCTACGGCCGGTGGGGCGCCCGCGGAGGAGCAGGCATAGGGCTTGGCACGGTGCTGGTGATCGTCTTGTTGTGCTATCTGCTTGGAGTCATTTGAAGCCATGTTGGCGCAAGGCAGGCAGGCGGTCAGTCGATCGGTGGCCGAAATGGTCACCCATCGCAGCGACAATGGAATCTGCAATCGTCGAGTCGGCGGTCTGGCATCTGGTCCCGACGGAAGGCGGTAACGGCCAGAGTTATTGGCTCTTTCGGAGCCAGACCCGCTCGAACTCATCAGCGGGAAGCGGACGGCTGAAGAGGTATCCCTGGAACGAGTTGCAGCCCATGGCTAGTAGAGCGTCCCGTTGAGCCTCTGTTTCAACTCCCTCGGCAACGACTGAAAGGTTCAATACCTGGCCAACTGAGATGATGACGCGCGCAATGGCGCCGCTGGGCCCATCCTCGATCAGGTCTTGAACGAATCCGCGATCGATTTTCAGCTCGTCGAGCGGCAATCCTTTGAGGTATGCAAGAGAGGAGTAGCCGGTTCCGAAATCATCCATGGAAAAGGTGATCCCTCGCGATTTGAGCGCGGTCATCTTGGCTGTCACGTCCTGAATATCTTCAACGAGCGCGGTCTCGGTGAGCTCCAGTTTGAGGCGGGACGGATTTGCTCTGGAGAGATTGAGGGCGGCGTGCACGCGCTCGACAAAATCAGCCTGGCGGAACTGCCTCGCACTGATGTTCACAGCAACGGGGAGATTGATCAGCGGCGCGGCTGCTCCCCAAGCGGCAATATGGCGGGAGGCATTCTGAAGAACCCAATCGCCCAGAGGCAGGATCAGTCCGGTCTCCTCAGCCAGCGCAATGAAAGCGCCGGGGGCAAGAAGGCCGCGCTTTGGATGGTTCCAGCGGATGAGCGCCTCCGCTCCAACCAACTGAAACGCCCGGACCTGAGGTTGAAAGTAAAGTTCGAATTGCCCGGTCTTGATCCCTTCGCGGAGCTCGCTCTCAAGCAAGACGCGGGCGTTGAAATTAGTCTGCAATGCCGGCGAGAACACGTGAATGATGTTTCGACCAGCCTGCTTAGCCTTAAACATGGCAATTTCGCCTTGTTTCAGCGCGTCGAGACTGCTTTCACTTTGAGGACCAAAAACCGTCACCCCAATGCTGAAGGAAGAATGGCATTCCCTGCCGGCAAGCAGATATGGACGATTTCCCGCTGTTCTGATCTTCTCGCCGATCAATCGAGCCTGTTCGTCCGCGACATTGGGCAGGTCGCTGAGCTTTTCAAGAACCACCGCGAACTCGTCTCCTCCCACGCGCGCCACAGTCCCTTGTCCAAGGACGCATTCAGAGATTCTTTGAGCGGCCACTTGGAGAAGCAGGTCTCCGGCCTCGTGGCCTAGAGCGTCGTTCACGGATTTGAAGTTATCAAGATCGATAAAAAGGAGAGCGCGACAGCGGAGATTGCCCACCTGGGGTCGCTCCAACATTCCCAGCAAAGAGCGTCGATTGGGAAGATGCGTAAGGGGGTCGTAGAAGGAGAGATCTTTGACCATCCTCAACGCCTGCTTCATGTCGGTGATGTCGCGGGCTACGATCATGACACACTCAACGCCGTCGATCTGAATGAGCGACCCTGACAACAGGCCACAGCGTGTTTCTCCGGACTTCTTTCTAAAGAGGACTTCAAAATCGCGGGAAACAGAATTCTGCCGCAACTCATCAATGATGATCCTGCGTTCCTGCGGGTTTGCCCACAGGTTCAGTTCCAGCGAGGTTCGCCCAATCACTTCCTCGGGCTCGAACCCAGTGGTATCGACAAATGCTTTGTTTACATCAATTATCTTGCCATCGCTCAATCTGCTGATAATGAGGGCGTCGACACTTGTTTGAAATATGGTTCGATAACGAATCTCCTTTTCTCGAAGTTCTCTCGTGGCCGCCGCCAGATTCTCCTCTGCCGCTTTCCGCGCAGAGATGTCTTCAGCGAAGGCGATGATATGCAGAGGCTTTCCCTCGCCATCCCGCTGGACCGAAGAAGTGAGCCGCAGCCATACAAGGCTTCCGTCCTTTCGGAGGCACGGTTTTTCCCAGCCGTTCTCGGCGAATTCCCCTCCTGCCAATTCCTGAAGGACCTGGTCGATGTGCGAAACGTATTCAGGCAGCGTAAGATCCTGGACCTTCAGGCCACGCATTTCCTCTGGCGAATAGCCTCGGATTTCGGCATAGCGTTGATTGCAGCCCAGAATTTCGCCTTTAAATGAAATATGAACAATCCCGATCGCGGCCTGCTCAAAGGTCGCACGAAAGCGCTCCTCGCTGTTACGGAGCTTTATTTCGGCCAGTTTCCGGTCCGTGATGTCTTGCAGCGTGCCTGAAAGCTTGTTCACCTGTCCGAGTTCATTGCGAATGGCGACGCCACGGGCATGGGTCCAGCGAAGCGTGCCATCGGGAAGGACGATCTGCAGCTCGAGATCGTAGGCATCGCCGGTGGCAAGCGCATGCTGCACGGCTGATTCGAGGCGGGCGTAGCTTTCCGGAGTGTAAAGTCTGGCGCGACCACTCCTGTCGGGTGGCGGGATGGAAGGATCCCAGCCTGTGATTCGATAGAGTCCATCGGACCAGGTTGACTTATCGGAGACGGCGTCCCAGATCGCGCTCCCCGACTGCGCGAGGATTTCGGCCTCTCTGAGAGACGCTTCTTTCTCCCGCAGCGCATCCACGGCCAAGATGCGGCCGGTAATGTCTTTGCCGAAAACAGAGACGCCAACAATCTGGCCGTCCTGATGGATTGGATTGAGAGAAAGCCCCAACCAGCGGCCATCAGGCAGTTGATAATCTTCGCGGAAAGGGCCTTCGGATAGAGCCCGTGCGTATCTGGAGCGCCATTGGGACCCAATCTCCGGCGGCAACCAATCGTGAACGCTCGATCCGGCGGACGCTGGAATTCCGTAGCTCTTCAACAGGCAGTCGGCAAGCGACTGGTTAAACGTGAGCAGCCTATAGTCAAGGTCGACTGACCAGATCAGATCCTGCGTGCTCTCGATGAGCGCGGAAAGGTGAGCAGCGGCGATTTCAGCCGGATTGAGCTCCGGCGGTCTGGCAATGGTTGCTTTCTCTCGCTGCATCCCCAAGACCTCTGATTTTAAGTGTGAAGAAAATTCTACGCTCTGCGTCGCAAAACACCACAGTAGTCTTCTGCATCTTTTGCTGTATTGTCCGGACCTTCGTTGGTAGTTGTGGCTAGGCCCCGGGAAGCCGACTTCATTTACACGGCGGCGCCGGGGTTGATGGTTCCCCGCTCAAGTGCCCGGCTGAGCGGCGGTTACTTATTCCTCTGCAATCGACTGGACATCCAGTCGTTGGCAGCGTCGTCTGAGGATTGCCTGGAGTGCGCCTGCTCACAATCATGGCCAAGAACTACCTGTGGGCTCAATACAACCTTTGTCCCGCAAATGCCCCTGGTCCGGGCTAGCCCGCATTTCTCACCCCTCGCCGGAAATCGTAACGTCGGACTCCGACTGTAGCGCCGGTCTCCGGACCGGCTGTCGTGCGGGCCTCCCCGCCCGCACCTCTCCTTGACTGAACAGCATTGAGGCCAGCCCCCGTCTCAGAAAGCCGGCTGGCAATTGCACGTAATTAACCTTCTCCAGCGCACTATCGATATACCGAAGGCAAACTATATGTCGAAGGCAAACTGCCTTCGTACGAGAGTTTCCTTTGCCCCCTCCCGCATCAAAAATACCCTCCCCAAAAACGCCTATTGATAACAAACAACTTATAAGCTCTATCCATCGATCTAAGCACTTACAGGAGCGAAATCAGGCAAAAACCATTCACTTTCCGAAAAAACCGGCAAAAAAAGACGGGCCATTTTTCATCGCAAACATCGCAAGGCCATCGCAATTCCAGCTTCACCAGGCTGTCCCGAACGCGTCCCGGCCCTCAGAAAACACTTCCAGACCTTCAATTCCAGGCCTTCGCATCCTTTGTGAGAGATGCGGTCCATAGCGGGCCGCAATCCGACTTCGAGCTTGGCGAGGCGCGGGCTCGCGCCTTTGTATCACAAACACAGGAGTGAGCGGACCGATTGACGCGGTTGTTTACTGGGTGCTTAAATTGCGGGTTCGGAGTGAGCCGGCAGGTGAACTCCATGAACAGATGAAGTACTTTGGGAGGGGCACAGCAGTGAAAGCATTTATCGGATGTGCGGCAGTCTGTAGCTTGATGATTCTAACCGGGTGCGGAAGCGGGGGAGGCGGTGCCCATTCGATGCCGCCGCCACCACCAGCAACCGTGGCGACGCCCACCATTAGCGCCTCAGCCAGCAATGGCGCGCAGAATGGCGCGATGATCGTTAGCCTGGCTACCACGACAGCCGGGGCGAGTATCTACTACACCACAGACGGCACGACGCCGACGGCGGCTTCAACCCAGTACATAGCGCCGTTTTTGCTGATGTCGAATGTGACGCTCAATGCAATTGCCACCCTGTCGGGCGACACGAACAGCAGCGTGGGCAGCCAGAGCATTACCGCGAATGTGCCGAGCGGAATGGTGGCCTGGAGCGACGATTTCACGAACACGGGCGCCACCAACGCTCAGCCCAACCCGAGCACCTGGACCTACGACGTGGGATACCAGTGCTGCGGCAACGACGAACAAGAGACCTATTGTGCGTGGGGCTCCTCCGCCGGTTCCTGCAACCCAGCGACTCCGAACGCGTATATTGCCCCGGGCGGCGGTTTAAACATTGTGGCCATGCAGCCGTCGGCCGGGACGTACACATCCGCAAGGCTGAAGACTCAGGGGCTATTCAGCTTTCAGTACGGGAGAATCGAGGCGCAACTGCAGATACCCGAGTCGCAGGGTATGTGGCCGGCGTTCTGGCTATTGGGAAACAACATCACGACCATCAACTGGCCGTCCTGCGGGGAAGCCGATGTGATGGAACACATCGACGGCAACAATACACCCTTCGGCGGCCCCGGCAGCGGCGCTGCGCCGGGCTACGACTGGACGCAGGCTTCAATCCACGGTACCGGTCTGAATGGCGGCACGCCGACGGACATCCAGGGATTCTCGGCCACCACCCTGCACACTTACGGAATGATCTGGTCGAAGGGCCAGATTCAGTACTACGTGGACAACCCGGCCAACGTTTACGAGACCTTTACGACGACGAATCCGGGAACCGGAACCTGGCCGTTCGATCAGGGGCCGATGTTCATCATTCTGAACCTGGCCGTGGGCGGAACCTGGCCGGGCGACGTCAACTCAAACACAGTATTCCCGAGCACGTATCTGGTGAATTACGTGAAGATTTACGCCAACTGATTCAGCGCATTTAGAGGGATTTACCTTTCGGGAGGGCCGACGAGCCCTCCCGATTCACTTTGATTCTGCGACGCTTCAGGGCGGGTCCGGCACCGTTGGCTGGAAAGTGGGTTGCGCTCGATTTTGCTGTGTGTTACAACAAAAACATTCAAGCCTGTCCTCTTGGGCAGGCCTGAGTTTCATGCAGAGTGGCTGAGGGACGAGCCCTGTGACGCCACGACAACCTGCCCGCGCAAAACGGGAGTATGGTGTCAACTCTTGCCCGCCACGGCGGGGAACATGAGATTCGGGGGTCGCTTCAGCACTCTTGGCGGAGGCGATTCGCACGGTTTTTCGAGTCATTTCACGTTCGCTCCTTTGGAGCCAGTCACGCGCTCGTATCGCTCCAGTCACTCGCGCCTAAGCGAGGGACTTGTGACGACTGCTTACCAGTTGCGATGCCGGGAATGCGGGAAATCCTACGGGATTCAGCCGCTTTCCATCTGCGAAGAGTGTTTTTCCCCGCTCGAGGTGGTCTTCGACCTTGAGTACGCCCGCACCCGCTTTACCCGCGAAGCCATTACCAAGGGACCGCTGAATATGTGGCGCTATCGCGCGCTGCTGCCGGTGGCTGACAGCTACCAGCCGCAGACGCCGGCGGGGCTGACGCCGCTGGTGAAGGCGCCGCGGCTGGGCGCGCATATCTCAGCGCAGAACCTTTACCTCAAAAACGACGCCGTGTGCATGCCCACGCTTAGCTTCAAAGATCGCGTGGTGGCCGTGGCGCTGGCCAACGCGCAGGCCTTCGGGTTTTCCACCGTGGGCTGTTCATCGACCGGCAACCTGGCCAACGCCGTGGCGGCGCAGGCTGCGCGGCTGGGAATGAAGGCCGTCATTTTGGTTCCGGCCGATCTAGAGCCGGCCAAGATTCTGAATACCCAGGTTTATGGCGCCACGCTGGTGCGCATTGAGGGCAACTACGACCATTGCAACCGGCTTTCGTCACAAATCGCCGACCGTTATAACTGGGGGTTTGTGAACGTAAATCTGCGCCCCTACTACGCGGAGGGGTCGAAGACCGTTGGCTTTGAGATTGCCGAGCAACTGGGCTGGCGGCTGCCGGACAACATTATTTGCCCCATGGCCGGCGGCTCGCTGATTACCAAGATCCGCAAGGCCTTTGACGAGCTGGTTGCGCTGGGACTGGTGGAGGACAGGCCAGTGCGGTTCTTTGGAGCGCAGGCAACGGGCTGCTCGCCGATTTCGACGGCGGTGAAGAACGGGACCGACTTGATTGAGCCGCAGCGTCCCAACACCATTGCGCGGTCGCTGGCCATCGGCAACCCGGCGGATGGCACGTATGCATCGCGCGCCATTCGCAAATCCGGGGGATGGGCGGAGGACGTGTCGGACGTGGAGATTGTGTCGGCCATTCAGGAACTGGCGGAGACCGAGGGCATCTTTACCGAGACGGCCGGCGGTGTGACCACGGCAGTGACGGCGCGGCTCTATGCCCATGGGCGCATCCAGCCCGGCGAGCTTACGGTGGCCTGCATTACCGGCAACGGGCTGAAGACGACCGATTGCCTCAGCGGGGCGTATGAGGAAGAGGCAGCCGTCCGCCCGCGACTGAGCGACTTTGAAGCGTTTGTAGAAGATCACAGCGAAATTAGCAGGGAATTGAGCCAGGACGCGGTCCTGGCGGGGGAATAATATGTCCGTTCGAGTTTTGTTACCGAATGCATTTCAGAAACACACCAACAACGTACGCGAGATTGCCAGTTCGGCGGCGAATCTGCCGGAGCTGGTGACGGAGATTGAAGGGCGTTTCCCGGCGTTGCGGCAGCACCTGCGCGGCGAGGACGGGCAAATCCGGCGCTTCATCAACTTCTATGTGAATGAAGAGGACATCCGCTTTCTGGGCAACGAGAAGTATGCCTTCAAAGAGGGGGACGAGGTGCTGGTGATTCCGTCGATCGCGGGGGGATGCTGGTAGTTCAACAGCCAACTGAAATACCAAGGGCTCTCTCGATGGAGAGCCCTTGAGAATGCTTACAAAGTAAATTTGACGATTGAATAGGAAGCCCGCGGCTAAAGCCAAATTGAGTTGGTTGGCTTTATTCGGTAGGCTAAAGCCTCCCGCCCCCTACGACACGCGGCATGCGGAATTTTTCATCAATCTGAGGGCTCTCCCGACGGAGAGCCCTTTTCATTACCGCCGAGTTACAAGTCGATTACTGCCGAGTTACAGATTGAGTACAGTATTTGCACGGTATTTGCATCCGTTTCACAGTCCTCTTACAATGCTTGGCGGATACTACTCCCGTGATCTCGCACATTCGGCAGAGGGTTCCGCTGAAGCTCACCTCGGGCTCCGCTACTCTTGTGGAGCTTTCCCACCCAACAGCTGTCCTTTCTTTACCCGCATCTACGGTCAAGCCGCGTATCCACGCGGAGGTGGGCCGGTACCGGGTGAGGCTTGCTCAAAGTATCGAAGATCGCGATGCGGCGTGCCGCTTGCGCTTCAAGGTCTTTAATATCGAGCTCGGCGAGGGGCTGGAGAGCTCTTATCGGACGGGATTGGATACCGACCATTTCGACCTGTTCTGCGACCACCTGCTGGTGGAGGACAAGCAACAGGAGAATCCGGCCAAGCGCATGGTGGGCACCTACCGGATGCAGTCGGGAACCACGGCAGCGCGGAACCTGGGCTACTATTCCGAGCGGGAGTTCAGCTTTGCCCCTTATGAGCCGCTGAGAGCCGGGATTCTGGAACTGGGACGCGCCTCCATCGACCGCGAGCACCGCACACCCGAGGTGCTGACGTTGTTATGGAGGGGTATCGCGCAATATGCTACGGACATGGGGCTGCGCTACCTGCTGGGGTGTTCGTCGATGAATTCGCAGAATCCGGCCGAGGGCTGGCAGATGTACCGCCAGCTTGAGCACTACCGGGTTTCTCCTGAGTTTGAGACTGAGCCGACCGCGGAATTCGCTTGCCCCGTCGAGCAAGAGGGCCGAGACGCACAGCAGTCGACCCGGCAGGAAAATCAGGCGCGAATTCCAGTCACGGAGCCAGTCAAGGTCCCCAAACTGCTCAAGACTTACCTGGCCATCGGTGCGCGCATAGGCGGCCCGCCGGCCTGGGACAGGGAATTCGGTACGATTGATTTTCTGACGCTGCTCGATCTCGAGTCGGTTTCGCCCTCGGCGCGCCACCGCTTCCTTTCTCCGCTGATCCAATGACGCTGCGCAAGTGCCGGCGCGCTGTGGCGCTGGCTTTTGCCCTGGCTTTGTGTGTAGTCCGTTTCTGGCTTGCCCATCTGCGCGGTCACATGACTCTGGAGCGGCGTGCCCAGTGGTCGCAATCGAGCGGCCGCCTGGTGCTGGCCGCACTGGGCATTCGTTACCGTGTTGAGGGCCAGCCGCCGAGCCATGGCCTGGTGGTGGCCAACCACCTCAGCTATCTTGACATCCTTATCCTTTCCGCGGCGATGCCCTGTTTTTTTGTGGCCAAGGCGGAGATCGACCGCTGGCCATTTTTCGGGAAGGTGTGCCGCAGCAACGGCACAATTTTTATTGACCGCTCGAGTTTGGCCAGCGCTGAGAAGGTTACCGCCATCATCGCCGAGCGGCTGACGTTGCCGGTTCCCGTGCTGTTTTTCCCTGAGGGCACCAGCACTAACGGGAGTTCGCTGCTGCGGTTCCATTCGCGGCTCTTTGAGCCGGCGGCGGTTGGCGGGGCGCCGGTGACAGCGGCCGCGATCAGCTATGTGATCGAGGACGGGACGCCTGAGCGGGAGTTGTGCTGGTTTGGGGACGACGCGTTTCTGCCCCACCTGTGGAAGGCGCTGGGAACGGCCGGTTTCTCTGCCGAGGTGCAATTCGGCGAGCCGCGTGTGTATCCAGACAGGCGGATCGCGGCCAACGAGACCCACGCGGAAGTGGAGGCCATGCGCAGTGGCGGGGTTCCGGCTCTGCGTTAGCCGCCCACAGCGTCCCTTCGCCGTGCTAATCTTCGTGTGCAACAATTTCTACCGATTGGAATGCTGCATTCCAACGGGACCGCGCGCCATGCCCGATGCGCAAATGAATCCACTCTCGGAGACGATGATGAAAAGACAGCTTTCCGGTTCAAGTCCACTTTCTTCTTTTACGCGGCGAGATTTCGTGAAGGCCGCCTGCGCCGCGGCGATGATGCCCAAGAGCGTTTGGGGTGAAGGGCGTGTTTCGGCCTCCAATCGCATCACTCTAGGGGTGATCGGATGGGGCATGCAGGGGCCCGGCAACACGAAGAATTTCCTGGCTGAGGATGATTGCCAGGTGGTGGCGGCGTGCGATCTGGACGCGGGGCATCTGAAGGCAGCGGTTGACACCGTGAACGCCAAGTATGGAAACACGGACTGCAAGGCGTATCGCGATTATCGGGAGTTGCTGGCGCGGGACGATATTGACGCGGTGATGATCGCGATACCCGATCATTGGCATGCTTTGGTGGCCACGGAAGCCGCGAAACGGAAGAAGGACATCTACGGCGAGAAGCCGCTGGCGCGCACCATTGCGGAACAACAGGCGATTGTGAAGGCAGTTGAGAAGAACAACATTATCTGGCAGACCGGCTCGTGGCAGCGTTCGTTTCCTAATTTTCACAGAGCGGCGGAGATTGTGCGCAACGGGCTGATCGGGACCGTGACCCGCGTAGAGGTGGGACTGCCCGGCGGCCATCACGATTTCAACGGCAACGTTCCCGCTTTTTTGCAGAAGCTGGCGTCGCTGCCGGATAAGATCACCAGCCCGGCCCAGATTGTGCCGGGAACCGCGGCATGGGATCTGGCTGTGACCGATCCTCCGCCGGAGCTGGACTACGACCGTTGGCTGGGGCCGTCGCAGGGTGTGCCGTACATTGAAACCCGGGTTCACCAGAATTGGCGGTGGAACTACAACACCGGAGGCGGCCAGCTTTTGGATTGGGTCGGCCACCATAATGACATTGCGCATTGGGGCCTGGGATTCGACGCCACCGGCCCGTCGGAGGTTGAGGCCCACGGGGAGTTTCCGCCGGCCAATGCGGTGTGGAATACGTCCACGAAGTACATGGTTGAATGCAAGTATCGCAAGGAAGTTACGCACTACCCTGGGGACGTAACCATCACCATCGCCGGCGGCCATCCGCCCATCGTGATGGGAACGAAATGGATTGGGCCCGACGGCTGGGTGTGGGTAGACCGCAACGGAATCGACGCGTCCAACCCCGCATGGCTGGTGGGCGACTCGCTGCCTGAAGTACTGCGCAAGGTGAAGCTTTACGAGTCAAAAGGGCACGCGCGGAATTTTCTGGATTGCGTGAAATCGCGCCAGCCGACGATTACGCCTGTCGAGACAGCGCACCATTCCTTGATTCCCGGTCATCTGGGGCTGATTTCAATGCTGGTGGGACGCAAGATTCACTGGGATGTGGCACAAGAGAAGATTGTGAATGACAGCGCGGCGAGCGAACTGCTGTCACGGCCTTATCGGGCGCCATGGCATCTGGCCTGAGCGATGCGGGCGCAATGAGAGGTTGATTCCCATCCATCCACGAAAAGCCGCGGATGGATGGGGCACTCGCAAGTTTCTTCATGGGGAATCCTGATGGCTTAAGTTTAGACGGTTGAGGCTGGAAGGCTGTGATTTAAATCACTCGGCGTTCAACACAACGTCGAAGAGCAGCAGGCTGCCGGTGGCGAGGAGCATGTCGTAGCCGAGGGGCAGCTT
>JBEKEQ010000130.1:0-11117 GCA_050013735.1 Occallatibacter sp.
ACAGGTTGGTCTCCACCAGAGCCTGTCTCCGCTTCACCAACCGAAAACCACTCTGACGGAAACCAAACAAAATGAACACCACTTTTCATCCAACGGCAATCTGTCAAATCACAAACTGTCTCACCAGAAGGGTGCACCTCACTGCCTGTCAAGCCCTGTTCCCCCTATTTTCGAGCTATCTCCCTGATCATCAATGCCTTCCACTAACAACCCATTTGCCGGTCATTGCTCTCAATCCGCTAACCTGTCACTAATCGGTTATTAAAGGTGTGTTCTCTGCCCAGGCCCACGGCGCCGCGTCCGGCTCGTGTGTCTCGCACGAGTCCGCGCAAGCTTCGCAATTTCAGGAATTTGACTTCGAGATTACTCAAAACAGACGGCTTACGGTAGAACCCCGCCCCCTGGGCGTTGAAAATAGGCAATTTGCCCCCAACACACCGGGTGGGGATGGCGGGGACCCTCCGTCGCCCGCAGGAAAGGACCTCATGGTCAACGAATGTCATCACGTCAATGCCGCTCGACTGCCGTTGTCTCGGTATACACCAATTCGGAAACCGCTGTTGTCCCTCACTCCCCGGTTCCGGCTCTGGCCCCAAATCTCTCCGCATTGCGCACCTTCGCTTTCGCGGCCTCTTCCTCGCGGCTTCGCTTCGGCGCATTCGTCTCCAGTGACGAGAGCAGCCGCGCCGACACTGCTGCAATCTCATCAACTGCCGTCAGAAACGCCGCCTCGTTTCCCTTCGATGGCTTGTTGAAGCCGCTCACCTTGCGAACAAACTGCAAGCTCGCCGCGCGAATTTCATCCTCAGTCACCGGCGGATCGAAGTTAAAAAGGATTTTGATATTCCGGCACATGGGTTGAAGACCTCCCTTTGACTTTCCTGTACGCCCCCGGCCGCCGAGCCGGCGCACATCAACATCCTCTCACTCCAAGGGAAGTTCACAGATCACAGACGGCGAATTTGAGCCTTGCTATCCTTGCCGCGTGCACTTCGAAGAGCTCATTTATCCGCCCTACAACGCGCCCCTGATGGAAGCCTACGGCGGCGAATTCGAATCCGTCTACGTCATCCTTCACCCCTTCGTCAGCGTCCCGAGCCGCCTTGCCTGGAAGGTGACGAAAGCCTATCCAAGCGATGAGCAGATCGTGCGCGATGGGGCCGAATGCACATGGGCCTCTGTCGCGTCCGAGACGAGTCTCCCAACCTGCTCAAAACTGAACCAGGCGCTGCTCACTTCCATCGGCGCCATCGGAGAGGAATTATGCGACTACCCGGCCAGCCGCGTTCTCCAGAGCTTACTTCAGACGCAGTCCGTCTGGATGCCCGCCGAAGGCCGATTCGAACCCTTGTTGCAAATGGATTTCCTCGATATTTTCAGTGCAGGGAACCGGAAGGAGTTGATCTTTATTCCAGAATTCCCCGGCGCCGACCCAATTCAGCAACTCAATATAGAAAGGCTCCGTAGCCGCGAAATAGCATTTCCAAACCGCGGCACCCTGGCAGCTCCGGACCAGTCGTTCCTGATCACTGTGGATTGGGATAGTTTCTTCACGCTTTTCTTTGGCCCTCACGCATTTCTGGCCGATATGGCGCACCGGCACAACCTTGAAGGATTTTTCGCAACCCCCGCCACCGAGCATTTCTGGTTCAACTACTCGCTCGGGTGCTCGGTCGTGACCGTTGCTCCCAACGGCTGGGCCGCCGCATAAGGACTCTCCACCCCCCAGATTCGATTGACCTGATTCCGGCGCCTTCTTGACGCTTCGCAAATTGCGAAGTATTCTGGGATTGTGCACATTGTCACGATCAAGCGCCTGCAGCGGGCGTCTGAGAACTATCGGGAGGCTGCTCAGGAAATCGGTTCCTGGACAAAGATCGTAAAATCGGCCCTCTGGCAGAACTTTCAGGAGTTGCGTAAGAGTTTTCCTGATGCGGACAACGTGGATGGATTTGTCATTTTTAATATTCGGCATAACCGTTACAGGCTGATCGTTGCCGTTCATTACGCAAAGGTGCTTGAGGGGCGTTTGACTCTGGGTCATGTGTACATAGGGTCGTTCATGACGCGCAAAGAGTACGACCGATGGTGCGCCGCGACCGAAAAGAAGAGGGCGGAATGGCTACACTTTTAGCAAACCCGGCGAAGATGATCGAGCGAGGCGCTCCTCATTTGATTCGCACCGAGGAACAGCTTGAGGCCTATACCAAGGCTCTTTACCGGCTGACCTCTGAGACGCGCCCGACAGCGGCCCAGGTAGAGGCCATCGAGTTGCTTACCCTGCTCATCGAACGCTATGAAGAGGAGCATTATTCGCTCCCCAGCGCATCCCCGGCCGATGTACTCCGCTTCCTGCTCTCGCGGCACGGATTAAAGCAACGCGACATCGCGGCGGACCTGGGCGGAGAGAGCGTTGTCTCCGAAGTGCTCTCGGGAAAACGCAAGCTGAACACTGCCCACATCCAACAACTCAGCAAGAGATTCCACGTTTCTGCTGCGGTCTTCTTCCCTGCCTGAAAATCTTCACGCCTGTAGAATGCCCACAGCGCAACATTCCAACCATGACCTACTTCGATCAAGTCGCTGAAGCCGCAGCTTTCCTGAGGGTTAGCCTCGGCGGCATTGCCCCGAAAATCGGCATCGTTCTCGGCTCCGGCCTGGGCGCGGTCGCGGAAGCCATCCCCCACCCCGCTATCATTCCTTACTCGGCAATCCCCCACTTCCCACAATCCACGGTGGCAGGTCATTCCGGCCGCATCGTCGCCGGCCTGCTCAATGGAACCCCCGCGGTCATCATGCAGGGCCGCGTCCACTTCTACGAGGGCTACACGCCGCAGCAGGTTACGTTTCCTGTGCGCGTTCTGGGTGCGCTCGGCATTCGGGCCGTCATCCTCACCAACGCCGCCGGGGGCATCTCTGAAAGCTATCGCATCGGCCAGCTCGTTGCTCTGGCCGACCACATCAACCTGATGGGCTTCAACCCCATCGCTGGTCCCAACGAGCCTCGCTTCGGTTTCCGCCCAGGCTCCGGATTGCGATTTTTTGATATGACCGAAGCCTACTCCCGCCGCCTGCGCACTTTGGCCCATCAGTCCGCAACGGAAGAAGGCTTCCCGCTCGACGAAGGCGTCTACGTGGCTGTCTCCGGCCCCAGCTTTGAGACCCCCGCGGAAATCCGCGCTTTCCGCACCCTGGGAGCAACACTGGTGGGGATGTCCACGGTGCCTGAAACGATCGTTGCCCGTCACATGGGTCTAGAAGTGCTGGGCATCTCTTGCGTCACCAATTTCGCCGCGGGACTGGGCGCTACGCCGTTAAGCCATGAGGAAGTTTTCGCCGCCGGACGCCAGGTGGAGGACCGCCTCGCCCGCCTCTTCGAGCGCCTGTTGCCACAAATGGCTACGCTCCTTGAGACCGAACCAGACCCCCAGCAGCCTTGAAGCCTTTGCCTTCCGAACGCCCGCCTTTGCCTTCCATGATTTCCTCAAACGCTCATAGCACTTTTGGTTCGTTCACCAAAGTTTCATGGCAAATTGGTCGTTCGCGAGCATCTATATGCATAGGGTAAGTTTGATGGCCGGCAAATCTCCCACAAACCGGGATTCTATGGGTTCGCTGAAGCGGAAGGCGGTTCTTTGGCTGCGGCAGGGCATCTCGCCCCGCCGTCTCGCGCTCACGCTTTCACTGGGATTCGCTATCGGCTGCATTCCCCTTGTGGGCATTCCCACACTTATCTGCGCTGCGTTGGCGCTCGCGCTCCGGCTCAATCTGCCCGCCATTCAAGCCGCAAACTATGCCGTCATGCCGCTGCAATTGGTGCTGATTGTCCCATTTGTGCGCCTGGGTGGTTGGATTCTTCCCTCCATTCTCCACCAGTCCGCCATGGCGGGTGCTCTATTGCACGGTTCAACACCGACCTTGGCTCTCCATATGGGTGCGCTTGCCGCGCAGGCCATGGTGGCCTGGCTCGTCGTCGCCGTTCCCGCAGTAGTCCTGATGACCCTTGCGTTCACCGTGGTGCTGCGCCGCGTCCCCGCTCTGGCCGCTTCCGAAGCCCGCGGCTAGACATTGAAGACCCGATTGAGGCCAGGCTCCGAGCAGATTAACCGAGCGCCTTCGCGACCGGTTGCGCGAGCTTTTGTTTCTGCCTTCCCGCCTTATCGAAGTTCTGCGGGTTCAGCCATGCCTCAAAGGCGCGCTTACGCTCCAGCCATTCGCTGTCGAGCATGGAGAACCACGCCGTATCGCGGTTCCTGCCTTTGATGACCATGTGCTGGCGGAAAATTCCCTCGAAGGTGAATCCCAGCCGCAGCGCAGCACGGCGGCTGGGCTCGTTTTCCGCGTTGCACTTCCATTCGTAGCGCCGGTAGCCCAGATGGTCGAAGACGTGCCCGGCCATCAGAGACATGGCCTCGGTGGCAGCGGTAGTCCGCTGCAACGCCGGCGATAGCAGAATGTTGCCCACCTCGACTACTCCATGGGCCGGCTCCATTCGCATGTAACTTGCATAACCGCTGGCCTTGCCTGTCGATTCCGGCACAATGGCCAGAAATACGGCGCCTGAGGCCGACTGCTTTGCCTCCAGGGCTCGCCGCAGGTCGTCCTCACTGGCGAAGGGACCGTCTGGCAACCACGTCCACAGCTCATCGTGGCCTATTACCTGCTGCCACAGATCGGTGGTGTGGCGTTCGGCGTCGAGCGGCTCCAGGGTCACGTACATGCCGCGCAGAGTGACTGGGCCTGGGGCTGGGGCAGGCTGCCAATTAAGCAACGATGCGGTGGGTGAGGTCATATCAGCAGCCTATCAATTCTTCCGCGGCCGCCGCTCTATCCGCCTCTTCGCGAACCCTCCCTTCTCGTGAAAAAGTCCAAATCTCCACAACTCCCACAGGTCTACCCGGAGAATGCACCATTTCTGCACCTTGTACCCAGCCGTAGCGAGGACTAGGCTCGTTTTTGTGGCAGGGAAACGTCCCGGGACCACCAGGCTTGCACCAGGTTCGGGGCAAATTGGGCCCTCAAGTCCGCGCTGCGCTAGGCTGTTTTGAACTTTCCACAGGCAAATCTTGGCATTTAGCGATTAGGTGCCACAATCGTGAAGAAAATACAAGATATTGTGGTTTGTTGTTGACATGTACCACGGACAGCGGTATTTTTTCATCTGCGGCTGTAAACAGATTGTAGCGAACGCTGGCGTGAGGAACCGCCGGGAGCTGCTGAAGACAGAAAACTCGCGGTAATTTCACATCCCCGTTTTCCGTTTTTCGCAGGAAATTCACTTTATCCTTCACCCAGGTTGTGATGCGCCAGGGCAGGAGGGGGCTTTCACCAATTTTTGCCGAATGAGGAGATTTTATGAACGAGGCCCATCTACAAACTTCCACCACGCCCCAGCAGTCTACTGGCGACCTGCAGGGACTGATCTTTGCCCGCCGCTTTTCCACCGAGGGCGTATCGCCCTACGACCAGTTCCAGTGGGAACGGCGCACCGCGTCCATCACCGATACCAAGGGCAACACGATCTTCGAGCAGAAGGACGTGGAGGTTCCGGTGGACTGGTCGATGACGGCGACCAATATTGTGGCCTCGAAGTATCTGCACGGGCAGATCGACACGCCGGAGCGTGAAACCGGCGTGCGCCAACTGGTGGGACGCGTGGTGGAAACCATTCGCGACTGGGGCATGGCAGGCGGCTACTTTGCCACTCCCGTAGATGCAGCCATCTTCCACGATGAGCTGGCCTATATGCTGCTGTCGCAAAAAGTGGCCTTCAATTCGCCGGTGTGGTTCAACGTGGGCTGCGACCGCCTGGAGCCGGATGCGGACGGGCAGAACTGGCATTGGGATCCCGTGACCGGCGGCGTCCGGTATTCGGCCACCGGTTACAAGAATCCGCAGTGCTCGGCCTGCTTCATCAACTCCGTAGACGACTCGCTGGATTCCATCCTGACTTTGGCCAAGACCGAGGGGATGCTCTTCAAGTGGGGCTCGGGTACGGGCACCAATCTGTCGTCCATCCGCGGCTCCATGGAGACGCTTTCCGGCGGCGGCCAGGCTTCAGGACCACTCAGCTTCATGCGCGGCTTCGACGCCTTCGCCGGGGTCATCAAGTCAGGCGGCAAGACGCGCCGCGCGGCCAAGATGGTGATCCTCAACGCCGACCACCCAGACATCATGGACTTCATCGATTGCAAGGCCAAGGAAGAAGCCAAGGCCTTCACGCTCATCAAGGCCGGCTACGACGGCTCGGGGCCGGATTCTGAGGCCTATTCGTCCATCTTCTTCCAAAACGCCAACAACTCCGTCCGCGTGAGCGACGAGTTTATGCGCGCCTATGAGCGCGACGGCGACGTGGGCACTTACACCGTGAAAGGTCACGAGCCGGTAGCTACCTACAAGGCGCGGGAGATCATGCTCAAGATCGCTGAAGCAACATGGCTCTGCGGCGATCCGGGCATGCAGTTCGATACCACCATCAACCGCTGGCACACCAGCAAAAACACGGCCCGCATCAATGCCTCCAATCCCTGCTCGGAGTACATGTTCCTTGATAACTCGGCCTGCAATCTGGCCAGCTTCAATCTGATGAAGTACGTTACCCCAGCGGGCAGCTTTGACATTCAGTCCTACCGTGACTCGATCTCGGTGGTCATCACCGCGATGGAGATCCTGGTGGATAACTCCGGTTATCCCACTGAAGGAATTTCCCGCAACTCCCACGACTACCGCCCGCTCGGCCTGGGCTATGCCAACCTGGGCGCGCTGCTCATGGCGTTCGGCCTGCCTTACGATTCGGCCGCCGGCCGCGACCTGGCAGCCACGCTCACCGCCATCATGACCGGCCAGGCCTACCTGCAGTCGGCTATCATTGCCGCCAACTGCCCACCGCTGGCCTCGGCCACCCCGCTCACCGCGTCGGTCGAGCGCCAGGGCGGCGCGTGCCCCGGCTTCTACGTCAACCGCGAACCCTTCCTCGATGTCATCCGCATGCATCGCGCTGAAGTCAACGAGATCGGCAAGTCGCGCCAGAGTGGCGAGCCCTTCAGCGTGCCTCAGCTTGACGCACTCATCGACTCCAGCCGCGAGTGCTGGGACATGGCCCTGGCCTATGGCGAACGCCACGGATACCGCAACTCGCAAACCACGGTCCTGGCGCCCACCGGCACCATCGGCTTCATGATGGATTGCGACACCACCGGCATTGAGCCTGACCTGGCACTGGTCAAGTACAAGAAACTGGTTGGCGGCGGCATGATCAAGATCGTCAACAACACCGTTCCCGCCGCGCTTTTCAAGCTGGGCTACTCCAATGAGCAGGTGAACGCCATCGTCAGCTATATTGACGCCACGGGCACCATCGAAGGCGCGCCCGGCATCAAGCCGGAACATCTGGCGGTCTTCGATTGCAGCTTCAAGCCTGCCAAGGGCACCCGCTCCATTCATTACATGGGCCACATCAAGATGATGGCCGCCGCGCAGCCGTTCCTCTCCGGCGCCATCTCCAAGACCGTCAATTTGCCCCACGAGGCCAACGTTGAAGATGTGGCCGAGGCCTACGCCGAAAGCTGGCGTCAAGGCATCAAGGCCGTAGCCATTTATCGCGACGGCTCCAAGGGCACGCAGCCGCTGAACACCAGCATGGACGCCAAAAAGGAGCCTTCCGCGCTCGACGCTGTGGGCAGCCGCGTCCTCGCCAGCCTGGCTGCGGGGCAGGCTGCCGCTGAAGCTGACCTAAAGGCTCTCGAAGTTAAAGCCGGTGACAAGCTCGAAATCAGCGCCAAGCAGGTACTGTCCGCAGCCACGGCTTTTGAGGTGGCGCTGGACGAAATCGCCAAGGCCGCAGCTGTTCCCACGATTGCGCCCTCAGCCGCGTTTGAAAGTGTCCGGGAGCCCGCCAAGGATCCAGCGCAGGACCTCAACGGGCCGCCACGCGCCGTGCGTCATCGCCTGCCTGAGGAGCGCGCCTCCATCACTCACAAGTTCTCCATCGCCGGCCACGAGGGCTACATCACTGTAGGCCTTTATCCCAGCGGACAGCCTGGCGAAATCTTCATCAAGATGGCCAAAGAGGGCTCCACGGTCTCCGGCCTCATGGACTCCTTTGCCACTTCCATTTCGCTCGCCTTGCAGCACGGCGTCCCGCTCAAGGTGCTCTGCGAGAAGTTCGCTCACACCCGCTTCGAGCCTTCCGGCTGGACCGGCAACGAGCAGATTGGCTACGCCAAGAGCCTCATGGATTACATCTTCCGCTGGCTCAACCTGCGCTTCCTTTCCGGCGAACAAATGACGCTTTTTGCCGGTCTTGGCATGCAGACGCCGCAACTGCCCGCCTCGCCCAGCATTATTCCTGACGTCGAGCCGGAAGACGACGCGGTTTCCTCGCAACGCCACCTGGCCAGGTTGGCCGAAGAGGTAGCCAAGCGCCTCAACCAGGTCAGCGGCCAGCCCGGCAATGCGGCTGGAGGCGGCGGCATTGCGCCAGACGTTCATGCCCCCTCCGCCACGGCGGCCACACCCACGCACGGACCGAGCCTGAAAGACCGAGGCATCTACCACGCCTCAGAAGCCATGCGCGAGATGTACGAGATGGGCGACGCTCCCAGTTGCAGTGTCTGCGGCGCCATCATGGTCCGCAACGGCAGTTGTTACCGCTGCATGAGCTGCGGCTCAACCAGCGGCTGCAGCTAAAGAAAGACGCCGAACGCCGCAACCAGCGGTGTAGGTTTCCTGCGAGTCGGCTCTGTGACTTGCTTAAGTCCGTTTGTGCGGAGCGGTCCGGATGGACCGCTCCGCCTTTCCGTTGGTTCTCGGCGTGCAAGGTGTGGTTCGGCTGTGCTCTTTCTGAATATGGAGTCCATCTGGCGACAGAGGCGTGAATATGTTTCATGGCCGAGCCCCGTTGAGATTTACAGGCATATGCATTGCCGCATTCCTCTGCGGCACAGCGCAGGGACTCTGCCCTTTGGCGAATGCACAGAGTGAGAGTGCTGTCAGGAATGAATTTCGCAATCCGCCTAAGAAATTCCGGCCTATGGTGCGCTGGTGGTGGCCCGGAGGCGATGTCACCAACCAGGAAATCGAAAGGGAAATCGGCATTCTCGATATTCATGGATTTGGCGGTGCTGAGATCCAGCCCTTCCTTTTTTCCATCTCCAGTCTGCGGTCTAAAGAAGATACGGAGCGTCTAAATGACTTTGCCACGCCGACGTTTTTCCAACATTTGCGGGCGGTGTCCGACGCCGCGAAGGCCCACGGGATGTGGATTGACGACACGTTCGGGACGGGTTGGCCGCTTGGCGGCGGGCTGGCAATCACACCAGAACTCTCGGCAATCGAGTTGCGCTTCGCAGACAATATTGTCGTCGGCCCCGAGGGGTATTCCGGGAAACTTGACATCCCCGAATTTCATCCTGCTCTCATAGCAAACTTGATGTTGCGGTCGGGATTGAAACCGGACTGGCCGAAAGGATGGGAGGAGCGCTTCGAAGCACGGAGCAAAATCGTCGCGGTGATTGCCATGCGTGAGGATTCATCGCAGTCGTCTTCAGCACACGACCCGATATCCCTCGACCGCAGCTCAACCATAAAACTCACAGATCGCGTGCGGCCCGACGGCTCGCTGGATTGGGATGTTCCCGCGGGTAAATGGCACATTTTTGTCTTCAGACAAATTCCGACCCGCCAACCAGTTGCGTTCGCCGCGGGGGCAGGGCCCCAACTTGTTTTGGATCATCTGAACAAAGCTGCATTCGAAGCACACGCAGCCCGGGTCGGCAATCCTTTGATTGCCGCTGTCGGCCCTGACGCGGGAAGTTCACTCCGCGCCATTTTCTGCGACAGTCTTGAAGTGCAAGAGTACCTGTGGTGGACGGACGATTTTCTCCAACAGTTCAAGAAGCGCCGTGGATATGATTTGACTCCATATCTCGCGGTCCTGCTTCAGCCCGGCTACAACGATCCCTACTCCAGGAATCCCAATGGGCTCCCCTTGTTCAACGTGACCGGCGGCGACGCTATTCGGGCAGATTACTGGAAGACTGTTTCCGAACTTATATTTGAGGGGTTCTATCACCCGTTCGATGAATGGGCGAAACAACACAAACTCCTCGCCCGCGTACAGGCCCACGGCGCGCCTGGCGATGTGCTCAAGTTTTATGGCGATGCGAGTATTCCGGAAACCGAGGAACTCGCCGGCGGAAATACCGTGAACTTTATGAAGCTGGCCTCGTCGGCAGGCTACGATTATGGACGGAAAATTGTTTCTAGCGAAAGTTTCGTTTTTGACGGCAATCCTTATCGCACCACGCCGGAATCCATTAAGGCCAACAGCGATAAACTCCTCATCTCTGGAATCAACGAGATCATTTATCACGGCTTTCCTTATAGGTTCGAAGACGGGCCTAAGGGGATTGGCTGGTTTCCGTTTGGTGAATGGTACAGCTCACAAATCAATGAGGCCAATCCGATTTGGCCGTTCATGGGGAAGGTCAACGCGTATATCACCCGGCTTCAATACATCGCGCAGGCAGGGGCCAACGATCTTCAGGTCGCGATTTTTCGCAGCAGCCTGAGCCAGAATGATACAGGACCGACCCTGGCTTCGGGACCGATAGAGGACCCATTTCCCGCAATTGAAAAAGCGCTCACCGCGGCAGGCCTGAGTTTTGGATTCGTCAATGAAGATGCGCTTCTCGGTGGCGAAGCAATGAACAGCGCGTTTGTCACGCGCAGCGGCGGGCACTACACAGCCCTTGTCCTTCCTCATGAAACGAATGTTTCTCCGGAGTTGGCAAAGAAGCTGGAATCCTTTGCCGATGCGCGCTTGCCGATTGTCTTTATAGGCGGCTCGCCCGGAGCGAACACCAGCTTCAGCACTCTGAGGCAAGACCGTGAGCAGGTCGAGGCGGAACTTGCGCTGCTTAAGCGCGCGGCCAACTCGGATATGTCCTCAAATCCTATCGATGCCGCCTCGCAGCTCGCCGCCCGGATTCCACCCCAAGTGGCCTTTGTCTCAGGCGACATACTTCCTTTTTTCAAGAAATCCATTGGCCCAGCACAGTTCTACCTGCTCACTAACCCGGAAGCAAGAAGTTCCAATACGACGGTTGAATTCAACG
>JBEKEQ010000131.1:0-11083 GCA_050013735.1 Occallatibacter sp.
TGAAGTCGTGCCCTGACACTTCTGCGCGCTCCGAAGGTTTTCTCTGTTAAATCGGCACGAATCACTTCTTTGCGCTTGCGGTTTGCACAGGCTTTTGTGATGGTGGCGCGGGCGGGTTGACTTGCGCGTTGAGGTAGTTGGCCAGGTCGTCAATGTCTTGCTTTGTGCCGGTCATGGGCGGCATAAAGCGCTTGTAAGGCGAGTCTGCCTTGTTCTCGTGGAGCATGGTGATGAAGTTGGCGATGTTGGTGAGGTCGCGGCCGGCCAGCAGTTGGGCAAGCGGACGGTAGCCGTTGAGGGTGTGGCAGGAACCGCACTCGCCGCGGAAGATGGCTTCGCCGCGGGAGTAGCCGGACGGCGCCGCGGCTGCATCTCCCGCGCCCCCATTCCAGATCCAGTTCGTGTGGGCCAGGTAGCCTTCCTGATTGATCCGTGGGACGTAGGGGACGCGGACACCGTTCGAGTACATCCAGCGGCCGATGACGTAGGGCTTGCGCAGCATTTCGCGCGAGTACTCGCCGGCGCCCGTGGCCATGAGCGCCAGAAGGAGAACTGCCATGGCGTGCGAGAGGTTGAAGTCCACCGGATTGCGATAAGCGAGGTAATAGACGACGCCAATGATGGTGGCCGAGGTGATGATGATGACCAGGGCCATGCGGGTGACCGCGGAGAATGTGCCGGCGTTGATGGTGTCGATGCCCAGCGTGAGCAAGGCCTGCTGCGATGCGGGAACCATCATGTAGTACCAGATCATGAGGAACGGCATGGCGACGAAGGACGGCACGAGCCACCTGCAACTCCATTTGACCAGGCTGCTCTTGAGCTCGGGCTGCCTGGCGCCGTCGATGCGGCTAGCGGTGATGAGCGCCCAGATGCCGGCCAGCGAGGCGCAGACGCATGTGCGCAGGCAAAGGCTGGGCCAGTAGGTGGGATTGAAGAAGGCAAACCAGAACTTGCCGGCCTCGCGGCCAGTGCCGGCCACGGCAAGCCACGTGTCGCCGGGCGTGAGCATGAAGGTGAGAATGCCGTTGATGATGATGAGGGTGCAGAGGGATGCGCCGGCGTAGACCCAGCCAACGGTGAGGTGCAGCCTGGGGTCGATGCGGTTCCAGGTGTAGTAGTAGACCGCGGCGGTGGTGAGCTCAACAACGAAGAAGACCCACTCGATGGCCCAGCCGAAGACGAAGTTGTGGATGAGCGTGCTGGTGGCTTCAGGATGAGTGAGGCCGATGGCAAACCAGATGCCTACGCCGGAGATGGTGCCGAAGACGCCGGTAAGGATGAGAAAGAACTTCGAGTGGCTGACGAGTTGCGCGAGCCAGTCCGCACGAAGTTGACCCTCAGGCATGCGCAATGCCTTGCGCTCGGCCATGGGCAAATAGAATCCGCCCCCCACGGCAAATTGCGAGATCATGACGTGGAAGATGGCGATGATGCCGATGACCCAGCCCGAGCCGAGATAAGGAATGTTCCAGAATGGATAGTTCATGATTACTCCAGTGGACAGTGGACAGTGAACAGTGAAGGACTGACGCACGTTCAGATTTTCAGCTTTACTAAAATTGCAAAGATCATTTTGCCGACTTCGTGCGACAAACCTTCAACGTCGATGAGGAGCTGTTGATCTCCCAGTTCGAGTTTGCGAGCAATTTCCAACTGGGTCTGCAACTCGCAATTCGATCCGCGTGCAACGCCCAAAAACTGCCTGAATTCGCGTGTGTTAAGCCTTGCCTGGCCTTCCGCAATGTTGCTGGGAATTGAGACGGCAGCGCGCCGAAGCTGGCTCGTGAGCCCAGAGACTTCCTCGCGCGGAAAGCCCTGGGTAAGGCGATAGACGGCTACGGTCATTTCCATAGATCGTTGCCAAACCTGTAGATCGCGGAAAGACTTAACTCTCGGTACGCTCACATTCGTCATTGCATCATCCGCTTCGCTGTTCACTGCACGCCGCTCACTGTCCACTGTTCACTGCACACTGCCTCACCGAATTGCCCAATAGCCGATGAGCGTTGTGGCCAGGAGGGCGAAGACTGCCAACAGGCCGAAGTAGTGCGCGGCGCGGGCGCGCTGGCCCGATTCCTTCCCGGTGTCGTAGAACGGAATCAAAATCCAGAGCACAATGCCCAGCGTGAAGAGCAGGATTCCGGCAATTTCTCCAAATTCACCGGGAACCACCGCGCCAAGAAGCTTGAGCATTTCAAAGGGGCTCATAAAGTACCATTCCGGGTGAATGCCGAGCGGAGCGGGGACCAGGGAATCGGCCTGCTTGCCCAGTGCCCAGGGAAACACCGAAGCCAACAGGGCGAGAATGTTGAGCGAGATGAGCCACATGGCCAGGTCCTTGCGCAGGAAGTTGGGCATGAAGGGAATGACTTTGCGCTCCGAGGCCGGCTTGGCTTCTTCACTGGGCGGAGAGGCGTTGCCGTGGCGCTGGACCAGCCACAAGTGAAAAGCGAGCAGCGGCAGGAAGAGGGCGGGCAGCACAACTACGTGCAGGGCGAAGAAACGCTGCACGGTGAACTCGCTGACATCGGGCCCGCCGCGGAGCATGTTGGCAATGGCTTCGCCCACATAGGGGATGGCCATGGGAATCTGCAGGCCGACCTTGGTGGCGAAGTAGCTGAGCTCGTCCATGGGCAAGAGATAGCCGGAGAAGCCGAAGACCGAGGCGATGCCAAGCAGCGCCATGCCGCTGAGCCAGCCGAACTCACGGGGCTTGCGATAGGCCTTCAGGAAGTAGACCGAAAACATGTGCACGAGGATGGCAAAGATCATCAGGTTGGCAGACCATGCGTGCGCAGAACGGATGAGCCAGCCGAAGTGCATGACGAAAGTGATTTGGCGGACCGACTCGTAGGCCTCTGCGCCGGGGCGGTAGTAGACCAGCAGCAGGACGCCTGTGAAGCACTGAACGAGGAACAGAAAAAGCGAGATTCCGCCCCAGTAGTACCAGAAGGACTGGGAGTGGACCGGGACAGTCTTGTGGCGAGCGAAGGCGGCGAGCTCAGTGAGGCCCAGGCGCTCATCGACCCAGTCATAGAGCGAGTTCGTGATGGTTTTTGTGGTCATGCGCCGAATCCTCGGGAACAGTGGGCAGTGGACAGTGAACAGTGGGCAGTGCTCATACGCGCGAGACTTCTACGCCGGTTTGGTTGACGGCGGTTTTGAAAAGGGTGAGCGGCTTGGGGGGCGGGCCGCTGACGTTGGCGCCGGTGTAGGCGTTGTAGACGCCGCCGTGGCAGGCGCAGTGGATGCGGTCGGCCTGGGGCTCGTATTGCACGGTGCAGCCGAGATGGGTGCAGACCGCGGTGAGGGCGATCCAGCGGCCGTCTTCATGGTGGATGAGCATGGCCGGAGCGGTGCCGAACTTGAACATGAGCACCGAGCCCGGAGGCAGCTTTTGCGCGTCCTTGAGGGTGACCTCGGTGACGGCTGTGGCAGAGAGAGCCATCTCCTGCGGCGAGGCCAGATAGCGGTAGATGGGATAGGCGAGTGCAGCAGTGTAGCACAGGCCTGCAGCGCCGGCAGCGGCAAGGAATGCGCGGCGAGTGTTGCGTTCGCCGGGCTCCTCGAGAATGTTTGCGGGGACGATTGCGGGATTGGTCAGTTCGCTCATAAGGATGCAGCGCCCTCCATGGTTTTTTGTGCGCGCGCCACGACGGACACGAGCCATGCAATGACACCCAGGCCTGCGACGAACAGGACCAGGAACAGTCCCACGACGCTCCAGTTGGTGACCACCACGCGATCCCACACGTCGTAGCCTTTGCTGAGCAGGGTGAGGTCGCGGACGCCGTCGCGGTAGATGGTGAACATGATTTCAGTAAGCACGGCGACGAGAACGGCAGCCCAAGCGAGCCATGGGGCGGCAAGCTTGCGGAACCCTGCGTAAGCGCCGAGAAGCACGGCAACCACAACCAGCGCCAGCCAGCCGTAGCCAGCGAAACCTGCGAACTTGTAGAGCGCGTGGGTGTGCAGGCCTGCTTTGACCGCTTCAGGCTGCACGCTGGCGGCCCACAGGCCGGCAGCGAGATAGACCAGGCCGAAGCCCGCGGCCACCTTGCCGCCCAGGCCGGCGACAAAGCGCTTCTCGTCCGCGGTAAAGGTGGAGCGGGCGGAAAGATAAATGAGCCAGAGGCCGCCGAGGAACAGCCCGCCGGCCATCATCAGGAGCCAGCGCGGCTCCAGGGTGGGGTCGCCGGTGGGAAGAAATCTTCCCGCGGCCGAAGCGGAGTACATGCTGCGCCAGACCTCAGGGCGCAGCATCAGGGTCATATTGGTCGAGAGCAGGCGGGCGATGCTGCCGGCAAGCAGCCAGGCGATGAGCCCCACCCACCACGCGGACTTGCCGGCCTCAAGCCGGGCAGAAAAGCGATAGAGCAGCCAATAGGCCAGCATGAGGAGGCCGAGGATGGAGATCCAGTAGAGGCCGATGAGAACGCTGCTGGTGTAAAGCGCGCGGCCGTAAAGCACCTGGGCAAAGAGCAGCGGTGGCACGCCGAGGTTGATGACGTAGGTCATGACCACCGTGAGCCGGCGCGCCAAAGCCCGCGCGGTGACCAGCGAGGCCGGCGAGCCGCGGAAAAGACTGAGCAAGACGGCGAGCAGCAGCCCGCCCAGCAGCATTTCCACAGCCACAAAATGCAGCGCCAGGGTAACGATATGGAGCAGCTTCAGCAACCATATCGGAGCCGGCAAAGGAATAGGATCTACAGCGGGAAAAGCGGGATTCAGTTGCATGGCGCCCTTTAGAGCGGATCTCCAATTTGTGTAGCCTAATTGGCATTGTTGAAGGTGGCTTTTTCTTAAGGAAAAAGCCACTTGAGGCCAATCATTCCCGGGTACCGCAATTGGAGATCCGCTGAAACCCTCGGAAGTGACTCCGAGTGTAGGCACGGTGTGAAAGGCAGGATGTGATGGCGCTCACGTTTGTGTGCCCTGGCTCGGGCGGCGGACCGTTTTAGAAATTGATGCGGGCGGTGAGTTCCAGGCTGCGAGGGCCGGCGCCCTCGGCGGTTTGCAAGGCAGTGATGGAGCCGAAGCCGGAAGAGTCGACCTGCATGTTGGGCGGCTCGTAGTTGCGGTGGTTGAAAACGTTGGCGGCTTCAAGGCCGAACTGGAACCTTGACTGCTCGTAAAGCGCGAAGTTTTTCATCAACGAGAGGGAGAAGTTGTCCGTACCGGGACCGACGACGCCGCCAACTGGAGCGTTGCCGAAGCGGCCGATGCCGACGCCGGAGGCGGTTTGGAGGTTGAGATAGGGGAACGCGGCGGGGTTGAGCCACTGCGAAGTGGTGCGGCGGGCGGCGTAAAGCGAAACGTTGGTCAGCTGGTCGGGGCGGGCCTGGCCGATGGTGGTGAGGATGTTGGTGTTGGCGGGGTCGACCGAGTCTTGATACGGCGTGAGGAACGGGCCGCTCTGGAGGATGGTGACGCCTGCAAGCTGCCAGCCGCCGGCGATGCGGTTGAGCGCGGAGGCGGAGTTGAGCCAGGGCTGGCCGTGGCCGAAGGGAAGGTCGTAGAGATAGGTGGCAAGGAAGCGGTTGGCGCGGTCGTAGATGACGTTGCCGTAGTCGAGTCCGGGATGAAAGCGGTCAGTGAGGAAGCTGCCGCCGGCGACGGCAAAGGCGCTGGGCGTGGCGCCACCGGCGTTGGAAAGGTCGCGCGTGTAAGTGTAGCTGGCGTCGAAGGTGAGCGATTTGCCGCTATGGCGCGACACCTCGACGGTGCCGCTGTTGTAGTTGCTGAAGGCGGCGTTGGCCACGCTCTGGATGACGGCCCAGGATGGATAGGGACGATTGCCGGCGACCTGGGGGTAGCCGAGAGTATTGGCGGGGACCTGGTTCAGGTGACCATGGCTTCGAGGTTGTCGCCGTGGCTGGCGGTGTAAGAGAAGCGGACGCCGATGCTGCGGCCCAGGTTCTGCTCCAGGGTCAGGTTCCACTGCTGCACCGAGGGATCACGATAATGGATGGGAAATGCATAGTAGAAACCGGCGGTGCCTGAGGCAGAGCCGGCAGCAGTGTTGAAGGGATTGGCGAAGGAGATCAACGGCGTGATGCCGTCCGGTTGATAGTCCTGGTTGTAGGTGGCCACGTAGCTGGAATGAACGGCCCAGCCGGAGACCAGCGAGAAACCGAGCGGTGATTCAATAAAGCGTCCCCAGCCGCCGCGCAGGACGGTCTTGTCGCCGCCGTAAGGCCGCCAGGCGAAGCCCAGCCGCGGGCCCCAATCGGTTTTATCGGTAAAGCGGAGGTCGGAGGGAATGCCGGCTTGATCGGCGGTGAGGATGGGGGTGGGCGCGATGGCGTTTTCAAGAGCTGTGGACGCGAGTGCCTCGGCCTGGGAATTGGGAACCACCACAGCGCCTTGAGCCGTTGTGCCCGAGATGCTTCCAGGGCCGCTGTAGCTGGGGTCGAAGGCGGCGCTGTTGTAGTGGATATCGTGGACAGGCGGGTGCAGTTCGTAGCGCAGGCCCAGATTCAAGGTGAGGTTGGGGGTAGCCTTCCAATCGTCCTGGGCAAAGCCGGCATAAGAATAGCCGAGGCCGTTCATGGTTGGGTCGTTGGTGGAACTGACCTCGGTGTAGTCGGGTAGCCCGAGCAGAAAGGCAGTGTAGGGGTCGCCGATGGCCATGCCCACGTCAGAGGAGCCGTTGAAGACGTACCAGCCGGAGCGGTAGTTGCCGAAGACGTTGTCGTCGTGGTCGGTGATGCGTTTGACGTCCGCGCCGAACTTGAAGGCGTGATTGCCGTGAGACCAGGTAACGTTGTCGAGGGCCTCAACGATCTGGCCGCGCTGCGTGCCGGGGTTTCCCGCGCCGGTGGACATGAAGCCGTTGATGAGCACCTGCGGAGCCTCAGACCAATCGGTATCCGGCTGCGGAACGGTGAGCCCGGTTTGATTGAGGAGCGAAGTGGTGGAGTAGCTTTGCGTCTCAGAGGTGTGCTGGGCATTGAAGCCGCCGCGAAACTCGTTGACCAGGCTGGAGGAGAAGACATAGTTGTGAGCGAAGGTGAGGCCTTCGTCGATCTCGGGCGTGTTGTAGCCGCCTTGCAGGGGACTGCCGGCTTCAGCGCAATAGGTAAAGGTGCACACGGACAAAGGCGCGGTGACGACCTGGCGATTTTTGTAGGAGAAGCGGGCGAAGACCGACTGCCGGTTGGAGATAACTTTGTCGAGGCGCACATCGCCCTGGTTGGCGGAGATGGGCGAGGGGAAGTTGATTTGGTAATTGTTGGCGTAGGAGCCGGGCGCGCCGTAATTGGGCGTAGGCATGAGGTACTGGAGCAGATTGGCTGAGATGGCGCTGACGGGAACGCTGGAAGAGTTGAGTTGGCTGCCGTCAGGATTGTAGACGGAGTAACTTCCTGAGGGACAGTTCTGCGTTGGAGTCCCGACTGGAGTTGGAGTGGATCCTTCGCAATAGCTTTCGTAAAGATAATCGGTAATGTTTCCGTTGCGCATGTCGCTGGAGGGCACGCTGAGCAGGAGGGGCGTTTGGCGTGGCAGGCGCAGGGCTTCAAAGCTGATGAAGAAAAATGCCGGCCTTTCGCTCTGGCTCAGGAGCGGCAGTTTCAGCGGACCGCCGAGGGTGCCGCCGAAGTCGTTCATCTGGATTTTTGGCTTGAAAAGCGTGAAGGTGTTGTTGGAGTTGAGGGCCGTGTTTTCAAGGTTCTCAAAGACCCCGCCGTGGAAGTGGTTGGTTCCAGCCTTGGAGACGGTGGTGATGTCGGCCACGCCGCTGAACTCGGCATTGTTGTTGGACTCGGAAACGCGAATCTCTTCGATGGAATTGAACGAGGGAAACATCTCATTGACGGGGCCGGAGTACTCGACGCCCACCGAAGAGATGCCGTCTACCGTGACGCTGAGCAAGGCGGCAGTGGCGCCGTCGACGGCCAGGTTGCCGCCATCGTCGGTCTGCACGCCGGCCTCGGTGGTGAGCGTGGAGATGGGACTTGTGGAACCGATGGAGCGGGAGTAGATAGCCACCGGCAGCTCGACCAGCTCGTCGCCGATTTTGGTCTCGGCGAGGCTGGAGACATCGGTGGTGATGACGGGCGTGGGGTCGTCGTTGACCACGACGGTCTGCGTTTCCGCGCCCAGCTTCAGCGTTGCATCCATGCGGCGGGTGTCGCGCGCGGTAAGGGAGATTTCAGGCAACGATTCTTTTTCGAAACCGGGAGCGGTAAATGTAAGCGCATAGATGCCGACGTCGATGTTCTTGAAGAAGTAATTTCCGTCGGCGTCGGTGATCATGGAACGCGTGGCCGTGGTTCCGGTGTTGACCAGGGTGACTTGCGCGCCAAGCACCACGGCCCCGCTTGCGTCGCGCACCGTGCCCAGAATGCTGCCGAATGTGGATTGCGCAGGCAACCGGCCCGCGGCCAAAGCAAGCAGGCAACAGACCACGAGAGAGCGCGAAATCAAGGAGCGGCGCAAGCGGACAAGCGAGGGGAAACCATACATCAGTGTGCCTTTCAAGGAGAATTTACAGAAGCAGCGCTGTTTGTTCGCTTTTAATATGTTTTCCATTTAAATGTATCGCCTGTGGAAGGGACGGGGCAGATTTTTTTGACAAAAATTTGCAGGCGGCAACGACCCCGAAAGTGAGCGTGGCCCCAGCGGCCGGGTTGAGATTTTTTAGGGCCCGCGGCTTCGCGAAGACAGGCGTCTTCCGAAGCGGCGGCACTCCCAGGCGGGGAGGGTAATTTGCGCTACACCGGCTGGGAGTGTTTCAATTTGATGATTGAAACAGGGGTGCTCCACGAAGTGGGGCTGAGAGATACCCTAGAACCCGATCCGGATAATACCGGCGTGGGAAGCTTTCGAAGCCGATCGGCCTTCTTCCTCGAATCGCAGCGTGAGTTCTCTTGTTTCAGTTGGAGACAAGGGATGACCATGCTCGAAACCGCAGCCGCTAAGGCGGCTCGCAATCCAAAATTGAGTTCTTCTGAAGCCGGCGCCACGCCTGGCGGAGTGCGCTTATGCGCCGGCGGGCTGCTGGCCTGTCTTTTGCTTTTTGCATCCGGCGCATTCGCGCATAGTGCGGCGACAAGTGCGGCGGATCAATCGGCGGATGCGGCCAAACCGGCGGCGCAGCAGGTTCCGCGCGTGACGACGACGGTGGTGGTGCACGGCGACGCAAAGGACAATTATTTGCCCGACGCGGTGACGGTGGGAACGCTGGACGGCGCTCCGCTGAAGGAGGCGCCGCTTTCTGCAACGGTGGTGACGCGCCAGCTGCTCGACGATCAGGGCGCGCGTCTGCTGTCTGACGTGGTGAAGAACGATGCATCCATCGACGACGACTACGTGCCGGTAGGCTATTACGGCGTGTACGAGATACGCGGTTTTGCCATCGACCTGGCCACCGGGCTTGAGATCAACGGCATGACGATTGCCGGGGAGCAGGATGTGCCGCTGGAAAACAAGGAGCGTGTCGAGTTGCTCAAAGGAATAGCCGGCGTGGAAAGCGGCGTGGCTGCGGCGGGCGGGCTCATCGATTACGTCACCAAGCGGCCGGCAACCATCAAGGCCGTCGATCTGGGCACCGATCATCGCGGGACTGCTTATGGAGCGGTGGACCTGGGGTCTTTTTTCGGGAAGGAAAAGCAGGTAGGCGCGCGGCTCAATCTGGCCGGGGAAAGAATTGTGACGTATATGAACGACACCAACGGCTGGCGCGCGGTGGGCGCAGGCGCGGCCGATTGGAAGCTGAGTTCGAGAGCGATATTGAAGGGCGATTTCGAGTACCAGCACAAGACGGAGCGCGACGGGAGCGGGTACCAGTTACTGGGCGGAACGACGGTGCCGGACATCCATCAGATTTATCGTTCCACTATGCTGGGAGATCAGCCGTGGGGTCCGCCGGACACTTACGACACCTTCAACACCGGCGCGCGGCTGGATTACAACTTGCCGCACAATTGGCTGGCGTTTGCTGCGGGGAGCTTTAGTCATTCGCTCATTCAGGATAACGTGATTTATGCGTACGGGTCGTCCATGGCTTACGACCCGAGCGATGGTGCGTACGACATTCCCAATTGTCCCGGCGCGCCCAACGCGCCTGCTTATTTTTTCTGTCCGGATGGAACCTATGGCATCTACGATTATCGCGACCCAGGCGAGTTACGCATCGACGCCGTGGCGGAGGGCATACTGTCCGGTCACGTGAAGACAGGGCCGATCACGCAAGACTTGGCGGGCGGCGGCGAACTGTTTTTGCGCAGTGTACAGCAGCCGGGCGCGGCGCCGCTGGGTGCGCCTGACAATGTTGTAGACGGCGCGGTATATACCTACGTTGGCCAGGAGAATATCTATCAGCCAATCGCGCCGTATCCCATGGAAATAGACCCGGTGACCGGAACGCCCAACCAGGCCGGACCACGTGCGCTTTGGGAAGACAGTCACCAGTCGGCGGCTATTCTGCAGGATCGCATTCACCTCCCCGGCCGGGTGCAACTGATCGCCGGTGGACGGTACGATTCGCTCCGCGACCATAACTACTCCGGTCCGACTCAGACGGCAAGTTTTGACTTTACCGACAAAGCCGTCTGGCTTCCGCAATATGCAGTCACGTTCAATCCAATAGACAATCTGACGCTATACGGTAACTATGGAGTAATGCTCTCGCTGGGTCCGCAGGCCCCGTGGTGGGCTGGAGGTTATTACCTCTCTCCATTTTTCACGCGACAGGCCGAGGTCGGCGCAAAGTATGAGCCAGAGGAACGTATCCTGCTAAGTACGGCATTCTTTCATATGCGCGCGCCGTTCTTCTATCCCAACGACAGTCTGGACTTTGTGTCCGAGGGCCGGGAAACGCATAACGGCGTGGAGCTGAATGCGGAAGGCAAGGCTGCAAGCTGGCTGCGGCTGACGGCTTCGGCGGCGGCGATGAATGCAGTCTCCGATGACACGGGTACGCCGGCCTTCGATAACAAGCAAGTCATCAACGTGCCGCACCTGCATACGACAACGTTTGCCGACCTCGCACTGCCGCACCCGCGCGGGCTGCACCTGATGCCTGGATGGAGTTATACGGGACGCAAGGAAGCTACGCGCGACGACCAAGTGAGCG
>JBEKEQ010000132.1:0-10996 GCA_050013735.1 Occallatibacter sp.
GAATACTTGATGGCGATGTAACGCTGCCCGCCCTCGCGGTTGATCTGCTCGGCGCCGTCGTCGGTGGAAGCGGTGGTGAGTTGGGCCAGGGAGACACGCTCGCCAGAAGGCGCGAGTAGACGGATGTTTTCAATGGCCTCGCGGGTGTCGCGGTATTGCTGCTGATAGCGCAGGGTTACGTCGAAGCGGGCCTCGCCCTGCTGCACCTGGGTGATGGCATTGGCGCCGACCGCGGTTTGCACGGCGTCTTGAATGTCGGCGACGTTGATGTCCCAGCGCCGGGCGGCCTGGCGGTCCACTTGCAGGTTGAGATTGGGCTGGCCGACGATGCGGAAGATTCCTAGGTCGCCAACTCCTGGGACCGAAGACATCTGGGCTTGAATTTTTTCGGCGACGTGCTCCAGTGTGCGCAGGTCGTCCCCGTAGAGCTTGACGGCCAGCTCGCCCTTCACGCCGGAGACGGCCTCTTCCATGTTGTCGGAGATGGGCTGGGAGTAATTCCAGATGACGCCAGGAAATTTGCTCAGTTCCCTATCCATTGAGGCGATGAGCTCTTCCTTGTTGCGGTGGAAGACCGGACGCCAATCTTCCTTTCGCTTGAGATCGACAAAATACTCGGTGTTGAAAAAGCCCGCGGTGTCGGTTCCGTCGTCAGGGCGGCCGGTCTGGCTGACCACCTGGGTTACTTCAGGGAATGAGGCCATGACGACGCGGGCCTTGTTGGTGAAGTCGACGCTGGCAGTGGGGCCTTCGCTGGGCGGCAGCGTGCCGCGCACCCATATGGAGCCTTCATCGAGGTGGGGCAGGAACTCTGACCCGATGGGGCCGCCGAAGGCGAGAAAGATGGCGATGGCGAAAAGGAAGGCCGAGACGCCGACGGTGACATAGCGATGCTCAATGGCTCCGCGAACAGCGATGCGATAGTTGGCGATGAGCCACTTCATGATGGGGTTTTGCCACTCTTTTGCGCCCTTGCGGAAAAAGATGCTGGCCATGACCGGCGCGATCAGGATGGCAAAGACGAGCGCGCCGAGCAAGGCGAAGGTGACGGTCCAGGCCATGGGCTTGAAGAGGCGGCCCTCGACGGCCTGCAGAGTAAAGATGGGCAAATAAGAGACGATGATGATGCCGCGGGCGTAGAAGACGGGACGCAGCACTTCGTGGGAGGCTTCGCGAATTCTCTGCCCGGTGGTGCGGGTGTCGTCTTCTTGTGAGAGATGGCGGACGATGTTCTCAATCATCACCACCGAGCCATCCACGACCATACCGAAGTCCAGCGCGCCCAGCGAGAGCAGGTTGGCGGGAATGTGGCTGAGGTCGAGACAGATGGCGGCGAACATAAGCGCAAACGGAATGGTGAGGGTGACGATGATGGCGCCGCGCACATTACCCAGAAAGAGAAACAGGATGATGGCCACCAGGACCATTCCTTCGGTGAGGTTGTGCTCGACGGTTTCGACGGTGAATTTGACCAGATCGGAACGGTCGAGGAAGGGCACAATCTTCACGCCTTTGGGCAGGATGCCGTGGTTCAGCTTCTCAACTTCCTGGTGAATGCCCAGCAAGACGGGATCGGAGTCGTCGCCTTTCTGCAGCAGCACAATGCCCTCGACGGTATCCGGATTGTCAACGATAACGCCGTTGAGGTGGTGGATGGCGCGGCCGATTTGGCCGAGGCGGATCTTGGGGCCCTGGGTGACGGTGGCGATGTCTTTGATGGCGATGGACGCGCCGGATTGAGATTTGATTACGGTGTTCTCAATGTCCTGGACGCCGGTATAGAGGCCCATGGACTGGACATTGATTTGCTGGGCGCCCTGCTCAATGAAGCTGCCGCCGCCGTTGGTGTTGTTATTGGCGACTTGCTGCTCAACCTGGCCGATGCTCAGCCTATACGAGACCAGCTTCTCAGGGTCAAGCTTGATTTGATATTCCTTGGTCGGGCCGCCGAAGCTGGCTACATCGACCACCCCCCGCACGCCTTTGAAGGACTTTTCCAGCAGCCAATCCTGGAGGGACTTTTTCTCCATCACGTCGTAGGCGGGATTGTTGCTTTCCAGTGTGTACCAGTAGATTTGTCCGACGGGACTCCAGTCGGTTCCCATTTGCGGAGTGAGATTGGCGGGCAGGCTGACCTGGCCGAGCCGCTCAACCACGTGCTCGCGGTTCAGATCGCTGGTGGTTCCGTCCTCGAAGATGAGCATGAGGCTGGACAAGCCGGCCAGGGTGGTGGAACGCAGATGGGCGAGGTGGGGAATGCCCGCCATCTGGATTTCGATGGGCACCGTGACCTGGCGCTCGATTTCCTCGGCGCTGCGGCCAGGCCACTGGGTAATGATCTGGACGTAATTGTTGGCGACGTCTGGATAGGCTTCGACGGGTAAAGCCTTGAAGGAAATGATGCCCCAGACAGTGAGCACGACCATTCCGCCAAGGACGAGCCAGCGGCTTTTGAGCGCGAAATCGACGAGTGCACGAATCAATTGCCGGGAACCTGGTCAAAGGCAAAGAATAAGGATTGCGTGAGAATTACGCAAGGATTGGCGTCACTGTCTCCTGTACACAGCACTCCTTTGGGTAGGGATTGGAACAAGCCTGGCGGACAGTGACGGTTGGGACGGAGGAAGATACATTGCGGCTGGTAAAGGAAAAATTTTCGGTGATTCAGGACCGTTGCTTTCGGAACTGGAGAAGGATTGGCAAGTAGAAGATGTCATGATACGAGACACAAGAAGGGCTCGGGTTAAACTCGGACTATTTTTGTCGTATATTAGAAAGAGAGCTTGCGGAACTGACTTGGACGTGGTGTGGACACAGAGGCCAGAGGCGGAAAGAGCGTTGTTTTCCCGGTTAAACATCCCACTCCGTGAATGCGGCGAAAAAGCACTTATTTGAAGGCGGCTGCGCGCGGGGTGAATCGAATTTCACCGCCCGTTTATGTCCGTTCAGCCCGGATAAGCGGCAATGAATATCGGAAGAGGAAGATGATTCACGTTTTCGAGAGCCTCGCGGGCATGCGTTGGCGCCTGCTGTTTCTATGCGGTGTTTTACTGCCCTTGATGGCATGGGCCGGTGTTGGAGGAAGCATCGCCGGCACGGTCAGAGACTCCTCTGGAAGCGTTGTTGCGAAAGCGCATGTAACTGTCCGCGAGGTAAACACGAACCTCGCGTATCGGACACAAACCGACAGCAGAGGGTATTACACGGTCCCGGTTCTTCCGGTTGGCCAGTATGAGCTGGAGGCAGAGGCTGCCGGTTTTCAAAACTACAGGCGCAAAGACATTGTGCTGGACACGAATGCGGCCGTGACCGTGGATATTACGCTCGCCGTGGGCAGCGTGAATGAGACCGTAACGGTTTCTGACAATACGGTGCGGGTGGAGACGACGAGCACCGATGCGGGAGAGGTGATCAGCGGAAGGCAGATGACTGCGGTTCCGCTGAATGGCCGCAGCTTCACCGACCTGCTTGCGCTGCAGCCGGGCGTGGCGCCCATGACGACCATCTCTTCCAGCACGGTGGAGGATACCGGAGCCACGATCCTCAATCCTTCAGGGACGCTGAATCCGGGAACGATTTCAGTGAACGGGCAGCGGGAGTTTGCGAACTATTTCAGTGTGAACGGCAGCGACGCGGAAGAGGATGTGAACGCGGGCACGGCCATTCTTCCCAACCTCGACTCGATTGCCGAGTTCCGCATCGTTACCAGCAACTTCGACGCGGAGTACGGAGAGTTTTCTGGCGGGCAGATCAGCGTGATTACCAAGTCGGGGAGCAATGGATTTCACGGGGACGCATTTAACTTCTTGCGCAACACGGACCTGGACGCACAGAATTATTTTTCGCCCACGCGGGGAGCGTTCCGGCAGAACCAATATGGCGGTACATTCGGCGGACCGATGCGGCGCGACAAGGTTTTTTTCTTTGTGGACTACCAGGGCACCCGGCAGACACAGGGCATCGATACGGGAAGCATCAGCGTGCCTTCGGATGCGGACCGGACGGGAAACCTCTCCGACCTTGCTCCCAATAACTTCTATAACCCCACCACCGGCGCGCCTCTCAGTTTCGTGAGCGGGCCCTATTTGGCCAGCCTTCTTTCACAAAAACTCGGTTATACGGTGGGCGCAGGCGAGGCATACAACTTTCCCGGCTGCACGGCCACCGGAATGCACCCCTGCGTTCTGCCGAATGCGCTCGTCCCGGCAAATGCGTGGTCGGTTCCGGCGCAGAGGATGCTCCAATACATTCCCGCACCGAATAACGCTGCGGGTACCTTTGCTACATCGGCCTACAACCAGACGGTCAGCGACGACAAAGGGGGAGTCCGAATGGATGCGAATACCATTTGGGGCTTGCTGTCGGCCTACTACTTCATGGATGGCTTTAATCTGGATAACCCCTACCCGGTGGCGCAGAGCGGCGCCAGCGTACCTGGGTTCGATGCGCTGACGACGGGGCAGGCGCAGCTGCTGGCTCTTGGCGATACCAAGACCTTCTGCGCCTCGGCGGTGAATGAGCTGCATGTGAGCTACATGCGCGACTTCACCAATTTGGGACAACCATTGGGCGGACGAAACGTGAGCCTGGTATCACAGGGGTTTGAAGATGCGGATGGCAGCCCGAGCATTGTTGCGCTCAACCCGAACGGGCAAAGCGTGGAAAACCTCAACTTCAACGGCTATTCGACCGGCGCGGCGGCAAATCAACTGATACAGACCAACAACACCTATCAAATTTCCGATACGTCTTTGAGGGTACTTGGCAACCACACCATCAAGTTCGGGGCGGAGTTTCACGCAGACGAGGTGAACGCCCATGCGATCGGTCAGTTCAACGGGAATTTCGTTTTCTCGGGCACGGAAACCGGCGTGGATTTTGCCGATTTTCTGATTGGCGTTCCCAGCCAATTCAATCAGAGCCAGCTCAACCCGTTTTATGCACGGAACAAATATGCCGGCGCGTTCGCGCAGGATAGCTGGCACTTGCGGCCCGGCCTCACGCTCAACTACGGCTTGCGCTGGGATCGCGTGGCGCCGTGGTCAGAAAAGTACAACCAGATAGCCACGTTTGAAGCCGGGGCGGAGTCGGAGGTTTTCCCCGGCGCGCCGGCGGGGATTCTATATCCGGGAGACCCTGGAGTTCCGAATACCCTTGCTCCCATCGGTGAGCTGAATTTTGCACCGCGCGTGGGCGTAGCCTGGTCACCCCAGGGCTCGCCGGGAAGTTGGCTGGAGAAAGCTCTGGGTTCATCGGGAACGACCAGCATTCGTGCCAGCTTCGGCACTTTTTATACGGCCATCGACGCAACTTCAATTGGCGTGCTGGCGGCGAATGCGCCCTATGGCACCACGTACACCAGCCCGGCTCCGCCGCTGTTTGCAACGCCGTTTATTACGGCGGCCAGCGGGCAAAATTATGGCCAGCCGTTCCCGTATGCCTTTGCGCCGTTTAATTCTTCGCCAAGCTACCCGGATGCCAAATTCGACTGGAGCAGTCTTGAGCCGATCAGCGGCATACCCGGTTACGACCTTCGCAACCGCGCGCCCTATACCGAGGAATGGATGCTCTCCCTCGAACGGCAGGCTGGACCGAATACCGTCTTGAGCGTGAGTTATGCAGGCACTGTAAGTCACCGCCAGAGAGTTCTGGTGGAGGCGAACCCAGGCAATCCGGCGCTGTGCCTGAGCCTAAGCGAGGCGAGCGAGGTGCAGCTGGGGACGCTCACCTGCGGCCCAAATGGCGAGAATTCGGTCTTTTATCCGATAGGTGGCGGGCAGGTGAATGGAACGCGCGGACCGCTGGGGTCGAGCTTCGGCAGCAACGCGCTGCAGTCAAACATTGGCCGCGCCAACTACAACGCGCTTGAGCTGAGCGCCCGCCATGCCAGCGGCCGGCTGGAGTTTTCGGCCGGCTACACCTACAGCAAATCGCTGGATGAGTCATCGAGCATTGGCGACACTGTCAATCCATTCAACCCCGCGATGAGTTACGCGCTCTCATCGTATGACGTAAAACATAACTTCGTCGTGAGTTATGAGTATCAGCTTCCTTTCGACCGGTATTCGCGCTCCAACAGGATAACGCGCGGATGGTCGCTCTCAGGCATTACGCGGTTCACCAGCGGATTTCCGGTGACCATGATCAACAACGGAGACAACTCGCTCATTGGCTCAAACCCGAATGGCGTAAACAACAGCAGCATTGACGAACCCGACTTTAACGGCAGGCCGCTGAACCTGAACCGCAATCCGCGCAGGAATGGGAACAGCTATTTCGACACCGTGGATTTCACGATGAACGCACTGGGAACGCCGGGCAACGCGAAGCGGCGCTTTTTCTACGGTCCTGGCGCGGACAATTACGACATGGGAGCGGGGAAGAAAGTGGAGGTCACGGAGTCGACTTCCCTGCTCTTCCGCATTGAGGCGTTCAATGTCTTCAACCACGCGCAGTTCAACGGCCCCGGCGTGGTGGATGGCAATATCGGCAGTTCGACGTTTGGCAATGTGATCAGCGCGGCGCCGCCGCGGATTGTGCAGGCAGCGCTGAAGTTTAATTTCTGATGGGCGGGAGCGTGAACGCCGTCCCTCCGGGACTCCGAACGATTTGTTGGTTTTGCCGTCCCCACGTTGAAACGCGGGGCTAACAAACGCTGCGCCTACGGCGCGGGCGGTGGAGCGGCTATTTTCGCTTCTTACCCTCGGGGAGCGGGCGATGGGCGGCTATTCTGAACGGGACCCTATGCCAGCCGACTTGCGCCAATTCGATGTGATTGTTTTGGGGGCGGGGGCGGCCGGGCTAATGTGCGCGGCAACGGCGGGGCAGCGCGGACGGCGCGTGGCGCTGCTGGAACACAACGGGCAGGCGGGGCGGAAGATTCTGATTTCGGGCGGCGGGCGGTGCAATTTTACAAATCTGCACTGCGGGCCGGGAAATTTTATCTCGAACAATCCACATTTTTGTAAATCGGCGCTGGCGCTGTATGAGCCGGGGCAATTCATCGAGCTTGTGGAGCGGTATGGGATCCGGTGGCACGAGAAGACGCTGGGACAACTGTTCTGCGACGGGTCGGCGCGGGCGATTCTGGAAATGCTGCTGGCGGAGTGCGCGCTGGGCGGCGTGGAGCTGGGGCTGAATGCGCGGGAGATTGCGGTGGAGCGCGGCGGCGAGGGGTTCAGGGTGAGCTGCTCGGCAGGAGAGTTTGCTGCGGGGGCGCTGGTGGTGGCGTGCGGAGGATTGTCGATCGAGAAGATGGGAGCCACGGGACTGGGACATGAGCTGGCGCGTAAGTTTGGGCTGAGAATGGTGACGCCGAGACCGGGGCTGGTGCCGCTGGTGCTGGGTGGAGATGAGGCGGGGTGGACGGAGTTGGCGGGGGTGTCAGCGGAGGTGATTGCGTCGGCGGGAGGAGTGGGGTTCAGGGAAAAGATGCTGGTGACGCATCGGGGGTTGAGCGGGCCGGCGGTGTTGCAGGCTTCTTCCTATTGGCGGGAGGGCGATGAGCTGGTAGTGGATTTTGGGCCGGGGCGGGATTTGCTGGGGCCCTTGATGCGGGCGGGTGGAAGGCGGGATTTGGGGGCGATGAAGCAGGCGCTGGGCGAGGTTTTGCCGAAGAGGCTGGCGGGATTTGTGGCAGAGGAGGGTGCGCCGGAGGGGTGGGGGAATGCGGCGCTGGAGGCGTGCAAGAGGCGGCTGCATGGGTGGAAGCTGCATCCGATGGGGACGGAGGGGTTTGAAAAAGCGGAAGTGACTGTGGGGGGCGTGGATACGGATGGGTTGCAGGCGCGGACGATGGAGGCGCGAAGGGTTCCGGGGCTGTTCTTTATTGGAGAGGCGGTGGATGTGACGGGGTGGTTGGGGGGATTTAATTTTCAGTGGGCGTGGGCTTCGGGCGTGGCGGCGGGGAGGGCTGTTTAGGAAGAAACGAGATGAAAGAACGAAAGACCCGGTAGCCGAGGGTTGAGTTGCGTGGTCGCCCACCCATGCGACAAAGAGCGCCGCATGGATGGGCACGGAGCTATTGGGCCAGTGGAGCTGAACTTGCAGGCGGGGCTTGTGCTCCGGGTTGGGCTGCGGGTGGGGCACCGGGTTTGGCTGGAGGGGTGAGGACGAAGCCTCTGCGGACCACGGCGAAGCCTTGCTGGGGGAACTCGGCCTGGAGAAGCTGGTTTTCGGGGCCGGAAAAAAGGTCTGTGGTTGCTCCGTCGAAGGTGGCTTTCAGATGGTGGACGGTGATGGGCTTGCCATCGCGGGTTCCATGTTCGTCAGCGTAGGTGGCGAGCTGGATGGGGACGATGGAGCCGGTTTCCTTGGGGATGATGGCCCACAGGCCGCGATTACCGTAGTTGACCGCGAGGGCCAGCAGAGTGTCATATGCGCCGGGATCAAAGTCGGGCAGGAAGACGGCAGCGGGGTGGGAATCGAGGCGCGTGGTGGTGCTGCGGCCGTTGGCAGAGATGTTGATGAGGAAATGAGCCTCGTCGCGCGTGGCTACGACGTTGACGGCGGAGTTGTTGACGGTGGCGCTCAACTGGACGTGCTTGAGGTGATTGGACGAGGTGAGATGCTCGGTTTTGGAGATGTTGTAGTTGAGGCCCTGCATGGCGAGGCGAACGACGGAGGTGGAGTCGTAGCCCTGAGACGCGGCGGCGAAGGTGACCTCGGCGGTGCCGACGGGCTTGCCGTGCTGGGCGATGATGAAACTGCCGGATTGGCCGTGGGCCGGGGCATCGGCAAGTATGAGCAGGCCGGCTAACACCAGAAGAAAAGCGAAGATCAGCGTGGATCTGTGCAGAACTGTTTGCGTCGTCACAGTTGATTAGACACACTATCCCGGGAAAGAGTTGCGGAAGAGACAGGCATTTGGGGTAGGGCTTAGGGATTAGCCGATTGTGGGTTCGTGGAATCCCACCCATTCCACGATGGAGCTGTGGAATGGATGGGGGCACGGAGCATTTTGGGCGGAACAAGAAACGGACCGATTTGCATATGGAACCTGGGCACCGGTTTGGGCCCTTTTTTGACCCCCGACCCCCAACCCCTGTTCCCTGTTCTTTAGCCCTTGGCGACGGCGAAGCGCTTGTTGACTTCGGCCCAGTTGACCACGTTCCACCAGGCGGCGAGGTAATCGGGGCGGCGGTTCTGGTATTTGAGGTAGTAGGCGTGCTCCCACACATCGTTGCCGAGGATGGGATAGAAGCCATGGGTCAGGGGCGAATCCTGGTTGGCGGTGGTGATGATCTTGAGCTTGCCATCGACGAACACCAGCCAGCCCCAGCCGGAGCCGAACTGCTTGGCGGTGGTCTCATTGAAGGTCTTTTTGAAGGCGTCGAAGTCGCCGAAGTCGGCGGAGATTTGGCTGGCGATGGCGCCGGAGGGGTGGCCTCCGATGCCGGAAGCGTTTGCCGGGCCCATCAGGTTCCAGAAAGCGGTGTGGTTGGAGTGGCCTCCGCCGTTGTTGCGAACGGCGCCGCGAATGTCCTCGGGGACAGTGGCCAGGTCGCGGACCAGATCGTCAACGGATTTAGCTGCCAGATCCGGGTGGCTGGCCAGGGCGGCGTTGAGGTTGTTGATGTAGGTCTGGTGGTGCTTGTCGTGGTGCAGATGCATGGTTTCGGCGTCGATGAAAGGTTCGAGAGCCGCGTAATCGTAGGGCAGCGGTGCCAGTTCGTAAGCCATAGGGGAAATCTCCTTCGGTTCGATTGTACTGTGAGGGTTTAGCCCTCGGGAAATGGCCCGGGGGTTGCGGGCTCGAGGCAAAGCCAAATCTTTACATTCGGCAACTCCGCCTTATGATTGGATGGATGCAAAAAGGGGCCGTGACGGTTCGAGAAAGTTACAGTGCGCGAACCGCAGCGGCTTAAAGTGAGATCGACGAAGAAAAACCGATGAGAGCGCCGGGGCAAAGATGCACCACGGGCCGCAACGGCAAGGAGAGTGCGAAGGATGAAACTGCAACGTTTTGAGGAGAAGAATCACCGGATAGAAACGCACTTCCGTGAACTGAAGAAAGCGTCTCCGGAGAAATTCAAGAATAGGCTCAATCTTTCCTGGAGCAACTGGGGATTTGGCATGGAATCTCTGGCAGATTCAGCTGCCCGGCTGGAAAAGGTGGAACTGCCGTTTATTGAGCTGCACGGGAATCATTATGGCCCGGACCTGGGCTACAGGGTTGAGGAGACTCTGAAGACGCTTGCCGATCATGGACTGCGCGTGTCGGGAGTGTGCGGAATGTTTTCCGCGGACAACGACCTCTCAAGCAACCGGGCAGAATGCCGCCAGGCAGCCATTGATTATTTGCGCCGCGAGATTCCGTTTACAAAGGCAGTGGGAGGGACCTATCTGCTGGTGGTGCCGGGGGCCTGCGGACGGCCGAAGGCTTACGACGACGTGGAATTCGAGCGCTCGGCAGAAACGCTGGCGTTGTGCGCGGACTGGTTTGTGGAGCACGGGGTGAAGGCGGCAATCGAGCCGATCCGCTCGGCGGAGATCAGCTTCATCCATACCGTCGCGGACGCCAAGCGCTATATCGCGCGGATGAACCATCCGGGAATCGCGAACATCAACGGCGACGTGTATCACATGCAGTCGGAAGAGAGCCATATCGGCGAGGCCATTCTGGATGCGGGAGACCGGATGGTGAATTTGCATTTTGCCGACAGTAACCGGTGCGCGCTGGGTGAGGGATCGCTGGATGTCGCGACGATTATCCGCGCGCTGTACCTGATTGGCTACAACCAGGAGGGACGGTTTGTGACCTTTGAACCGTTGGGGCCGGGAGGCGATCCGTATCCGGCAATGTATGGCAGGCCAGATAAGCCAAAGCTGGATGCGCTGGTGCTGGACAGCATTCGCTACTTCAGGGAGTGCGAGGAGTTGGTGCTGGCGGAGTAGCTGAGGGAGACCAGGCTTTTCAGGCAAATGCTCAAAGCGGGGATCGAATTCGGCTGAGAGTGAAACCTTCGCTGCTTACGAAACATCGATAAGTAGGACA
>JBEKEQ010000133.1:0-10928 GCA_050013735.1 Occallatibacter sp.
AACCCCGGCTACGACGACGAGAATGTGAATCATAAACCCAAAAACAAGAACCCCAAAACCCGGACAAATGTGTAAAGCATCCGCCCGGTCTGAAATGTAAAGGAACTGCCCGGCTGGACAGATCCAAATGCCGCATTGAAAGGGCACGGATTCATCCGTGCCGCTAAGACCCAAATAATGAGCGCGGCTTTAGCCCCTGAGGGATGTATTTCGAATCTCGGTGGACTTTGTCCGCAATCAGAGGGCTGCTCCGAAGAGCAGCCCTCTGATCACTAATCACTGACCACTGTCTTTCAAGCCGGCGACGGTGAACCCTCCGGGAAACCCGGTCCGCGGCCTTCCGGCTTGAGCACCTGCTGAACGTCGCCGCCGCCCTTGTCAGTGGGCGAGGCCAGAATCGAGCGCAGCGGCGGCAGTTCCTGCCCGTCGATGAGCATTCTCACCTCTTCGGCATCGATGGTTTCGCGTTCCAAGAGCGCTGCGGCAATGCGGTGCATTGCGTCCGCATGCGACTCGACGATGGAATGCGCCGATTGATAGGCCTCATCGATCAGCCTGCGCACTTCCAGGTCGATCTGCCGCGCCGTCTCCTCGCTGAAGTCGCGATGCTGCGCAATCTCGCGGCCCAGGAAGATTTGCTCTTCCTTCTTGCCGAAGGTGAGCGGGCCCAGGCGGCTCATGCCATATTCGCAAACCATGCGCCGTGCCAGGTCGGTAGCGGTTTCAATGTCGCTTCCCGCGCCGGTAGACATCTGGTTGAGGAAAATCTCCTCCGCCACGCGTCCGCCGTAAGAAATGGCCAGATTTGCTTCCAGGTATTCCCGCGTGTAATTGTGCCGGTCGCCGGGCAAAAAGATGGTAATGCCCAACGCCATGCCGCGGGGGATGATGGTGACCTTGTGAATTGGGTCGGAATGCTCGCGCTTGAACGAAACCAGCGCGTGCCCCGCTTCGTGATAAGCGGTCACCCGCTTCTCTTCCTCGGTCAGCAGCATGGACTTGCGCTCGGCGCCCATCAGCACCTTGTCCTTGGCCAACTCGAAGTCGTACATGGTGACCTGCTTGCGGTTCACGCGCGCGGCGTTCAGCGCGGCCTCGTTCACCATGTTGGCCAGGTCGGCGCCGCTGAAGCCGGGTGTTCCCCGTGCCAGCACGTTGAGGTTGGTGTCGTCAGAGACCGGAACCTTCTTGACGTGCACGCGCAAAATTTCTTCGCGTCCGCGCACGTCCGGCAGGCCCACCACTACGCGGCGGTCGAAGCGCCCAGGCCTGAGCAGCGCGGGGTCAAGCACGTCAGGGCGGTTGGTGGCCGCCACCAGGATCACGCCGTCATTCGATTCAAAGCCGTCCATCTCCACGAGCAGCTGGTTCAGCGTCTGTTCGCGCTCGTCGTGCCCGCCGCCGAGTCCTGCGCCGCGATGGCGGCCAACAGCGTCAATTTCGTCGATGAAGATAATGCAGGGGGCGTTCTTCTTGCCCTGCTCAAACAGGTCGCGCACGCGGCTTGCGCCCACCCCCACAAACATCTCCACAAAATCCGAGCCGGAGATCGAGAAGAACGGCACATTGGCCTCGCCGGCCACCGCCCTCGCCAGCAGCGTCTTGCCCGTTCCCGGAGGACCCACCAGCAGAACTCCCTTGGGAATGCGCCCGCCCAGCTTTTGAAACTTCTGCGGCTCGCGCAGGTATTCGATAATCTCCTTCAGCTCTTCCTTGGCCTCGTCTACCCCGGCCACGTCCTTGAAGGTGATCTTCTTCTGCTGCATTGAGAGCAGGCGCGCCCGGCTCTTGCCAAACGACAGCGCCTTGTTGCCCCCCGACTGCATCTGCCGCAGCATGAAGAACCAGATAGCAATGATCAGGACAAACGGTCCGATATTGATGAGCAGTTGCAGCGGGATGTTGCTCGACTGCTCCTTGATCCCGAAGTTGACCTTGGCGGCCAGCAGCGCCTTCTCAATATCCTCGTAGTTCGCCGGAAGCGTGGTGTGGAACTGATCCTTGGGCGCGTTCTTCAAGTGGCCGCGCATCTCGTTGCCCTGGATGGCGGCGTCCTGCACCTGCCCGTTCTGCACCTTGTCGAAGAGGTCTGAGTAATTGATCTCAGTATCTTTGCCCATGCTGGCGCCCCTCTGCACTACGCTCCAAAGAAGCAACAGGCAGACGAGGATAAACACCCAGAACATGACCGTTTTGACCGTCGAATTCAACCGATTTCCTCTTTCTCAGCGGGGAGAATACGCTGATAAGACCGCGACTCCGCCTGCTCATTCTTAGACGTTTGGCACGCCCGTGAAGTCACAGAAAGTTCATGACGCCCCCGCAGCCGACACGGACCTCCTGCCGCCTGGGTGAGCAGTACTGTTGATTGTACTCCCAAGCCGCTGAAACTTGCAGCAATCCCTGGGCCAATTCCCTGTTTTCTTGAGGGTAAACCTTAACCGCCATTTCCGTTTGGGGAGTATCCGGAAGTGCAACAGAAGAATCGGGCATCAGCTCCCGCCGCCGTCCTCAATGACCGACGCCTTCACCGTGATTCCAGGTTCCAGCTCCAGCTCCACGCCCTGCATCCAAACGATCTGCCCATCGACTTCCAGCACCGGCCAAAACCTCCGCTCGCTTCCCGTAACTCGAAGACGCTCCAGCACTTCCTTCACTTTGCGCGGACCGCTGGAGTGGCGCAGCCTGACCCGGTCGCCCGGCTTCCAGTTGCGCAATCTGGCTAAAGAGGCCAAATCGTCCGTCTGGCGCTCATCGGTTCCAGCAGCCTCAATGCGGAGCCGAAGGCCGAAAGCCGGAGCCACAATCTCCCCTGGAACGAGTCCGCTGTACTCCTCAACCGCCGCAGCGGCGCCTCCGCGGTCCCTTGCCAACGGCCCTGACTCCATCCGCAGTTCGCGAGGCGTACGCTCGGCTCGGAGCCCATCGGCCAGTTCGAGCTTCTGCCCGGCCCGACCGTTCAGCGCCAATTCTCGCAACGCCTCGGTCGAGGCAAAATCGGGCGCTGAGCCCAAATTCTCTGCCGCGAACCGCATGAACCTTCGCTGCATCGCCGGCGCCAGCGCGGCCAGCCTGGTTACATCCAGCGCCAGGCCCTCCCCGGCGGCCCTGCCCCCGCCCCGCACCGGACGGCCGGGCAAAAGGAACTGCTGCGCCAGCCGGGCAATTTCACCCTGCCACCACGCCTGCTCGTCGCGTGCCAGCGTGGCCATTTGGGCAAGATGCTCCTGCAGCCGAGGGTTCCAGTCCTCCAGCAGCGGCAGCAGTTCATGCCGGATGCGATTACGACTAAAGCCAAGGTGCCGGTTGGACGAGTCTTCCCGCCAGCTCTGGCCCAAGTCGCGCAAATAAGCCTCTACTTCGGTCCTCGTCGTCGCCAGCATCGGGCGCAAAATGCGGCCCTCGGGGAACTCAATCACGGGATGAATCCCCGAGAGCCCCTCCGTCCACGCGCCCCGCAGAAATTTGGCCAGCACAGTCTCCGCCTGGTCGTCGCGGGTGTGCGCGGTGGCCACAGCGTCCACTTTGCCCGAGCCCATCAATTGCCGGAACCAGCCATACCGCAGCCGCCGCGCGGCCTCTTCAATGGATTCTCCATGCTTGCCTGATTCCGCGTTGGCCCGCGCCTCCGCAGCGGTGTCAACGTGCGTTACCAAAAAGGGCACGCCCAGCTCTGCCGCCAGCGTTCGCGCAAACTCCACATCGCCATCGGCCTCTGCTCCGCGCAGGCCATGATGCAGGTGTGCGGCCCGCAAAACGAGTCCAAGCTTCGTGCTCCGCTCCGCCAACGTCCGCAACAGGGCCACAGAGTCGGCGCCGCCAGAGAGGCCCACAGCCAGCCGCTGACCGGGCCGGAGCAGCGACGTATTCAACGGCAGCGTTTTTGGCAAAGGCGCGCGCATCTCAAAATCATACGGCGTTTGCACTTCGTCTTGCAGCAGGAGCCATTTTTTGCGCCGCCGTCAGGTTTCAATCTGGTGGAATTCGCCTATACTGGTCGGCATGTTGCAGACACGCACAACCACCGCGGCAGATGCCGCGCTCATCACCGCCCATCGCAGGGCCATGTTCGCTGCCATGGGCAGCGGCAAGGATTCGATTCTGGACGCCATGGCCCGCCATTGCGAGCCCTGGGTGGCCCGCGTGATCGTCGAGGGCAAATACTCCGGCTGGATCACGGAAGACGACGGCCGACCCGTTGGCTCGGCCGGCCTGCTGGTGCTGGATTGGCCGCCTCACCCTTTAGACCCAGCAGGCGAACATCGCGGTTATCTGCTGAATGTGTTTGTCGAGCCGGAGTACCGCCGTCGCGGCGTGGCCCGCGCCCTGGTAGATCTTTGCCTGGCCGAGGCGCATCGCAGGAGCATTCGCGTGGTGACCTTGCACAGTTCTGACGCCGGCCGCCCGCTTTATGAGACCTTCGGCTTCCGCGCCACCAGCGAAATGCTCCTCGTGGAGCCGGTCGAAGGCTGATCTCAGGCCACCAAGCCTCCGTGCCTCGTCCGTGCGGCTTTTTCCCGCCGCGTGTGCAGAAAACCACGCTGCGTGCAATGCCCGATGTATACTTCATGCGTTATGCAGGTATTCGCAATTCTTCCCGCTGCGGGGTTGGGCACTCGCATGGCCGGGCCGCAGCCCAAGCAATTTCTTGCCCTCGACGGCATCCCTATCCTGATTCATTCCCTGCGCGCTTTTGTCGCGGTGGAGCGAGTCACGGGCATCTATGTGGCCGTGCGCAAAACCGAAATGGAACGCGTTCAGGCTCAGATCTCGGAGTACGCGGCGGAGCATGGGTTCGCCGGCCGCGTTCTTGTGGTCGAGGGCGGCGACAATCGCCAGGAGTCGGTTTCCCACGCCCTGGCCGCTCTCCCCGCCCAGCCTGATGACATTGTGCTGGTCCACGACGCCGTTCGCCCGCTGATTGACCCCGCCACCATCGACCGCACCATCGATGCCGTAATCGAGCACGGAGCCGCCATCGTCGGCCTGCCCGCCGTCGACACCATCAAGCAGGTCGAGCGAACCGCGCACGGCGCATTGGTCACAGCCACCGTTCCACGCGAGTACGTCGTGCTGGCGCAGACTCCGCAAGGCTTCCGCTATGGCCTTTTGCAGCGCGCCTTCGCCGAGGCCACGGCTGATGGATTTATCGGCACGGACGAAGCGTCGCTGGTAGAGCGCGCCGGCCTGCCGGTAGCCGTGGTCCACGGCTCTCAGGTTAATCTAAAGATTACCCAGCCGGGCGACCTTGAATTGGCAGAGTTTTATCTCCGTCAGCGCGCCCGCTGAAAAAGGAATGTTCGACTCGCTAGAAAAGCTGTCATCCTGAGCGGAGCGCAGCGAAGTCGAGGGATCTGCGGTTGTTCTTCCTTCATTTCCGGTCGTCGCTGCAGGGCTGAAGCCAGGATCGACGCCGCAAGGGCTCAAGGAACAGGCACGGTAACCATGGATACACGCATCGGATTTGGCTGGGACTCACACGCATTCAAGCCGGGCGTGCCGCTGCGCATCGGCGGCCTGACCCTCCCGCACCCTGAAGGCCTGGCCGGGCACTCCGACGGCGATGTGCTGCTGCACGCCATTACCGACGCCCTGCTGGGCTCCATCGCGGCCGGAGATATCGGCAGCTTTTTCCCTCCCGGCGACCCGCGCTGGAAAGACGCCGATTCGGCCATCTTCCTCAACCTGGCGCTTGAAGAGCTGCAACATGCCGGCTACCGCATCGTCAACATCGACACCACCCTGGTCCTGGCCGCTCCCAGAATCGGGCCCGTCGCCGGAGAAATGCGTGCCCGCGTCGCCGATCTGCTTAACATCGGCATCGACCAGGTGAGCATCAAGGCCAAAACCCCCGAAGGCCTCAACGTCGATCACGTGGCCCAGTGCCACGCCATCGCCCTCGTCGAGCGCGTTCTCGATCCCGAAGAGTTGCGCAGCATGAGTGACGTCATCGAAACTCAACGCCAGCTTGAAGACGTGGTCGAAGACCTGCTCAGCTCTGTCCACGGCGTGCCTAAAAAACGAGTCGCCCCGGTTTACGACACTGAAGACATTACGTAAGAACAGGGATCAGGGAACAGGGAACAGAAAGAGCTAGATCGGTGGCCAACGTTTCGTCTCTTTTCCACCCCAAAATGCACCGTGCCCCATCCATTCGCCTTCTTCATGGCGAATGGGTGGGAAACCACGAACCTCGACGCTCAACTCTCGTCTTCCCACTCCACCGGAGGCCAAATTCTCATGGACAAGCCGACAATCGCCCTCTTTTCCGCGGCTCTGCTTGGCTCGCTGCCCCTAAGCCTCGCCGCCCAGACCCCCTCCCCAATCTCGGACTGGCGCACACCCACCGAAATCAGCAACTATCGCACCACGCCCGACTACGCCGAGACCGTCGCTTATCTCGACCGCATCGCCGCCGCCAATCCCGCACAAGTCAGGATCGAGAACTTCGGCAAGACCGGCCTGGGCCGCGATCTCAAGATTGTTATTGCCTCGAAAGACGGCGTCTTCGACCCTGCGGCCATCCATGCCTCCGGCCGCGCCATTCTACTGGTCCAAAACTCCATCCACGCCGGCGAAATGGATGGCAAGGACTCCTGCCTTGCGCTGCTGCGCGACATTGCCATTACCAAAACCCAGGCCGCCCTCCTCGATCACGTAGTCTTTGTCTTTATCCCCGTCTACAACATCGACGGCCATGAGCGCCGCTCAGCCTATAACCGCATCAACCAGAACGGACCGGAACTGGCCGGCTGGCGCGGCAACGGCAGCAACATCAATCTCAATCGCGACTATATGAAGGCCGACGCACCCGAAACTCGTGCCTTTCTCAAGATGTTTCACCGCTGGCTACCCGACTTTTTCGTCGACGATCACGTGACCGACGGCGCGGATTTTCAATACGATGTAACCTTCGCCATCGATGCCACGCCCGACGTTGCGCCCGCCACGGCTCAGTGGATTCGCGACACCGTCACGCCCGAACTCACCGCGCAACTCAACGCGGCCGGCCACGTCGCATTCCCCAATCTCATCAACCTTAACGATGACACCGATCCCGCCCAGGGCTTGGGCTTCAGTCCCAATCCGCCCCGCTTCTCCACGGGGCTGATGATTCTCGAAGACCGTCCCGGCCTGCTGGTCGAGTTGCACATGCTCAAGGACTACAAAACCCGGGTCACCGGCAACTACGAAATCTTGCGTGCTCTGCTCCAGGTGATGAATCGCGACACCGCCAAACTGATCACCCTCAACAAGCAGGCCGACGCCGAAGCCGGCAGCCTCGGTGTGCATTCGCTGGGCAACGAAAAGTTTCCGCTGGCCGTCGGTTGGAAAGGTGATACGACCCCGGTCGTCTTTCACGGCTACCAGTTCACCCGCTCCCTGAGCGAGATCTCGGGAGCCATGCAGGTCAGCTACCGGCACGAGCCCTGGAATGTAACCCTGCCCTTGGCCACCGGCGCCAAAGTTACCGCCTCCATCACGCCCCCAGCCGCCTACATCGTTCCCCCGCAGTGGACCCACGTCATCGACGTGCTTGACGCGCACGGCGTAGCCCTCCGCCGCACCACGGCCGCCTGGACCGGGCAGGTCGAGCGCTATCGCTGCTCCGGCATGCAGTGGCAGGGGAATCCGTTTGAGGGCCGCCATCCTCTCTTCAGCGGCGAGAACCCCGGCGCCGAGCCCGGACACTATGGGCAATGCGCCCTGGCCACGGAGACCATGACCTTCCCAGCCGGATCGATCGTCGTCCCGCTCGATCAAAGGCTCTCAAAGGTCGCCATCCACTGGCTTGAGCCCCAAGCTCCCGATTCCGCCCTGCGCTGGGGCTTCTTCGACGCGATCTTTGAGCAGAAGGAGTACGGCGAGGCATACGTGCTTGAAAAGCTGGCCCGCGAAAACCTGGCCAAAGACCCGGCGCTGAAAGCTGAATTCGAGCACCGCATCCAGTCCGACCCGCGCTTTGCCTCCAGCCCCGAAGCCCGCCTCGAATTTTTCTACGAGCGCTCCCCGTGGTTCCAGGAAAACCATGTGGGCGAGTACCCGGTCGGCCGTTTGCTCTCGCTCACCGGCGTGCCTATCGAATAAGAGACAACGGCAGAATCGGAGCCACATTCGCACGATTTCGATTGCGCATTCGTCCGTTTGGCCTTAACTTGTGTCAAAGTCTCCATCTCGCTTCCGGAGGATTGTCAATGCACGCCTTGGCGCTAATTCTGCAAAGCCCGCCCGATCAGGAGCTTATCCAGCACATCGCGATGGCTATGATCGCCATCATCCCAATCATCCTTTTTGTGTCGATAGCCATTGTGATGGTGCCGTGCTGGTTCATTTTGAAAAAGGCCGGCTTCTCGCCCTGGCTCTCACTTATTTGCCTGGTTCCATCGCTCGGCACCCTGGTTCTGCTCTACGTGCTGGCCTTCGCCGAGTGGAAGGTCGCGCCCGTGCCCCCAGCCGGTTGGCAGCCGCAGCCGCCCTATCCGCCACAGCCGCCTTATCCGCCTCAGGCTTGAAATAGGAACGCGCGTACCAGCCCGGAAGGGAATAGCTCCAGCCGGGCTGATCCTCCAGGAATGGGAGCGCTGCGCTTGCCCGCCGCTTTGCTCGGCCCAAGGCCGGACCCATATTCCATCCCATCCGTGTCGCCGTCTGCGGACGCAAAAATGTGTCGCCGCTCTTTGAAACTCTTGCCGTGCTGGGCCGCGCGGTGTGCCTCGAACCCATCAGGAAGGCCGAAGAAGCCTTCAACCGCTGGGCTGAAATGAATTTGCCCTGTAAGGCTCCCTGACACGCGTAATCTCTGCTTGACGGGTCGTAACCGAACGATTACACTTTGATGATGGTTTCCGTCAGGCTGCTTCCCGAGTTCACCACATGGCTTGATGGACTGAAGGACTTGAGGGTACGGGGCGCGGTGACGGAACGAATCAAGCGCCTCACGTTCGGCTTGCTGGGCGACTTCAAGGCAATTGGCGACGGCGTCATTGAGTTGCGCATCGATTTCGGCGCGGGATGGCGGCTCTACTACACACAATTTGGCCGGCAAATCGTCGTCTTGCTTGCCGGCGGTTCCAAGCGCACACAAAAGAGAGATATCAAGCGGGCTAAGGCTTTGGCCGCATTGCTCAAGAGCGAAAAGGACAAAGATGAAAAAGACCATAAACGTGGATGAACTGCCCGAATTCGATCCCGCAAAGTATCTCGACAACGAGGAGAGCATTGCCGTCTATCTCACCGGAATTCTGGAAGCGAATGACGCCGCTCTTCTGGCTTCGGCGCTCGGCGACATTGCCCGCGCGCGCGGCATGACCGAGATCGCCAAGGCCGCCGGAATTACTCGCGAAGCTCTTTACAGAGCCCTTCGCCCCGACAGCGCGCCGCGTTTCGATACCATCAGCCGAGTCTGCACAGCGCTCGGCGTACGCTTAGTGGCCCAGCCCATCCCTGCCGGCAAAGCAGCCGCCTGACGAGGCCAACTATTATCACAACGATCCGGAAAGCTACAGGCCGATACTCGCGAACATCCTGCGGAAACGGATGCCCGATGGCTCGCCACGGTTCCCGCATCTTCACGGCGCAAGTTATTTCTCCCCGCTTGGGGGCATACAGACTCGGAGCGAGGGCATGTACTTCTGGGCCAATCTTATCGACGACCACGAAACGCCGACTGCAAAATTCCAACGTAGGTTGCGGGAAGGATGGTATGCGTTTCTTGAGAAGACCGGGACGCGAGTCCGTCAATATTCACAGCCGCTCCAAACCCACTCGTCGAACTAGAATCCCAGGTCTACTGTGGGAAACTTGGGACAACCGGCGGGGAACCATTTAGAAATGGAAAGGTGACCATGAACGTCAGGAAAGGGATGAAACGCCTGGCATTGTTCGCAGGGGTGCTTGGGGCGATTGCAGGCGGAGTTGTTTCCTATTTGAATTTGAGCGATGTTCTGGCAACGAGGGCACGCCATAATGCGTTTGAGCGGCTCGCAGCTTCCGACGTTGTGCAGCAAGAGCGCAAGCTACTCCAGGCTGGTCAGGGCTGGGTCGTAAGCGACAGCCCGATACCCCCGCCTCCGTCGGGATTTGTCCCCTATTCTCACCAAGTCAACAAAGGCGGCATACAAACAGTGACCCAGGTCTGACCCTTCCAAGATAAATGGGTGCCCGAGGTCTCGCTTTTAAGACATGGGAGACCACCGACCTCGATGGGCCGCTTCTCATTTTTCTCACGGAGTTCTCGTCGGAATCACTCGATAACAGGCCAAGTAGCGTCAGGGCACGACTTCAGTCGTGCCGCTCAGCCGCCCCCAACTCGTGGGCTTTAGCCCCTGCGTGCTTTTGCTTCTTCAAGTATGCCGTTCCAAACGGATACTCGTCTGGCCTGTTTGTCAGACCCGCTTTCACAGGATTGTTTTCGATGTACTCGCGATGCTGTTGAAAGCTCTGGTCATCAAGGACGCGCACATCCGAATACCCGCGCTGCCATATCTCGCCGTGAAAACCAAGTTCCTTGTTGGCGCGATAGGAGAAACTGCCTTTGATCAGTTGCATTGCCTTCTCAAGAGTCATCTCGCCCGGAAGGGTCATCAGAATGTGGATATGGTTGGGCATGATCACGAAGTCGTGAACGGTCATTTTCCCTGCGCGCATATAGCTTCGAAAAACTTCAACAAAGAGTGCTGCCATGCGATCCGCCTGGAAGAGCGATCTTCCGCCTGCTGTTCGCGTAGTGACAAAGAGTGTGCGCGGATAAAATGAGGCGCTTGATGGATCCGAAGGCCGGGAAGGTATTGACATCGCAGGGGCTTTAGTGTCTGCGTGAGAACTACACAAGGTACTTGTAATTCACAGCGTGTTTGGGCGACAAGAGAGTATGTCGCGATTTAGGTTGTACAGCCCGGATCAGGCGTATTTGCTTCCTCCGAGCGTGC